>CALXIZ010000050.1 GCA_944388495.1 uncultured Clostridia bacterium | reverse complement strand
ACGTCGATCCCCATATTGTTCAGTTCCTGAGACAGATATGCCGCATTCGTATTGACGATCTGACCGAAGAGAAGTTCCGTTCCTACAGATATGACTGCTGATTTCATGTCAGTTTTCCTTTCCCTTTCATCTCAATTCTGTTTTCTGCGCTATCTCGACCGGAAGAGCTCTCTGCTCCTGTAAAGATACTCGATACCGGAATAAATCGTCATGACCACGGCGATCCAGAGCATGATCTGTGCAAACGGAAATCCGATCAGGCTGAACGGCCAGTTGCCGATCAGAAGAAAAATGACGGCGATCATCTGAGTCACTGTTTTTATTTTTCCCGACCAGGCCGCCGCGATGACGATGCCCTCGCTTGCAGCAACCGACCTGAGCCCCGTAATGGCAAATTCCCTCGCCAAAATCACGATCACCATCCAGCCCGGTACGATTCCCGTCTGTACCATGCACACGAATGCCGATGTTACAAGCAGTTTATCCGCCAGCGGATCCATGATCTTTCCGAAATTCGTGACAAGATTATATTTTCTTGCCAGATGACCGTCGAGAAAGTCTGTCAGCGAAGCGATGACAAAAACCGCTGCCGAAGCATAGCTGTAACCCGTCAGGTACAGGACGATAAAGACCGGAACGAGGATCATTCTCATCGTCGTGAGTTTATTGGGAAGATTCATGATTTTTTACCTTCTTTCTGATTTTCTGTATTTTTCACCGCACCGCTTTCTGCAATTCTGCCGCACAGATCATAGTCAAAAGCGTCGGTAACTTCGACAAAGACGTATTCACCCGGTTTCAGAGCACGTTCTGACGTAAATATGACGCCGTCATCGATCTCCGGAGCGTCATAGCGCGTCCTGCCGAGATAAGTATTTTCCTCCTCGTGTTCTTCTACCATCACTTCGAAAATGCTGCCCGTTTTCCGCTGATTTTTTTCCAGAGAAATCATACGCTGCATTTCCATCAGAGAATCTCTCCTGCGGTCGCGCACCTCCTCGGGAACCTGATCCTGACGTTCGCCTGCCAGAGTATTTTCCTCCTGTGAATAGGAAAACACTCCCATCCTGTCAAAACGTACCTCCTGTACAAAGTCGCATAGTTCCTCAAAATCATCCTCCGATTCTCCGGGAAATCCCGTGATAAACGTGGTCCGGATATGAATATCGGGAATCGCTTCCCGCAGACGGTCGATCGTCCTTCGGATCGATGATGAAGTGGAATTTCTGTTCATTTCCGAAAGAATCCTGTCGCTGACATGCTGCAGAGGAATATCGATGTAATTGCAGATCTTTTCTTCTGTCCGCATCGTATCGATCAGTTCATCTGTGATTTCATCTTCATAGCAGTACAGCAGGCGGATCCAGTGAATTTTTTCCACAGAGCACAGTCTTTTCAGAAGATCTGCCAGCATCGGTTTTCCGTAAAGGTCATTTCCGTAGGCCGTGACATTCTGTGCGATCAGAATGATTTCACTGCATCCGCGGGAAGCCAGAAATTCCGCTTCCCGTATGATATTCTCCATCTTTCTGCTGCGGTAATGGCCGCGTATGGAAGGAATGATACAGTAAGAACAGACTCTGTCGCATCCTTCCGAAATTTTCAGGTAAGCATAAGAGACGTCAGACTCCGGCTTTCTCACAGAAATCTCACAGTATTCCTCCGCTTCCCTTCCCGTCTGTATGATTCTTTTTTTCTCCTGCTGATACTGCTCAAGAATCTGCGGAAGGTGTTCATACTCATTTACTCCCGTCAGAATGTCGATTTCCGGAATCTCCCCGAAAAGCTCCTGTGCATACCGCTGGGTCAGGCAGCCCGAAACCGCGAGAACCGCCCCGTTCTCCCGGTACTGCGCCATTTCCAGAATCGTATCGATAGATTCTTCTTTGGCATCCCGGATAAATCCGCACGTATTGACGAGAATCACCTCCGCCTCTTCAGGAGATCCGACGATGATGTGTCCGTGCTCCTCCAGAAGTGCCGCCGCATTCTCCGAATCCACCGTATTTTTTGAACATCCCAGTGTATTGATGAAAATCTTCATTTATATATTATAATCTCCTGTCGTATTTTCCTCCCGGAGCATTTCCGCACTCCGGCCCGCTTCTGAAACCTCCGCGTTCTGTCCGCCGTCTCCGCTTTCCGCAGAGGTTCCGTAATATTCTTCCTTTGAAATGAGAACACGGCGGGGCTTACTGCCCTCGCTCGGTCCGATGATTCCCCGCGCCTCCATGATATCCACCAGACGCGCTGCTCTGTTATACCCGATGCGGAACCTTCTCTGCAGCATGGAAGCCGATGCATGCTCTGCGTCCACCACAAGTCTGACAGCCTCTTCCAGAAGTTCATCCTCTTCGTCTTCATCGGAGACGTTTACTTTCACCGTATTGATGGATTCCATGATCTTTCGGGATGCTTCCGTGTCTTCCGCCTGCTCTTTCCAGAATTCGATGACCGCACTGACTTCATCATCCGTGACAAAAGGTCCCTGCAGTCTTTCCGGCTGAGCCCGGCCGATCGGACTGAACAGCATATCGCCTTTTCCGACCAGTTTTTCCGCTCCCGAACGGTCCAGGATCGTCCGCGAATCAAACTGGGAAGAGACGGCAAATGCGATACGGGACGGAATATTTGCCTTGATCAGACCTGTCACGATGTCGACGGACGGACGCTGTGTCGCGACAATCAGATGCATTCCCGCCGCTCTTGCCAGCTGCGCGAGACGGCAGATCGCTTCCTCCACCTGAGAGGGCGCCGCCATCATCAGATCCGCCAGCTCGTCGATGATGATGACAATCTGCGGCAGCACTTTTTCCTCCGCCTCTTCACGCTTCATCTTTGTGTTGTAGGATTTCAGATCTCTGGAGCCCGTCTCCGCAAACTTCCGGTAGCGGTCATTCATCTCCTGCACTGCCCATGCCAGAGCCGCCGCCGCCTTCGAAGGATCGGTGATGACAGGGATCAGCATATGAGGTATTCCGTTGTAATTTCCCAGTTCCACCACCTTCGGATCGATGAGAATGAATTTTACCTCGTCCGGCGTCGATTTATACAGCATACTGAGGATAATGGAATTGATGCAGACACTCTTTCCCGACCCTGTGGCACCTGCGATCAGAAGATGAGGCATCCCTTTCAGGTCTGCTACCACCGAGTTGCCGGAAATGTCCTCACCTACCACGAAGCTGATCTTCGATTCCGCTTTCTGAAACGCGTCCGACTCGATCATTTCTCTGAGTGTCACGACAGATGTTTTATCATTCTCCACTTCGATTCCCACAGCGGCTTTTCCGGGAATAGGAGCCTCTATTCTCAGACTTTTCGCCTCAAGATTGAGTGCGATATCATCCGCCAAACGGACGATACTGTTCACTTTTACTCCCGTATCCGGCTGAATTTCATATCGGGTCACGGATGGCCCCTTTTTCACATCG
>CALXIZ010000049.1 GCA_944388495.1 uncultured Clostridia bacterium | reverse complement strand
TCGGATCGTTTCCGGACGGAGCTGCAGCACAGCGGAAAGAAAGCCGTTTCGGACCGCTTCCTCGAACATGATTTCCTTAAAGGCGAAATCGATTTTCGGTTTCATTAAAAATCCCGACGTGTTTGTTCTTTTCGAAGTATCTGTTTGCTTCGGATCTCCTTTTTTCTTTTTTGTCGTCTCGTTTCTCCCTCTCTTTCCCGTTTCCTTTCAGATCCTTCGTTCTCCGAAAGAGCGGGTCGTGCGATATGACGCAGGACTGCTTTCCGGAGAAGATACCAAAATGGAATAATATTACAGATAATATATGGAATATATTACCATTCTCAAGAAAGAGATGCAAGAACTATCGTCGGGAATTTGAAAAATCCTCTTTTTATTATATCCGGTTTCTGCGGAAAACAGAATCTCGTATCGTTTTTTTGCCGGAAAAATTGTCAGAGAAAAAATCGGAAAGGCAGAAGGAGTAAATCTGTTATATAATGTTAGACAAAACATACACAGGAGGGACAGAGCATGGGAATATTTAAGATTACACTGTGTCAGCAGAGCGTGAGAGACAGCGTGGAGGAAAATCTGCGGGCGGCGTCGGATGCCGTAAGGAAAGCGGCGGCGGAAGGGGCAGATATCGTCGTCCTGCCGGAGATGTTCGTCTGTCATTTCGTACCTCTTGAGATGAAAAAATACGCGCAGACCATATCCGGAAGCTATATGGAAGCGATCGGCAGAATGGCGGAGGAAAATCGTGTCTGGCTGGTGGGCGGCTCGTTTCCGGAAAAGCGCACGGTCAGAGCGGATTCTGCGGAAGATGCCAAAGCAGCCGGCGCGGAACCGGGATATGATGATTCCCGTTTCGGAGTACAGAATTCCGATTCCGGGGAAGAGCGGGAAGTCCTGTACAATACCTGTCCGGTCTTTTCTCCTGACGGGACGCCTGCGGGCGTCTACCGCAAGCGTTACCTCTTTGACGTGGACATACCGGGGAAAGTACGGACATGTGAGGCTGTCGCTTTTGAGCCCGGATCGGAAAGTCTCGTCGTGGATACCGGATTTGCAAAGCTGGGTGTGGCGGTCTGCTTCGATATCCGGTTTCCGAATCTTTTCATCAATATGGCGGCTGCCGGAGCGGATATCATCGCTGTCCCGTCCGCGTTTTCCGCGTGGACGGGACCGGCTCACTGGGAACTTTTAAACCGCGCCCGGGCGGTGGACGCTCAGGTGTATGTCGCCGGAACGGATGTGGCATACCGGGAAGACGCGCCTTTTGTGAGCCACGGGTGTTCGTGCATCTGCGATCCGTGGGGAAACGTGATAGAACAGGCCGGCAAAGAAGAGACGATGATCTCGGCGGAGATCGATACGGAAGTGACAGAAAAAATGAGACAAAACCTGATCGTGCTGAAGTATCAGCCGGTCACGGAAAACGTGCCGGTAACCGCAGCTGCAGACCCGGCGGCGGGCCCGAAGGCGTAGATGCGGTAAATGCGGTGCCGGAGTGGCAGCAGTTCTCGGCTGTAGAAAGGAGACGGATGTGAGTGGAAAAGACGATCAGCTGAAAAGACAGGTGGAAATGTCAAAACACACCGATGAGGATTATCTCAGGCATATCCTTCAGATACGCCTGCAGAAAGGCGCTGTGCGGATCCGGGATCTTTCGGAAGATATTGACCGCAGCGATTCGAGTGTGCGCGCAGCGGTAGGGAAGCTGACGGAGCGCGGCTATGTGCGGGAAAATGAGGGCAGGGGTGGAAACGTGGAGCTGACGGAAGAGGGCCGCAGAATTGCGGAGCGGATTCTGGGACGTCACCGGATGATACAGGACTGGATGATCCGTCTCGGTATCGACCCTGCAGAAGCAGATGAACAGGCATGCCAGATGGAACATGTCATCAGCGACCGCGTCATATCGGCGATTCAGCGCCATGTGGAACTGGCTGTGTCGCTTCTGGGCGGAGATTCCGCATATCCGGATAAGATGAAAGCCATGGCGGAGGGGATGTGCCGGGCAGCCGGCGAAGAATCGGATCAGGCGGCTGCGGGCGGCGCGGCAGGTACAGCGGGCGCGGTAAAAATGACGCCGGAAAAAGAACTGATCGGATTTCTGGAACGGTTCGGCGGCATGGACCGGATCCGGGAAACGCTGGAATTTTCCGAGGAGCAGGGCGGAATGGATGTCCTGCGGGAGATGAAGGACTTTATCGATATCCTCGGCGGTATGGAGGAAGTGCGCCGGGCGAAATCCCTGATCGCACAGAAACGCAGTGAAAAACGTCTGGCAGACGCGGTAAAACTGCTGAGTGAGGAAGGCGGCCCGGATGCGCTGCGCGCGGCGGCGGAGCAGATAAGTCATCTGGGAGGAGCGGCCAGAGTCCGCCGCATCCTGCGTCTGGCAGAAGCCGTTGGCGGGATGGAGATTCTGCTGGATTTGACGGAGGAAACCGTGAAACTGAAAAATGTATTCGACCGTATCGGAAGACCGGATAAAGAATAAAACGTACCGGAAGAAGAGAAGGTCTGAGAGAAGTTTTCTGTTATTCCGGAAATATCGGTTCATCAATATCTGAAAAATAGCAGAAAAAGCACCGCGATCCTGCAGGATGACGCACCGGAGAGTGCGGTATATCAGGTCAGCCGCACAGTATATCGAAAAATCGATGAAAAAATATTGACAGACAGAATGAAATGGAAATATAATTGTTTTGCAAACTTTATCACGACAAGTCGTAAACGGCAGGCTGAAGTCGGGTCTGCCTGTTTTCAGGGAAAATGGTTAGTTAAAACTAACGCAAGTCTGAGCAAAAGCACTGATCAGAAGCCCTGAACGACAAAAGACTGAGGAGAACTGGATATGAGAAAAAAGATGAAGAGGAGTCTGGGAGCCCTCCTGTCAGCGGCCATGATCTTCGGGCTCATGGCAGTGCCTGCGGGTGCTGCGGAATCGGACGGAGCAGCCGGATCACAGAATGCGGGCAGTCAGCTGGTAAGCGTCGACCTGTGGAAGGCTCAGGGCGACGAAGCCTCTATGGGAAATGTGGCCACTGACAACAATCAGCAGGCGCTGTACAATCCGCAGACGAATACGCTGCAGGTCGCCACGAATCCGGTGGACGTCAGCGGATACCGTTCCGCCGTTGCTGCGGCGCAGTATGATACGACGGGAAACGGTGACTTTACGGATGTGACGCCGCTGACCACCGGCACCATCGATACCGGAACCAAAAATGACGGCGTCAATCATACTGTCACGTATCTGAGCAGCTTTGAGATCACGCTGCCGGATTACATTACAAAGCAGGGCGTGGAATATATTCCTCTGAAGATGTCCGTGCCTTATACACCGATGGACGTCGTAGTGGGAACGGGATATCTCGACGCGCGCCTGCGCATCGACTGGACGTCTGCAGAAGCGTCGGATCTGGATGCGATCATTCCGAATACGGAAATCAGCAGCGGTGAAATCGCAAAGGTACAGCTGCGCGATGCTGCGACAGGAATTTCGCTGGATGCGGATACCTCTAAGGTGAATGAATCAGCGGTGATGACGGTTCAGCATATTACGTCCGGAGCTGATTATGAGGCGGCGAAGACGGCGCTCGCGGATACAGCGTCCTCTTTCCGCCTTTATAGAATTTCTCTGTCTGTGGCCGGTGAGATATCGGAGCCGATGGGAGCCGTCAATGTGACATTCCCGTTTGCCGGCGGTGATCTGTCCCTTTACCGGATCAACGATAACGGCACGAAAACCGTGCTGCGCGGTGAAGGTCAGGCTTCAGGCTATACGATTCTCACCTCGTCTCTGGGACTGTTTGCCGTAATCGGCGGAGAATCCGTACAGGCATCCGCGTCGGGATTTACCGACATCGTCGGACACTGGGCGGAGGAAAATATCGATGAAGCCGTCAGCCGCGGACTGTTCAACGGAACTTCCGCCACTACATTTGATCCTCAGAATCCGATGACGTGCGGTATGCTGCTGACCGTGCTCTACCGGATCGAAGGTGAACCTGCGGTACAGGGTACATCCTCCTATCCGACGGTACAGGCGGGCTCCTGGTATGAGGATGCTGTCATCTGGGCAGAGCAGAACGGCATCATCGGAGATTACGGATCTGCTTTTGACCCTGTAAAAAATGTGACGAGAGAAGAGATGGCGACGATGCTTTACCGCAGCTATATGCTTCATAATACTCCTACTGCCGGAAGCGATCTTTCCGGATTCTCCGATGCCGCATCCGTTTCCGGATGGGCAAAGGATGCCGTGTCGTGGGCCGTGGCAGCCGGCATCATTACGGGACGCACCGGTACGACTATCGTTCCGGAAGGAGAGTCCACGAGAGCGGAAGTGGCGACCCTGTTCTGCCGTTATCTCGATTACTGCGGCGAATGATGAAAATCGTCCGGCACTGCCATGCGGGGCCTGCACTTCAGAGAGGCTCCGCAGCGGCGGTACTGTCGATTCGGAGCTGTATACACGGACGGACAGTATCTGTAAAATGAGAATAACAGATTTATAATAACATATGATAGAAAAGTTTTGATAATATTTATCAATTATAAAATTTAAATAATAACAATATAGTATTGACATGTAGTGAAAAACGAACTATATTAAAACCGTAGGGAAAACAAAACGATGAACCGGGACAGAGCATACCGACTCTGCCTGTTTTTTTTCAAAATAGGTTAGTAAAAACTAACCTATGACGAAAAGGCGGCACTGACGATTCCGCTGAGGCAAAGACAGCGGCTTTCGGACAGGAAACGGCGCAGCGGAGCGGCGGAGGGCAAAACTTCGTAGCGGGCAGCAGAGAAAGCGCACGGTATGGACTGTCCTGTTTCAAAAAGACGCCGGGGCTGCGGCTCTGCAGCCCCGCTCCTCCTTAAGATGATCTTTCCATCCTCTTCCTTTGGCGGATGCAGAGATAAATCATCTGTCCGCCGTCCGGATCCGCGGCGGGCAGATCTGAAATGCCGGCAAAGACCGGCGTGACAACTATTTATCAGAGCCGGCAAAAGCCGGCGGAAAGGAGATCGAAAATGGCAAGAGCAAAGCAGAGTATGAGATGTGTGGGCGTCGCCCTGATGGCGCTGATGATGGTGTTCGCGATGACAGTGGGATCGTTTGCAATGACAGCCGGCGAGTATACTGCCCATCTTGAAGGACCTGCAGGCATGCCGCATGATGTCAATCAGATTATAGCCGGACCTGCAGTTGTTACGACGGATGATACCACTGATACGGTGACAATCCCTCTTCAGGAGATGGAATTCAGTGGAGTTACAGGATCAGTTGTAGGTGCAATGAGTGCGACAACCGGCTATACAGCAACTGTTACAGCTGATGGAAACCTCGTTGTAACCTGCTCGCATGATATTGAGGCATCGGAATTCAGCCCTATGATCCTTTTTACTGTAGACCGCAGAGACGGTGAAGAACATTCTATGATGCCTGCTACGCTGACACTGTCCTGAGCGTAATGTAGATGGCTGCCGCGGGCAGCAGATGAACGGAAGCCTTTTTGCCGGACAAATACGGCAGTGCAGAAAAATTACGTATGGATGCCTGCTTTTGGTTTTGAAAAGCAGGCATCTGATGGAAAATCGAATGCGTACAGTAATATACCGGAAAAAGGAAAAGAAAGGGATAGCAGGTATAATTCCCCTTTCTTTTTCTTTCTAAAGACTCATAACGACGGGATTCGGTTTTATTTAAGGAGCTATTTGAAAATGAAGAGAACTTCTCGGAGAACTGTAAGAAAGTGTATATCTTTTCTTTTGGCTTGTATGATGCTGTTTGGGATGACCCCTGCCTGGGCTGAGACGCAGGAAATTGTCACAGAAGAGTATACGGAAGACTTTCTTCCTGACGATAACGACCAGAAAGGAGAATCTTCGTCCACGGGGGATTTGTCTGCTGAAAAACCGGGAGATGAGAATGATCCGGACACAGGAGATACAGAGAATGCAGAAGTGACCAATCCTAAAAATGTGGATACAGTGATATCTGAAAATGTTTCAGATCCTGAAATGGCCTCTTATGACGGACAGGAGATGGTGCCAGATGATGAAGGTGAAAATGTGCGGCTTCTGTCTTCTTATGAGGAAACACAGACGGAGAACAGTGTAATTTCCATTCAGAGCGGAGAAAGCATCTTTTATTTC
>CALXIZ010000048.1 GCA_944388495.1 uncultured Clostridia bacterium | reverse complement strand
CGTTACTGGTTTGTTCTGCCCCGGGATCAGTCTGTCCGGTTCTCTCTCCTGTGGACCAACGGCGCGGACCGATTCCGGACAGAAGTGACGGAGGAAGAAGTCTCTGTGCAGCCGGAGGAAGAACCTGAAAAAGTAACGGAAGAGGTGACGTCTGAAGAAGAGACATCTGAACCTGAAAAGGAGATCACCGCGGAAGAATCAGGGACTGCTCCGCCGGCCGAAAAACTTCCGGCGGAGGAAAGCGTCGCACCGGATGCGGACACGGATGAAGGCTCTCTGACGGAGACGAAATCCGCAGGGACAGAGGAAGTATTGTCCGATGAGACGTTTTCTCCGGATGGAAACTCAGATGAAAAAATGACAGAAGAAAACAGCGAAGAGAATCCCGAAAACCCGGGAGAGGAGCGAAAGGAAGAAAAGGAAAACAGCGGAAAGACGGAGAGCGTAAAGCAAATCCGCACGGAAACGATTCTGATGCAGTCCGGAAATCCGCAGCAGGAAGGAAGTATGACAATTTCCTGCGGCAGCGGCCGGAGCGTGGAAGAGGCAGCTGAAAGGGCACAGGCCGAAAGCGGAAATACACAGGAGTTTTTCTGGAAGCAGAAGCCTGTATATGTCTGCGGAACAGAGGAACATACACATGATGCCGCTGTCTGCTATGACGGACAGGGGCAGCTGATCTGCGAGAAAAAAGAACATCTCCATACGGAAGAATGTCTCAGAGCGGAAGAAGAGGAAAACACAGGAGATGAATCTGTCACAGAAGAAGAGAATCCTGTCTATAAATATGAGGATGATTTTCTTTCCGTCACGGCTGTTCCGGAATATCCCGACGCCATTCCTGAGGATGCGGAATTTCGGGTAACACCTGTGCGGGAGGACAGCGAAGATTACTGCTATGAGGCTTACATGGAGGCTCTGCGCAGCAATACGAATGTGGGCGGAGATTCTTATGACGACAGGAATATTCTGCTGTATGATATCGCATTTCTGGTAAAGCAGGGCGGCGATACGGTCGAATACCAGCCGGAGAAGGGCTCCGTTCAGATTGAGTTCACCTTCAGGCAGCCACAGGCCATGGCGCTGTCCGGCGGGGAGGACGACGCAAAGATTCAGGTTGTCCATCTGCCCCTCATCTCCGAGGTCAGAGAAAAGGTCAATACTACCGCTGAAGCCGGAAAAATCAGCGTCGAAGATATACAGGCGGAGACCGTGGAGGCTGAAATTTCCGGAGAAACCGTCGGGTTTTCACTGGACAGCTTTTCGCTGGTGGCATTTGTAACACAGGAGGACGGCAGCGTCATTCCGATCACGGAAGTAACGCCCGGTCTTGATTATACCTATCGGGATGTGCTGGGGAATGCGGTCAACTACGGTATCACTGCCAATGAAGTTCATAAAGCAGCTCATATGGATACCACTTTTGCAGCCTCGCATGTTACTTCTAACGGTGGCAATATCACGACTGGCGCGTATACGGGTTCGAAAGGAAGTCCTCTGCTCATCGGCAGTATCACCGGCAGCCTGCGTATCGACGGGCAAGCCTGCACAGTATATACAACTAAGAAAGCGGCACAGTCTTTAGAACTTCAAGGAGGAAGCAGCTTCGCGCAGCCGTGGAGCGCAGAAGCGGAGATCAAAGGACAGATAACAGATATGATCTCCTACGCGAAAGCGGTTTCTCGAATCATGGCAGATCAGCGCACGTATTCGGGGATGAAGTACGGAACGTACTGGGACGGTCAGCAAAATGTGGAAGGCTGGTATATCGATCAGAATGACGCAAACCTGAACATCTCTGACCTTCCTGCCGGAACCTATTACATCGACGGCGATACTTATTTGAACAAGAATAATGTGAACATCAGGAAAAACTCAAACCAAACGATTGTGTTTAACCTGACCGGGGAAACGGTGGATTTGAGACAGTTTCAGATCATCAATGTGGATACCGGGTCAAGTATGAGTTCAGGCAGCAGCAATGACGCAGTATATCCCTTTGCAAGTACCCTGATTTTCAATATGCCCAACGCTGATACAGTCAATGTTCAATCCGGCATCTTCGGCGTGCTGATCGCGCCGCAAGCTACTGTAACCATCAGCAGCACCAGTTCCGGCTGGATTGTAGCGGATACCGTTACCAACCCCGGCGGCGAGTGGCACTTCGTCCATCAGGACCTGATCGAACCCCTCCCCGTCACCGTGATGGCGAAGAAGACCCTGGACGGGGAAGCGCCGGACGAGCACACCGAGTTCAGCTTCAAGGTGGAATGCTGGGACGAGGAAGAGTGGGTAGAAAAACAGACCGTCCACAACTTCCTGGGGGACATCCTGTTCCGGGAGACGTTTGAACGGGCCGGGACCTACTACTACCGTATCTCAGAAATCAACGGCGGCGGCACTTACCAGTACGATACGTCCCAGTACATCGTGAAAATCGATGTAACAGCCATTCAGGAGAATATCCTGCAGGCCGAACAGACCTTCTACGAGACCGGGAAGAAGGACCAGCTCAACGACGATACAAAAGCCGCTGAGATCCTGTTCCAAAACACCACCGGGCAGCCGGGCTACGTCCTCCCCGAGACCGGGGGAAGCGGTATTTTCCTGTTTACGTCAGGCGGCATGGCGCTGACGGCGGCGGCCGCCGTGATATATATCATTCTGCGCAGAAAGGAGGATGCTTCCTGAGAGAAAAGTAAACGTTATCCCTTCATTTCAATGAGGTAAGAAATGCAAGCAATCTAAGAAAGGATGTAACAGTAATGAAAAAGACCAAGAAAATGCTGGCCGTATTTCTCGCCGTGATTATGGTTGCAGTGGTGTCGATCCCTGCGTTTGCGGCGGATGAGACTTATACGATTACAATCAACAATGACAAAGACGGCCATACTTACCAGGCATATCAGATATTCGACGGCGACCTGGCGAACAACGTTCTCTCTAATATCACCTGGGGTAACGGCGTGGACGGAGCGAAGCTGCTGACTGCGCCGAAGAGTGACGACACGATTGGCAGCAAATTCGGCGAATGTAAGACGGCGGCTGATGTAGCCAAAGTCCTCGAAACTTTTGCGAATAACAGCGCGGATCTGGACGCCTTTGCCACTCTCGTGGGCAGTAACCTGAACACCGTTGCCGGTACCAGCACCGACGCGGGCAGCACCTACACTATCTCCAATCTGGATGCCGGTTACTACTTTGTGAGGGACAGTGTCGCTGTCACCGGACAGGACGCTCAGACCAAGTTCATCCTGGAGCTGGTAAAGGACACCACCGTTACCCCTAAATCCGGTACGCCTACCGTGGATAAGCAGGTTCATGACGAACCCGGCGACGCAGAAGCTGGCCATTCAGACGGCTGGGGCGAAACCGCCGACCATGCCATCAACGAGAGCTTCCAGTTCAAGCTCACCGCCCCCGTCTCGGATGACGCGGATATGAACGCCTATGAGCACTACTATGTCAACTTCGTGGATACCTGGTCCGCCGGCGTTACCTTTGAGAAGATCGACTCTGTCGAAGTAAACGGAACGACTCTGAGCCTCGGTCAGTATACCGTGACGCCTGAAGATCCGACGTCCGGCACTTCCATGAATATCACCATCAACGACATCATCCCTTACCTGGGCGAGGGCAACGACCTGGCCGATTCCACCGTTACCGTCATTTACAGCGCTCACCTGAATGAGAATGCCGAAGTTACTAATGTCAGCGGAGATACCGACAACAAGAACACAGTTTACCTGGAGTTCTCCAATAACCCTTATTGGAACGGCGAGGGAACACCAGACAAAGGTGAAACGCCGGAAGATACCGTCTGGGTATTCACCTATGAGGTGGACAACACCAAGGTTGACGGCAGCAATGAAAACGCTCCCCTGCCTGACGCGAGCTTCCGTCTCTACAGTGATGAAAACTGCGAAAATGAAATCCAGCTGATTTTCGACGAGAGCAAGGGAGCTTACCGTCCCGTAAAAGGCGAGGAAAAAGGTGTTGAAATGTTCTCTGCTAAGGACACCGGTATTTTCAATATCATCGGCCTGGACGCCGGCACATATTACCTCAAGGAGACTACCGTTCCCGCAGGATATAACGAGATGTCTCCGAATCCTTTTGTTGTGACTATCAAAGCAACTCATGAGGAAGTTACGGAAGAAACCTGCAATGTGACCCTCACTGAGGACTCCACTATGAACAATGAGATCGTCAACAACCAGGGTTCCACTCTTCCTGAAACCGGCGGCATCGGTACGACGATCTTTTACATCATCGGCGGCATTCTGGTGCTCGGAGCGGGAATCCTGCTGATCACCAGACGGCGTATGAATTCCGAAAACCGGTAACAGAATCAGACTGTCTGTGAAACTCCGCAGGCTGAGCCCGAAGGGCGCGGCCGGGCGGCCGGTTTCATGATTTCATGCTGTGCCGGGGAGGCCGAAGCCTCCCCGGCTTTGCAGCCGCGAGGAGAATCCTGTATGAAGAACAGAAAAAAACGGAAGATGAAAAAATCAACCCTGTTTCTGATTGTGGTCTTTTGTGCAGGGCTGTCTTTGCTGCTGTACCCGACGCTCAGCGATTACTGGAATTCCTTTCATCAGACGCGTGCCATCGCAGGCTATACAGAGGCGGTGGAAAAGCTGGATGAAGAGGATTATGAGAAATATCTGGAGGATGCCCGGGCGTATAACGCCGCGCTCGCCGGCAGCGGAAATTTCAGCCGTACGGCTCCGCCGGGCGTGCCGTATGAGGATCTGCTGAATGTCACCGGCAGCGGCATCATGGCATATATCGAAATTCCGTCGATACGGGTCTCGCTGCCGGTCTATCACGGTACGGAGGACACGATACTGCAGGTCGCGATCGGCCACTTGGAAGGGACTTCTCTGCCGGTGGGAGGCCCGGATACACACTGTGTCGTCTCGGGACACAGGGGGCTGCCGTCTGCAAAACTGCTGACCGACCTTGACAGGATGGTGGAGGACGATATTTTCCAGATTCATGTACTCAATGAAGTTCTGACTTATGAAGTGGATCAGATCCGCATCGTGGAGCCGGACGATATCTCGCTTCTGAAGATCGAGGACGGGCAGGATCTCTGTACGCTGGTCACCTGTACGCCGTACGGAATCAATTCACATCGTCTGCTGGTACGCGGCCACCGCATCGAAAATCCGGCCTCCGTCAGCGTGACGGCGGATGCGGTGCAGATCGATCCCATGCTGGTCGCTCCGGCTCTGGCAGCTCCGATCCTGCTTCTGATGCTCATCCGCGTTCTGATCGGAAGCGGAAAGAAGAAGGGTACGGGAGACAGAAAGGAATGAAGGCGGGAAGGATTCAGGAAGAGAAATCACGGTGAGGAGGCGTTTGTATGAGAATGAGAAGATTATGCCGCAAAGCGGCGGTGCTGGCTGTTCTGTTTCTGCTCGTCTTCTGCACGGGCGTGTCGTCTCAGGCGCTGGAGGCGATCGATACAGACCGTGAAGCATCTCTCACGGTGTACTTCGGCAGAGAGAACACCGGCTTTTTTGGCGTTCCGTTCCGGATTTACCGTGTGGCTGATGTGGAAGCATCTGCCGGAGGTGTTGATTTTACACTGACAGGAGATTTCGCACGTTATCCGGTCTCCGTAAACGGACTGGACAGCTCCGGCTGGCGGGCTCTGGCTCAGACGCTGGACAGCTATGCTGTGCGGGACGGTCTCGGTCCGCTTCGCACGGTGAAGACCGACAGCGGGGGAAGGGCTGTCTTTGAAGATCTTACAGCGGGTCTGTATCTGGTGACAGGAGAACGCCATATCGATGGAAACAGCGTATTCACGCCGCAGCCGCTTCTCGTCTGCCTGCCGGCCTTGGATGAAGAGGAGAGCGGATGGATCTATGATCAGGAAGTTTCCTGCAAATATGAGAGCGGCGGCAGGCCGGGAGACGGCGGAGATACGGTCAGGAGAAAGGTCCTGAAAATATGGGACGATGAGGAATGCAGCGGGAATCGTCCGCAGGAGATCACGGTTCAGCTGCTGAAAGACGGTGAGGTATATGATACCGTCACTTTGAGTGAGGAAAACGGCTGGAAATTCACGTGGGAAAAACTGAACGCCGATGCGGAATGGAGAGTGACGGAGTACCGCGTTCCCGACGGATATACGGTATCCGTGCAGCGGGAGGGAATCACCTTTGTAATCACGAATACCTGCTCTCCGCCGGATCAGCCGGACAGTCCCGATGAACCGGATGAACCCGGCGAACCCGGTGAGCCGGGCGGCCCGGACGAACCGGGTCAGCCCGGAAGTCCTGATGAACCGTCTCATCCGGAAGAACCCGGTGAACCGGGAGGAGGAACGCCGAAGCTGCCGCAGACAGGCATGCTCTGGTGGCCGGTGCCGCTGCTGGCATTCGGAGGGCTGCTGCTGTTTCTGATCGGATGGGAAGTGAATCGCCATGATGAAAAATAGATGCGGGATAAGGCGCGGAATAAGACCCGGAAAATGCCTGATGACAGGAGGGCTGCTGCTGCTTGCGGCAGCTCTTTTTCTTGTCGGCTGCAATCTGTGGGACGACTGGCGCGCCGGCAAT
The DNA here is from genome assembly GCA_944388495.1 of uncultured Clostridia bacterium. Taxonomy (GTDB): domain Bacteria; phylum Bacillota; class Clostridia; order Peptostreptococcales; family Anaerovoracaceae; genus Alangreenwoodia. Next base: position 7,718 of record CALXIZ010000048.1, on the reverse strand, counting down.
CTGTCGGAAGAAATTCTGGCCGGGATGCCGGACGCTCCGCAGACAGAGGAAGGTATTCCTGACTACGTTCTGAATCCCGGTATGCAGATGCCCGTCGTGACGATTGACGGCGATGATTATATCGGCACGCTGGAAATTCCGGCTCTGAATCTCACGCTTCCTGTTATGAGCGAGTGGAGCTATCCGGGACTGAAGACGGCGCCCTGCCGTTATGCCGGCTCCGCTTACCGGAATAATCTGGTCATCGCCGCTCACAATTACCGTTCTCATTTCGGCGGCATCGGCAGCCTGAAGGCGGGAGAGCGCGTAGTCTTCACCGATACGGAGGGAAACCGTTTTCTCTATGATGTGGCGGAGGTCCAGATTCTGGACCCCGGAGATGTCGCAGAAATGACGTCGGAAGAATGGGACCTCACCCTCTTTACCTGTACGCCCGGCGGCCGGACACGCCTGACCGTCCGCTGCAGCGAGCATATTTTATGAGATGAAACAGATGGCAGGGAAATCCTGCGGGTTTCTCCCGGCATGAATAGTGATTTATTAACTGCTTGCTAAAGGAAAATAAATACCTTATAATTTGTAGTTAGTAATCATTTGAGTGAAAAGCGGTCTGCCGCTTCCTGAGGGAGGCGGGAAATATATTTTCAGTGGGAGAGTTCTTATGAAGGTAAATCAGTCTGTGACAGATATACACGGGATGAGAGCCCGGAAAACCATGGAGATGACCAGTTATCTGATGCATAAACATTACTGTGAAAATGATGTGGAAGCCATTATTTCAATGTTCGACGACCGTCTGAGCTGGTTCGGCGCCGGCGAAGACGAGTATGATGTAGGGACGGAAAAGGTGACGGAGATTTTCCGGCAGTTTGCCGGAAAGGTTCCCCGATGCAATATTCTTGACGAAGAGTATGACGTAATAGAAATTACGCCGCAGGCTTATCTGTGTACCGGACGGATGTGGATCGAGACGGACCCTTCCACCGGTGTCTTTCTGCGCGTTCATCAGCGCGTTTCGATGATTTTCCGCTGGCCGGGAAAATACGGCGGTGAGGGACGCTGCTGCCATATACATATTTCAAATCCGTATATAGAGATGATGAGCGGAGATATCGGATTCCCGACGCGGGTGGCGAGACATACGCACGATTATATGCAGGAGCAGATCTCTTTGCAGAAAAGACAGATCGAAGAGCAGACGTTTGAACTGACCAGTATCTACAATACGGTTCCGTGCGGTATTATACGTCTTCTGCAGACAGAAAAGGACGGATATACCATTCTTACATTTAACAGGACGCTCTGCGAGCTGCTGGACATGAAGAAGGAGGAAATCAGCCGGGCGGACTGGTCGCAGGGTTTTTCCGAAAATGTGATGCCAAAGGATGCGGAGGAAATCAGAAAATCGCTGGCAGCTCTGAAAGAGCCGGGAGATTCTTCTTTTATCGATTATCAGATCAGGACATATTCGGGAAAAAGGCTTTATCTGAGCTGTACAAATTCTCTGATCAGTGTGGATGAAAGAGGCAGGATCATTCAGCGCATCATTTTCGATATCTCACAGCGGGTTGAACTGGAGCACGCTCTGAAGCGCCTGAGTTTTCAGGATACTCTGACGGGACTTTTCAACCGCAACAGGTTCAATCAGGTCATGAATATGCATGACAGGACTGCCGGCCATCTGGGGATAGCGTATTTTGATCTCAACGGTCTCAAAGAGGTGAACGACCGGATGGGACACAGTGCAGGCGACGACCTGATCTGCCGGACGGCGTCTCATATCGCGCGTTTTTTCGACGGAAAGACTTATCGTATCGGCGGAGATGAATTCGTCGTCATCGATGAAGAGTCGCAGGAGGAGGATTTCCGCAGCAGGGTCGCCTCGGCCTGTGAAAATATGAGGAAGGATGACATCAGTATCGCTGTCGGCCTCTCCTGGCGTTCGCACGGCTGCGATATCGAAAAACAGTTTGAAGAAGCGGATCATCTGATGTATAAGAATAAGGAAGAACATTATGCGGCCCTCTCGGGGGGGGTACAGATACCGCCGATGAAAATCAGGAATACATTATAAAATGGTGGAAATGACCGGATCATACGATTTTTCTGACTTTATTTTCGCAGTTTTTACATAAAGTTTTCGGAAAAGAGATAGTGAAAGAAGACGAATCCTCTTACAATATAGCTGCAGGTAGAAATAACAGCTTTTCAGAACGTCACTTTTCCGGGGAATTTCGGTCATATCGGCGTTATGCCGGTATGACCGGGAATTTCTTCCCTGAGAGGAGTATTGTGAGAGGTATCCCTATGAAAAGAAAAAAGTTCCTGCCGCTGCTCGTCGGTATTCTGCTGGCGGTAAGCCTGTTTCCTGCCGCTTCGGCGATGGGAGAGGACAGGCCGCAGGCTGATTACGGCGGCGGTGCGGCTGCGTATGAAAGCAGTACAGAAGAGGAAGATACGGAAGATACCGTTTTTTTATACAATGAGCGCAACGGATACGCTTATCTTGTCAGCGGTCTCAGAGGCACCGTGAGCTGGATGAAGACGGACAGGACGGGACAGATTCCGGCAGAGGGCACGCCGGCCGGTGAAAGGAAAGATCAGGACCGGCAGTCCGGCCGGACCGATGTGGAGCTGCTGTCCCAGTCGAAAGACAGCGGTTTTGTCTACGGCGATATCACGGCGTCGGCTCTCTCGGAAGACGGAAGTATGCTGGCGGTCGCTCTGTGCGATATGGATTCCGGAAAGCAGGGACGTGTCGTGCTGTTTCAGTGCCGCAGAGACGGTTCGCTGCAGTATCTGGGCATGGCCGCATCCGGCGTCAGACCGCAGATGATTTTATTCGGCCAGGACGGAAAATTACTCCTCACGGCGGACGAAGGTCTTTCCGCATCGGAAAAAAGACAGCTCCGGGACGGAAAAAGTTCCGCGGCGCCGGAGGGGTTCTACAATAGAGGCAGAGGAAGTGTCACTGTCATCAGTGTCGCTTTCATACGCCGGGCGGCGCTGTCGCCGGATATGCCGGAATGTGCTTACGGCTCGGCGGTGATCGCTGATTTTTCCGCTTTCGATGAAGAGAACGTCAGAGAATATCTGATACGGAACGGGATCATAGAGGCCGGCGGGCAGCTGCCTTCGGATATATTCCGTCCGGAGACGATCGCCGTTTCCGGAGAGGAAGCCTTTGTAAAGCTGAAAGGAACCGACGCGGTCGCTCTGCTCGATCTGACAGAAAAGCGCTTTACGGATATTCTGGCGGGCGGAGAGGAACTTTAGCACGGCACAGAGGAATTTTAACACAGCACAATAGTAACACATTCTCCCATAGATTGTAGAACAAAAGCTACACGAACACGCAGGAGAGGGAGACGGAAGGGAAGAAGAAAATCTTCTCTGCCGTCTCCCTCTCCCGCTTTTTTGCGGATATTTCCGGCAGCCGCGGGATTTTTTTAAATTTTCAGGATTCTTTTCAGACATCCTTAATCTTTCTTTAAATATTCCTGTATTGTTCCTTAAGATTTCTTCAATTTGCCCCGATGCGGTTGTTTTCGGATTTTCTCATGCTACAATTCTCTCAGGAGAACAAAGGAGTGATCTTATGGGGCAGAATCAGAAAATTTTAATCGTCGACGACGATGCGGATATCAGAGAAGTCCTGAATATTCAGCTGGAGAAGGCCGGCTATCAGGTGTTTCAGGCGGCAAACGGAAAAGAAGCGATCGACACCGTAGCGCTCAACAGAGATATCGATCTGATCATTCTCGATATCATGATGCCGGAGATTTCAGGCGTGGAGACGTGTACTCAGATCCGGAGGATTTCTTCTGTTCCTGTCCTTTTCCTGACAGCAAAATCAAAGGAAAGCGACAAAGAGGAGGCCTATGACAACGGAGGCGATGATTATCTGGTCAAGCCGTTTTCGCGGGCGGAACTCATGATGAAGGTGAAGTCGCTTCTGCGCAGATATGTGGTGTACAAGGGGAAGCAGGAAAATATGGCGGGCGGTGCGGTCGTACAGGTGAGAGATATTATGGTCAACCGCGAGACGCACAGACTGACGAGAGACGGCCAGCCGCTCAATATCACGGGAACCGAATATCAGATTTTCATGTATCTGCTGGAAAACAGGGGAAAGGCGCGCAGCGCCCAGCAGATTTATGAGCACGTGTGGGGAGAAAAATTTATGCCGTCCTCGGCCGGAACGATTATGGTTCATATTCTGAACCTCAGAAGAAAACTGGAGACGGACCCGAATAATCCCGTGATCATCCGCACCGTGTGGGGAAGAGGATATCAGATCGATGAAGCATGAGAAGACGGAGAGGCTTTTCCGCCTGAGATACAAGATGATCTGCGTGCTGCTTCTGGGAATCGGACTGTCGGTTTTGCTCTTTTTTTCGGTGATGCTGTCCGGCGAAAGCCTGATCGGCCGTTTTTATATGAGTGAGAGAGCGGTAGCCGAACGGCAGAAAGAGTATGCCGATTCCTTTGAGAGATATGTAAGGATTAATCAGCTTTCGATCCGCGATGTGAGTCTGATTTCGGACTGGGTGCAGTCGAAAAAGAATGTATATCTCATCATTTATGACGGAGACGACATCGTATACGAATCCGGATGGTGGGATGAAAAAAGCGAGACGTATACCGCTTATGTCGAATCATCGGAATCGGAAGCGGAATCAGAGGCGGAGGAAAAGGAAACACAGGCAGACAGCGGCACGTCGGAAGATGACAGCAGCGACCCGCTGCAGCTGTCCGTCACCGCCGGCGAAACGGAAAATGCCGCTGCGGCTGAGGAAGGGGATTCGGCTCAGGTCGTGACGTCGGATGACGGAGAGGTCGGATATGCGTACAGCGTTCCGATGCGTGACATCGAGTTTGCGGAGGGCACGTTTTCCGCGAGCGTGATCGAGTTTTCGGAAATGAAATGGTATTACCTGGTGGAAGTCATCTCATGGACGGTGATGATCATCACGATTCTGACGGTTCTGCTTTTTTACAACCGCTATATCACAAACCGCATCATCCGTCTCTCGGACGAAGTCTCCGAGATTACGGGCGGAAAGTGGGAAGAGGATATCCACTGCAGCGGAAAGGATGAGATTTCCCAGCTGGCAACAGATGTGGACAATCTCCGCGATACGATGCTGAAGCGTCTGGAAAGCGAGAAGGCGGCGTGGAATGTCAACAGTGAACTGATCACGTCGATGTCTCACGATATCCGAACACCGCTGACGACGCTGATCGGATATCTCGATATTCTGGATTCCGGAGATTACCGTTCGGCGGAAGAGATGGAGCGGTATATCGGCAGCTGCAAACAGAAGGCGCTGCAGCTGAAAGATCTGTCGGACAAGATGTTTCAGTATTTTCTCGTCTTCGGCAGAGATTCTATCGATATGGATACGGAGACGTACGATACGGAGATCCTTCTGCAGCAGCTTCTCGGAGAGGAGATTTTTTATCTGAGCAGTATGGGATTCCGGATCAGAGCGGACTTTACAAAGAGGAAGAGCCTGCTGACGGCGGACATTCATTATCTGAAACGGCTTTTCGACAATCTGTTTTCAAATATCAGAAAATACGCTTCGCCGCAGGGAGAGGTGGCTCTACAGACGAAGATTGTCGGAGAAGGGCTTCTGATCTGCCTCGCCAACGAAGTCAGAAAAGATGACGCGGTCGTGGAGAGTACGAATATCGGTCTGAAAACCTGTCAGAAAATCGTGGAACAGATGGGCGGAAGGTTTGCCGTGGAAAGGGGAGAATCACACTTCGAAGTCCGTATCATCCTGCCGGTGGAACTCACCGGGGGGGGTGAAGAGGATGCCGGGGAAAAGGAGGATCAGAGAGATGAGGACAGTACTGGAATATCTTGAAAATTCAGCGGAGAAATATCCGGATAAAGAGGCGGCGAAGGATCTGCAGGAATCATATACTTACAGGCAGCTTGCGGATTACGGACGACGCATCGGCAGTGCGCTGACCGCCCGCTCTGCCGGCGGAACACAGGACAGAGCTGTGCGGCAGCACGCCGGCCTGCAGCAGGGGACACGCAGACCGGTGATCGTATACATGGAAAAGAGCGTACGCGCGCTGGCTTCTTTTGTCGGTATTCTATATGCAGGATGCTTTTATACTTTTATCAGCCCTTCTCAGCCGGCAGCCCGCATCAGGCGCATCCTGGATGTGCTCGGAGCGGAGGACGCCGTCTTTTCAGGGAGTGTTCAGGACCTGGAAAAGCTGAGGGAGGCCGGCTTTCGGGGCAGAGTTCTGGAATATGAAGAGGCGGTCAGACAGGAAACGGATGAGGAACGTCTCCGTCTGATCAGATCGCAGATGCAGGATACCGATCCGCTGTACTGCAACTTTACATCGGGCTCCACCGGTGTGCCGAAGGGCGTTCTGATATCGCACCGTTCGATGATCGATTTCATGAATTATTTTCCGGATATGTTTCACATCACACAGGAGGATGTGATCGGAAATCAGGCGCCGTTCGATTTTGACGTTTCCGCCAAGGACATTTATTCGGCCTTCAGGACGGGAGCTTCGCTGGTAATCCTGCCGAAACGCCTGTTTTCCGTGCCGAAGCAGCTACTTGACTGTCTGTGTGAGTACCGCGTGACGACGCTGATATGGGCCGTTTCGGCGCTGTGCATCATAACGCAGCTTCGAGGCTTTTCCTACCGGGTTCCGGAATCCGTGAACAAAGTGCTGTTCAGCGGAGAAGTCATGCCGGTGCGTCATCTGAATCAGTGGCGGGAAGCTCTTCCGCAGGCGGAATTTGTCAATCTCTACGGACCTACCGAGATCACATGCAACTGCACTTATTATCGTGTGGAGAGAGAGTTCAGTCCTGACGAGAAGCTGCCGGCGGGAAAACCGTTTCCGAATGAGCGCGTTTTCCTGCTGGATATCGGTGAAAAGGACGCAGAGGAGGAGATTACGGAACCGGGAAGGATCGGAGAGATCTGTGTATCCGGAACGGCTGTGGGGCTGGGATATTATAACGATCCGGTCCGGACGGCGGAGGTATTCGTGCAGAATCCTCTGAATCATTCCTATGAAGAACGGATTTACCGCACCGGTGATCTGGGTTTCTTCAATGAGGACGGAGATCTCTGTTTTGCCGGTCGGAAGGACTTTCAGATCAAGCATATGGGGCACAGGATCGAACTGGAGGAAATCGAGAGGATTATCGGGGCTTATGACGGAATCGAAAGGGTATGCTGCATCTTCGACGGGGAAAAGGACCGCATCATCGCCTGGTACATCGGCACGGCGGATGAACGGGAGATAAAAAAGCAGATGAGGCAGACCGAATCGGTCTATCTGATACCGCAGATGTTTCTGCAGACAGAGGAACTGCCGGTGACGGAAAACGGCAAGATCGACCGGAAAAAGCTGATGGCGGATTACAGGGAAATCAGGGGGAAAAGACATGGACAGAAATTTTCTTGAGCAGATCGCGGGACGGTGGAAGACGCCCTTTTATCTCTTTAATACAGAGCTGGCCGGGGAACAGATACGGAAGCTGAGAAGCGCTGTCGGAGAACATGTCGGAATCTGCTATGCGATGAAGGCAAATCCTTTTCTCGTCGCGGATCTGTCAGAGGATGCCGACTTTTTCGAGGTCTGCTCTCCGGGAGAATTCCGGATCTGTGAAAGAGCGGGGATTTCCATGGAAAAGATCGTCCTCTCAGGGGTGAATAAAGAAG
>CALXIZ010000047.1 GCA_944388495.1 uncultured Clostridia bacterium | reverse complement strand
AAGCATCTCTTCAGAACATTGTGTTTCTTCTGTGTCTGTTCGCTGCGATCTATCTTTCCTATTTCATTCTCTACCGTCTGCTTCTCGATTCCATCAGAGTAAAACAGCTGGAAGAGGCGACTCTTTACGATGAACTGACAGCGCTGGGCAATCGCAGCCATCTCCAGAACGACCTCCACGACCGTCTTCATTCCCATCAGACTTTTTCCGTCCTTTTCATGGACCTCAATCATTTCAAACAGGTCAACGACCGTCTGAGCCACGCAAAGGGAGATGAGTATCTGAAACAGTTCGCCCGGCACAGCAGCAATATTCTTAAAAGATACGGAACAGTCTATCGGTTCGGCGGAGATGAATTCGTAGCCGTCTGCCCTGAAACGGTGCCGCCGTGGATCATCGACAAACTAGAAAAATGCAGTCAGTGGGATCCTTCTTCTCCCTGTCCTTTTTACGGAGTGAGTATCGGAAGCGTAGTCTGCCGACCGCCGCACCGGAACGCGGAACAGATCCTGCATCAGGCCGACACTGTCATGTACCACAATAAACTGAGAAAAAATTCTGCAATATGATAAGGAGATGAAACAACACATGTTCTTTCTGCACTTTCTTCCCATCGTCGAAGTACTGTTTTTCAATCTTTTCTCGATCTTTCTGTGCTGCCGCAGACGCTACTCCGCAGTCAGGACAATTTTTCTGCTCGCTCTTTTTTCCGCCGTGATGCTTCTCTTTCTCGCGATATTTCTGCGCCATTTTACTTTCTACAGAAATGTCTTCATGCGCCTGAGCGGTTTTATCTTTCTGATTCCCTTCCGCATTCTCTACCGCGAAAAGTTCTCTCAGCTCTTTATCATCACATGCACCTGCTGGACTTATACGCTCGGAATCCTCTCGCTGTCCTCCCGGTTTTCCGCCGTATTTTTCTCCGGAAGTCTGCTCCCGATGCTGATCACGGAAAGCGTTCTCTTTCTGCTTACGATCTTTCCGCTCTGCCGCCGCATCATTCCGAAATATATTTTTATCATCAAGCATGTCGGCTCTTTTGAGAAATACTGGAATAAATATATCGCTATGAACAGTATTCTGTACTTTCTGGCTCTGCTTTTTCTCAGCGGTGTTCTCTCCGACAGCAAATCGATCCTGAGCATCCTGATCATCGCGCTGTTTCTGTCATCGACCTACGTATCTTACATCATCCTCTATCACGTCGTGATCAACTCTCTGCAGCTGTGCCGGCTCGATCATCTGACGCTGCACGACGATCTGACAGATCTCGGCAACCGCACCGCTCTGTTCCGTCATCTCACTTCTCTCTGCGAAACGGAAAAAAGTTTCTGTGTGCTTCTCATGAATCTCGACCGCTTCAAGGTGATCAATGATCAGTGCGGACACGCCGCAGGCGACCTCTATCTGCAGCAGTTCGCCGCTCTCAGCTCACAGATTATCGATGAACAGGGAAAGGTCTACCGGCTCGACGGAGATGAATTTGTCGCGCTGTATCACGACGAAGAAGTCCCCGGACGGCTCATCGCCGAACTGAAGGAATGCCGGGCATGGAAACCAGATGAGCCGCACCCGTTTCTCGGCGTCAGCATCGGCCTCATTCCCGCAGTTCCGCCTCATCCGGATCCGGAACACATTCTCAGACAGGCTGATGCTGCCATGTATCTGGAAAAATTAAAAAGAAGAAGTGTTTCCACCCCCCCCGGATATGGGAAACATGAAACCGGAGAAAAACGAAAAAAAGAGACCGCTGTCTTTCGGACAGAGCCGGAAGGCTGACGGGAGACTGACAGAATCATCCGTGTTTCTCAAAAGCCCGCAGAAATCTCGCGGCAAATGTCCGGATGATCTCATAAACGGAATAGGGCGCATAGTCGATACGGGCAAGCTCCATGGCTTTCCTCTGCTTTTCCGTCGCTGTCGTGTAAGGATAGACGCCGAAGAGAAAAGGAAAAAAAGCATAGACAAATTCCTGTATCTCACCTGCCGTCATACCCGGAAAAAACTTTTCCAGGCAGCAGATCAGAGCTTTCATCGCGCCGGCATATACCGCCTTGAATGCCACCAGATTTTCCATGCGGCTGTTTCCTTCCATATCGTAAAGATTCATCGACATCAGCTTCAGCATACACTCGCGGCGCTGCAGTGTCTGCGCAAGCTCATCCGCAAAACGGTCCGCGGAAAGTGATTCGTATCTCTCCGGAATCGTCTGCAGATCTTTCGTCCACGCTTCATATTCCCGCTGAAGCAGTGCCAGAAAGATCTCCTCTTTTGTCTGAAAATAGTTATAGATGGATGTACGGGTAAAGGAAGTCTTCGCTCCGATATCCCGGATTGTAATATCTCTGAACCCTATCGTCTCGTACAGAGAGGCGCAGGCACTGATGATCTCTTCTTTTCTTGCATTTACCAACTTTTCCGAGCCCTTCGGCATAATTTTCCCCTCTTTCTTCTGCGCAGTGTCAGCCTGCATCAGAACCGCAGGAATTTTCTGACACTGAAACCGGGCAGGAGAGGATGGTCAGTTCCCATCCTCCTGAAAACGTGCGCCTACGGGCGCACTTAAATAAAAAGAGCCGGCAGATATAAAAAACCGCCGACTCTCTGTCTGATCATTTTCACACGGCAGCAGTATATCTGCCGCTGCGGATATACCGCCGCTCTTTCTGATGTCTCTGTATTTTTCTGTCCGCTTCTGCTTCCGGTTTTTTCCGTCAGTCTTTTGTAAATCTGTTGAGAAATTCCCTGGTACGCTGCTGACGCGGATTGTTGAACAGCTCTTCCGGGCTGCCCTGTTCGCAGATAACGCCCTCTGCCATGAATACCACCTGATT
>CALXIZ010000046.1 GCA_944388495.1 uncultured Clostridia bacterium | reverse complement strand
GTAAAGGGTTCTCTGCTGGGCGTTCTGGACCGCACACAGACTGCGATGGGATCCAGAAAAATGAAAAAATGGATCCGCGAGCCGCTGAACCGGGCTGCTGAGATCCGACGAAGGCTTGATGCGGTAGAATTTCTGATGAATGATGTCATCCTGTGCAACAATCTCAGAGAATCACTGAAGGCGGTCTATGATCTTGAACGCCTGGCCGGGCGGATCGCCGGCGGCAATGCGAATGCCAGAGATATGCTCGCGCTGAAATATTCCGTCTCGGTGCTTCCCGAAATGAAGGAGGATCTCTCAAACTGCAGCGTCGATATGCTTCGGGATATCGCCGGCAGGATAGATCCTCTGCAGGAAATCTATGAAAAAATCGATCTGGCGATCCGCGAGGATCCGCCGGTGACGATCAAAGAAGGCGGCCTGATCCGCGACGGATATTCCGAAGAACTGGACGGCATCAAAGAAGCTTCCGGAGGAAGCCTTTCCTGGATCATGAACCTTGAATCGGCGGAACGCGAGCGGACCGGAATCAAGAAGCTGAAGGTCGGTTTCAACAAGGTATTCGGCTACTATATCGAAGTTACCAAATCTCAGGCCGAAAATGTACCCGACGATTACATCCGCAAGCAGACACTCGTCAACTGTGAACGTTATGTCACACCGAAGCTCAAGGAAATGGAATCTGTCGTTCTGAATGCGGAAAGCCGTATCAATGCGCTGGAATATGAAATTTTCACCGGAATCCGGGAATATCTGAAATCCTTTACAGAAAAAGTACAGGATACCGCAGATGCCATATCCGATCTGGATGTGCTCGCTTCTTTTGCGGAGGTCAGCAGCAAAAACGGCTATGTGAAGCCGGAGGTAAATGAGGGAGATGTGATTTCCATCATCCGCGGACGGCATCCCGTCATCGAACAGACCATCGCGGACGGCATTTTTGTCTCGAATGACACCTATATCGACCGCTCGGATCAGAGTCTTCTTCTGATCACCGGACCGAATATGGCCGGAAAATCCACCTATATGCGCCAGACCGCACTGATCGTTCTCATGGCGCAGACAGGCTGTTTTGTTCCGGCTGAAAAAGCGGAGATCGGCGTCGTGGACCGTATCTATACGAGAATCGGAGCTTCCGATAATCTGACGCAGGGGCAGAGCACCTTCTTCGTGGAAATGAGCGAGCTCGCCTATATCCTCAATACAGCTACCGCCCGCAGCCTCGTCATACTCGATGAGATCGGCAGAGGCACCAGTACCTACGACGGGCTTTCCATAGCCTGGGCCGTGACAGACCATCTGTGCAGTGAAAAAAGACGCATCCGTACACTGTTTGCTTCTCATTATCATGAGCTGACTATACTGGAAGGCTCTCTGCGGGGACTGAAAAATCTCAACGTCTCCGTCAGCGAAAAAGACGGTGACATCGTATTTCTGCACAGGATCGAAGAGGGAAGCGCCAGCAAAAGCTACGGTATCCACGTCGCGCGTCTGGCCGGTGTTCCGGAATCACTGCTCGACGCTGCTCAGTCGAAGCTTGATGAACTGGAACGTTCCTCCCGGATGCAGAGTCTTGAGCTTTCCGGATATTCCGATTCGTCCGCACTCCTGCGCACAGCTTCTTCAGAAGAAAATACAGAAGACGTGAAAAATACTGCGGCTGCGGAAGAGTCGCAGCAGATTTCTTTTCTCACGTTCACCGAACATCCCGCTGTGGAGATGCTGAAATCTCTCGATCTGATGAATATAACGCCGTCAGGCGCCATCGCCGTCCTGGAGCAGCTGAAAGAAGCGGTAGAAAACCTGTGAATAAAGAAGAGAGTCTGTAAAAACCTGTAAAACTGCGGTAATCTGTGATAAGATAAAATAACCGCAGAAACCGTAAAAGCGGAAAAGGAGCGGTTAGGAAAAAGGGGAAAATGCAGCCGGAATACAGGAGGTAAGTGGTATGGACATTTCTCTCAGACAACGGATCATGGAACTGCCGAAACAGCTGGCCGACAAAATCGCCGCCGGAGAAGTAGTGGAGCGTCCGCTGTCTATCGTAAAAGAACTTGTGGAAAATTCTATCGATGCGGGCGCCGACTTTATCACTGTGGAAATCCGCCATGGAGGAAAGACATACATACGGGTAACAGACAACGGCTGCGGCATTCCGAAGGAGGAAGTGGAGCTGGCGTTCCGGCGTCATGCGACGAGTAAAATATACAACATGAAGGATCTGGATGCGATTTCGACTCTCGGATTCCGGGGAGAAGCTCTCGCCAGTATCGCCGCCGTCTCACGTACCGAAATCGTTACGAAATCCCCACAGGAGACAGTGGGGACATCGGTTGTCAATGAGGGCGGCGTGATTTCCTCCGTATCGGATACCGGCTGTCCGGACGGACTGACGATCGTCGTACGCGATCTCTTCTTCAATACACCGGCACGCCAGAAATTTCTGAAAAAAGACAATACCGAGAGCTCTCTCATCATCGACTTTGTCTCAAAAATCGCGCTGGCATACCCGCAGATACGCGTAAGGATGATAAACAACGGAAATACGCTCTTCACCACACCGGGAAGAGGAGACCGTTTTTCCGCGATCGCTACGGTATATGATCCTCACACCGCAGCCGGCATGATCCGGATAGAGGATACGGACGGAGAGGACTTTCATCTCGAGGGATATATATCACCGCCGGAATATACGAAAAACAGCCGGCGCAGTCAGATTTTCTTTGTCAACGGAAGATACGTCCAGAGTAAAGTTCTCGAAAGAGCCGTCACAGATGCTTACCGTCAGCGCCTGTTTGAAGGACGTTATCCTATGGTCTTCCTCTTTCTCGACGCACGTCCTGAACTTCTCGACGTCAATATCCATCCGAATAAAAAGGAAATACGCTTTGACGACGATGACCGGGTATGCGGATTCGTCACTCACGTGATCCGTCAGGGACTGATGCAAAAAGACGCCGTGGGAAGCATTGTCTTTCGCAGAGACTCCTCAGAGGGAGAAAAGAAAAAGGAATACCGTTCTGAAAGAGAAAAAAAACATACTGAAAATCAGAAGCAGATCGATATCCGGACAATCCTCAGAGAAAAGCGATCTGCTCAGTATGCTGCATCGGAAGGAGCCGGCGCTGCTTCGGAACAGGAATATCCGGAAAGCGAAAAACGCAGTGCAGGTGAACACAAGAGCGCCGGACGGATTCCGGAGGTTTCAGAGGAGTCTTCCTCCTATCGCACCGATCCTCTGCATTCGGATCCTGCAGGCGAAAAACACGCAGACCGCTCTGAACAGCAGATGAAGCAGATGAAAAAGAAAGAGCCCGCAAAAAAAGAGGATCTCCGGTTTATACCGGAAATCCGCGCCGCAGAGTATGTGCCTTTTGATGTGTCTGAGATCCGTCCCGTCGGCACAATCTTTGCCACCTATATTCTCGGCGTCAGTGAGGACGTATTTTATATGATTGACCAGCATGCCGCACATGAGAGAATTTTTTACGAGAAGTTGACCAGAGAATTTTATGGTCAACAAAAAGCCTCTCAGCTGATCGCTGTTCCGATTCAGGTCGATGTCAGTCATACCGTAAAAAACAGACAGTCTGAGTGGATCGGCTTTCTCACAGGCATCGGCTTTGAAATCGAGGAGTTCGGCCCGAAAAACTATGCGGTAAAGGCTTTTCCCGCCTATATGAACTATGAGGAGGCAGAAGCTTTTCTCAGTGATTTCTTCGACAGTCTCGATGAGCCGGGAGCCTTCCGCGATCAGAAAACGGCAGATAAAATTATCACCCGCGCCTGCAAGTCTGCAGTAAAGGCGAATGACAAACTTTCACCTTCTGAGACAGAGCAGCTGATCCGTGACCTTGCAAAGGCGGAAAATCCGTTTTCCTGTCCTCACGGCCGTCCGACAATCATCAAAATGACGAGAAAAGAGATCGAGGCTCTTTTCCGGCGTTAAACCGAAAAGACGTCTGCAGGATACACAGGAAAGGGAAGAGAGTATGAGAAAAATGTTATCGATTCTTCAGAAAAAAGTGAGGAAGAAGTCTGTCTGGAAATTGAGGTGTCTGATAAAATGAACAGAAGAAAAATTCCCGTCATCGCGGGACCTACCGCTGTCGGCAAGACCGAATATGCCATCCGCGTTGCCCGTGCTCTCGGCGGAGAGATCATATCCGCGGATTCCATGCAGATTTACCGCGGTCTGGATATCGGCAGTGCAAAGCCGACTCCGCAGGAACAGGCGGCCGCCAGACATCACCTTGTGGATGAAATGGATCCGCATACATCCTGCAGCGCCGCGCTGTACCGCGATATGGCCGGAAAATGTATAGAAGAGGTCTTCAGCAGAGACAGGCTTCCCGTTGTTTCAGGCGGAACCGGTCTGTATATCAGTGCTCTGATCTATGATATGGATTTTTCGGGCTCGCCGGGCGACGAGAAACTTCGCCGTCATTATCAGAAAATCGCAGATGAGCAGGGCAGGGAATATCTCCATTCTCTGCTTGAGAAGATCGATGCGGATGCGGCGGCGAGAATTCATCCGAATAACGTGAAGAAAATCATCCGTGCCATCGAAGCAGCGAAGCTCGGCGAGAAAATTCCCTCTTTTGAAAATTCATTCCGTCCGTCCGCGGACTATGAATACGTTCTGATCGGTCTCAGCCGTCCGAGAGAGGAGCTGTATGAACGGATCAACCGGCGTGTCGACGTCATGATCGAGGACGGGCTTGAGGATGAAGTCCGGCGTCTCGTCGCATCGGGTCTTACCGAAGAAGATAATTCCATGAAGGGAATCGGATACAAAGAGATGATCGGTTTTCTGGACGGCCGATACAGCTTCGAGGAGGCGAGGGAACTGATCAAGAGAAACAGCCGGCGCTATGCAAAGCGTCAGATGACATGGTTCCGGAGATACCCCGATATCCGCTGGTTTCACATCACCCGTGACACCGATGCTTCAGAGCTGCTCGCAGATATTCTGGCCTTTCTGAAAGAACGCGGAATACCGGAATGATCAGCAGACAGCGGCAGATATATTCTGCAGGCTTCTGAAAAGTACAGGAAGGAGAAAAAGTCATGAACAGCACAGACAGTTCAGAGAAATCCGGCAGGGAAAACAGAACGGAAGAAAACACAAAAATCCGTCTTCAGAATAAAAGCGGCAAGCCGGATAATGTTGTACGCAAGGAATTTCAGATCGAAGAGGAATGCGAGCAGATTCAGTCCGAACTCCCGTCTTTTATGAGAGGCTTCTTTGCCTATATGAGACAGTCTCTGCTCACGATGTCGCGTCTCGCTTATCTGCGCGATATCCGTTTCTTCTGTCAGTATCTGATCGAACAGACAGATCTGACGCAGGCGAAGGAGATCGGACAGATCCGCGCTTGCGAATTCGATGCGGTACGCGGCTCCGATGTCAATCGTTTTATCGACTACTGCCGCCGTTACAAAGTGATAAACGGCGACGGGCAGACTGTGGTCTATGAAAATAATAATAAGACGCTGGCCCGGAAAAAATCTTCTCTTTCCGTTCTCTTCCGCTATCTTTACCGCGAGGAAATCATATCAAAAAATATCACGGATCAGTTCGATCCGATCCGGATTCCGCGCGCATCCGACCGCGAAATAAAAGCGCTGCAGGACGACGAGGTGATGATCATGCTCGATGCGGTGACGACAGGGGAACATCTCACCCCGAAGGAGCGGCAGTACTGGGAAAAGACAAAAAAAAGGGATAAGGCCATACTCGTTCTTTTTCTGACATATGGTCTGCGTCTTTCCGAGCTTCAGCAGCTCAACGTATCCTCCTTTAATTTTCAGAGAGGAGAATTCACGATTTACCGCAAGCACGGCAAGGAATCAACCATGCCGCTCAATAACAGAACCGTTCTCAAGGCACTGCACGAATATATCGACGGTGAACGCGCAGGAGAGGAAAAGATCAGATCGGGCGATGAGGATGCGCTCTTTCTGTCTCTGCAGGGCAGACGTATGACGGAGCGCCAGATCCGGGAGCTGGTAAAAAAGTATACCTCGATCGGCATGTCGACATCGCGTTCCGCCGGGTACAGTCCGCACAAGCTGAGAGCTACGGCGGCCACATCTCTCATCGGAAGAGGAAATTCCATCTTCGATGTACAAAAGCTCCTGGATCATGAAAATGTGACGACAACACAGCTTTATGCGGCTCACAGACTCAATACAAAGCGTGATCTTGTGGGAAGCTTTGAGTGGGATGACGAATTCGACCGCAGATAAGCAGACAAAGAAAAAACATATCAGACAGGGAGACAAGACTACATGCAGAAAAACACATTCGATCTGCTCACCTCAAAATTCGGGATCTCCGGCAGAATTCTGGAGCTCGTGGAGAGAGCGGAAAAGAAAATATCGGATCGCTTTGATCATCTGGATGATATCAAAGCCTATAATCAGTATAAGGTGCTGGAGGTTCTGCGTGAGTGCAGAATCAGTGACCGGCATTTTGCCTGGAATACCGGCTACGGTTATGACGATGCGGGAAGAGAGGCGCTCGAAAAAGTATATGCCGGTGTCTTCGGAACGGAAAGCTCTATCGTCCGTCCGCTGAGCGTCAACGGCACGCACGCGCTGACACTCACACTGACAGGGATCCTGCGGCCGAGCGATGAGATCGTCTACTGTACCGGTGCGCCTTACGATACGCTTGAGGAAGTGATCGGAATCCGGGGAGAGGGCAGAGGATCTCTGAAGGACTTCGGCATCACTTACCGGCAGGTGGATCTGAAGGAGGACGGATCCATCGATCTGGAGGGCGTAAAAAATGTCATTAACGACCGCACGAAAATGATGTGCGTACAGAGAGCGACAGGATACGGCTGGAGAAAGGCTATAACGATTCCCCAGATCGAAGAATGGGTCAGAACGGTAAAATCCGTCAGACCGGATATCGTCTGCATGGCGGATAACTGCTACGGGGAATTTCTTGATACAAAAGAACCGACCGATGTCGGCGTCGATGTCATGGCGGGATCTCTGATCAAGAATCCCGGGGGAGGCATCGCTCTGTCCGGCGGCTATATCGCCGGCCGGCAGGACCTTATCGAGCTGATTTCCTACCGTATGACATCGCCGGGCATCGGAAAGGAATGCGGTCTCATGTTCGGCCAGACGAGAAGCATGATGCAGGGATTTTTCCTTGCTCCCGGCGTCGTAAATGCAGCCGTAAAAGGGGCGATTCTGTGTGCGGCCGTTTTTGAGGAGCTCGGATACGAAGTATGTCCCTCTTCACAGGAAGAACGCAGTGATATCATCGAAGCGGTCAGACTCGGATCCCCGGAAGCAGTCATCGCTTTCTGCAGCGGAATACAGAGCGCCGCTCCGGTGGATTCTTATGTGACACCGGAACCCTGGGATATGCCGGGCTATGATGATCCCGTCATTATGGCAGCCGGCGCCTTTGTACAGGGATCTTCGATAGAACTTTCCGCAGATGCACCGATCCGCCCTCCGTATATCGTATACTTTCAGGGAGGACTCACCTACGAGCACTCAAAGTTCGGCGTCATCAAGGCCTTGCAGGCACTGTATGACAGAAACATTCTGAAACTGTAAATGTTCTGTCGTTTTCAGGGGAAAGCGGGTTCGGATTTTTTCCGTACCCGGCGGGAAAACTGTTACCGAAGCACAGTAAAGACCGTAAAGGCCCGTACGGGAAATCATGGGATCGTATCGATGATACGGGAGATTAACATATGGAGATGAGAATATATGGAAAATGATAAATACAGCGAACAGAATGATAACGGAAAGAAAAGTGAGAAAAAGAAACGGACAAATATGAGCCGGCCGAAAAAAATCATGTCGATCATACAGCTTCTCGTTCTTCTGGGAATCGTCGCCGGGATACCTGCCGCCATTTATTTCTTCAATCCCGGGCTTCTCGACAATTTCAGTTCCGTGGAGAAGTTCGAAAGCTGGATTTCGGAATATACAGGAATCGGAATCATCGTCTATATCGCCTGTCAGGTCGTTCAGATTGTGCTCAGCGTCCTTCCCGGACAGGTCATACAGATCGCCGGAGGCTATATTTTCGGTTTTCCTGTGACACTTCTCATATCGATCGCCGGAGCGGCCATCGGTACGACGATTACCTTCTTTCTGGCAAAGCTGCTCGGAAAAAATGCGATCATGCTGATCTGCGGAGAGGAACGCTTCCGGAAATATACAGACCTGATGAATACGAAGAGAGCGCGTGTGGTCATCTTTCTGCTCTATCTGATACCGGGTCTGCCCAAGGATATCGTGGCGTATGCAGCCGGCGTCTCAAACATCCGGATTTTTGAATTTCTGCTGCTGTCTGTCATCGGACGTACTCCGGCCATGATGGTCTCTATCGTCTTCGGCGTTATGCTGCGAACAGACAATTATTTCAGCGCCGTGCTGATCGCGGCGGTGATGGTGATCATCGTCCTGATCTGTCTGATCAAGAGGAAATCCATCATGTCATTCATAGAAAAGAAGGAACATCATAAAGCGGAACCGAAAGAAGTGCAGCGCTGAGATCAGCTTCCGAAAAGCCGTCCGATTCAGCGAAAATATCATTTAACGTAACGGAAATGTCATTTACAGGAGAGAATATCCATGTTTTTACAGGAAACTATTTTTCACCTCTTTTTACTTCTGGTGGGTCTCATTCTGCTTATCAAAGGATCCTCTTTTTTTATGCAGGGGCTCTCCGCGGCTGCAGCGAAATCACGTTTCGCCGCAGCTGCTGCGGCTCTCGAATCGATCGCTCTGTTTCTTCCGGCATCTGCCGTCAGTATCGCGGCCGCCGGAAAAGGACAGGACGATTCCGTATACCTCGATCTTGCGGCCGGCAATATCATCGGAAGCAATATCACAGTCCTGCTGCTCGCCTGCGGTCTTTCCGCGCTGATTCTGCGCCGCGCCGGGATCCGAAAGGAAGTGCTTTTCTCCGAACTTTTCTTCGCGGGAATATCTGTCGTTCTGCTGATTCTCCTCGGCGCAGCCGGCCGTTATTTTCCTGATCCGCTGACGAAAATATTCTGTATCTTTCTACTTTTTCTGTGTCTTTTCTTTTTCTTCTGGAGAATAAAAACACAGCCTGAAGGATCAGACGCGCGCCGCGCGGCTTTTCAGCAGCCGGCGGAAGCACAGCCTCTCAAGAGAATGCTGCTGTTTTCGCTGATCGGTTTTTTTGCCGTGTTTCTCGGCGGTGATCTCGTCGCGGAAGAAGCTGCGGCATTCGCTGTGAAGATCGGCGTCGGCGTCCGTTTTACAGCTGTGACGCTCGTCGCTTTTGCTTCTGTTCTCCCGGTCGTCGCCTCCTCGGTGAGGTCTGCTATAGCCCGTGATCCCGATTCCGTCCTCAGGCAGATTACGGGAAACGTGCTGTTTCAGTCTTCTTTTTCGGCCGCTCTGGTCACTCTGATCTCGCCGCCGTCGTTCAGAATGCCTGCAGCAGTGTCTTTTCAGGATATGATTCTTCTGGCCGCTGCCGCCGCAGTCTTTTTTCTTTTCATATACAGAGGAAAGATGTCATGGAAGAAGGGGATTGTGCTGATTCTTCTCTATGCTGCATATCTCCTCATCTGTCTGTTGTATGATACCGACTTTTCCATATTTTCTGTCTGACTTATTCCGGAAAAGATGCCCGTGCACTCTTTTCCGGAATATTTTTATGCAGATCATTTTTTCTTTCTTTATCTTTCATCTTCCGGAATTGTCACCTGATTGTAAGAAGTGCATTCTATAATATTTGCTGTAGACAGATGCGCACTGTTTCAGAAATATCGGAGATCCGAACCGGCATAAGGCATAAAATGCGGAATATTTCCGCACAGAGTCCGGATTCCGGGAAAAAACAGACAGAATATGGAAAAAAGGAAAGGGGAAAGATAACGACATGGGAAATATCCTGGAGACAGTCGATCTGGTGAAAGTATACGGATCGGGAGAACAAGAAGTCAGAGCGCTCGACGGCGTATCGATTGAAATCGGAGAGAGCACATTTACCGCTGTCGTAGGTACATCGGGATCGGGAAAATCCACGCTGCTCAATATAATCGGAGGACTCGACCGTCCCACATCGGGAAGTGTCACCGTGAGAGGAAACGAACTTTTCCATATGAAGGATGAAGAACTGACGATTTTCCGCAGAAGAAATATCGGATTCGTCTTTCAGAACTACAATCTGATTCCGGTGCTGAATGTGTACGAGAACATCATTCTCCCCATAGAGCTCGACGGAGGAAGGCCTGACAGGCATTTTATCGATGAAATCATGGCAGCGCTCGGTCTGGAAAAGAAACGGTATCATATGCCGAATACACTTTCCGGAGGACAGCAGCAGCGGGTCGCCATAGCCCGGGCACTGTCCGCAAAGCCTGCGATAATTCTTGCCGATGAGCCGACAGGAAATCTCGACAGCAGGACGGGACTCGACGTCATACTGCTCATGCAGGAAGTCAGCCGGAAGTTTCATCAGACGACCGTCATGATCACGCACAATGAAGAGATCGCTCAGATGGCGGAACGGATCCTCCGCATCGAAGACGGAAAAATCTCGGAGGAATCCCGCCATGAATAGAAACAGAAATGAATCTGTGATCCGCCGCATT
>CALXIZ010000045.1 GCA_944388495.1 uncultured Clostridia bacterium | reverse complement strand
TTCCGGACCGGCCCGGACCGTGTGTTCCGAACCGTTCTCGCCGTGAAGCGTTTGTTTTCGTTTTCATCAGCGAACTTGTTTAGTTTAACACAGCTTCAGAAGCTTGTCAACCACTTTTTTATTTTTTTATTTTTTACCGGATTTTTACCGGCGCTTTGCACTTGCGTGCGTCAGCTTTTATATATTACCAACCGATTTCCGATCTGTCAACCACTTTTTTCAGATTTTTTTCGATTTTTTTCGGCAATTCATTTTATGTCTCTCTTTCTTTTTAAACATCACCGCCGGACGCCGGACAACGCCGAACAGCCGAACAGAAGAAGACAGAATCAGAAACCGTATAATGCTGTTATGTTCTGCAGATACTGTCCTTTAAGGAGGCTACGGTATTTATGATTATCACATTCGTCCGAACGATGATTGTCTACATCGTCGCACTTTTTACGATTCGCTGTATGGGAAAGACAGGGCTTTCCTCTACAGATCCCTTTCAGATTACGATCATGCTTCTGATTGCGGAGCTGGCTGCCATGCCGGTTTCCTCACCTGAGATTTCTCTGCTGAACGGACTGGCCGCCATATTCATGATTCTCTTTTTATATGCGCTTTCCGGCTTTCTTTCGTGCCGCAGCGAGATATTCAAAAAATTCATCAACGGGCGTCCGAGCATACTGATCGATGACGGAGCCGTCAATTTCAGAGAAATGAAACGCTCTAACGTGACGCTGACAGATCTGACGGAAATGCTGAGGATTCAGAACTGTTCCTCGCTGGCTGATGTCGCTTATGCCTATCTGGAAACAAACGGTGAGTTCAGTCTGATTCTGAAGCCGGAGAAGAAGCCTGTCACGCGCGAGGATCTCGATATCGCTTCTGACAGAGAATATATGCCGTGTATTATTATCTCCGACGGACATATATACCGAAAAAACATGGAACGGATCGGTCTGGACGAAGCGCGGCTGAAAAAGGAAATCGCCCGTCTTTCTCTCGGCGGCATCCGGGACATTTTTCTCTGTTTTTCCAATGAACACCGATCCCTTTATTTTTACCCGAGGGCAGACAGCAGCCGGATCGAAGCTGTGAGATCAGACCCTTTCGGTACAGCCGGCGGTGCGGACAGAACTTCCGGAACACAGTCATGAAGATGCTTGTCATGAAGATGCTTCCGGAAATAAAGACGTTCCCTGTAAAGACATTCCCTGACGAGAACGGCGGGAGGTTCTCCCTGACGATGATATCCGCATCCGGCATCCGCAGAAAAGAACAGCAGAAGAAAAGGAAGTGATGTTATTTTGAAATCTCTCATTGTTCCTCTTTTATGTGTCATTCTCGTCGCTGTATTCTGGTATGCATCCCTCACATATACAGCCGCTACGACAGATGAGCTTTCATCCGCCCTCGAGACCGTATATGATCAGGTATCTTCCGGCAGCAGAGAACGCGCGGCAAAAGCCTACGGAGAATTTCAGTTCCTGTGGAAAAAATGCAGCCGCGTCTACGCCTACTATATGGACAGTACCTCCGTCAGTGAAATCGATCTGTCCGTATCCCGCTGCCGGGGATATATCGAAACGGGTTCTGTCAGTCTGGCATGCGGCGAAATTGCCGCAATCGGTGAAAATCTGAGACTCATGCGGCAGGAAAATGTATTCTCGGCAGACAATATTTTCTGACAACGGACGGCCTCCCGGCTGTATTTACAAGCGCAGAAGGCTGTGCTAAAATCAGCATTGTAGAGTAAATAATGCGCGTTGACCTTCAGGTCTGGAGTGCGGCAGGATGGGATGTTGCCTGCCGACGAAAAGTCTTTCTGCACGCCGGCGCTTTTACAGAGCGTAAGAGACGGCAGCAGACTTACGGTGCATTATTGCATCCGCTGCTGCATTAAAGAGACCCGAAAATCCTTTCTCTTTGATGCGGTATTGTAAACCGCTTCTATCACAGAGAAAGGAGTTGTTATGCCTAAAAATAAGAAACATCTTCTGAGCACCATCGTTACGGTGGCTCTGCTCGTCGCTCTCAATGTCATTCTGACACGCTTTTTATCGATACAGACACAGTTTCTGCGGATCGGATTCGGTTTTCTTCCGGTTGCCGTCGCCGGCATTGCCTACGGGCCTTTCTGGGGAGCCGTCACCGGTGCGGTAGGCGATATTCTCGGCATGATTATCTATCCGCCGGCAGAGTACTTTCCGGGATTCACTCTCACCGCGCTTCTGACCGGACTGATTTTCGGACTGCTGCTTCACCGCCGTGTGACAGTTCTCAGAATTCTCGCGGCTTCCGCTGTCGTGTGTCTGCTGCTGAATCTCGTTCTCGACACGCTGTGGCTCGATATCATGTACGGCAGCGGCTTCCTCGTTCTGCTGCCCGCACGTGCAGTCAAATGTCTGATCAATATTCCGATCTATACAATACTGATCAGGATACTGTGGACAAATGCTCTGTCGAAAATTCCTCAGTTCCGCACCAGGCCATTCTGACAGCAGATGTGCATCTGACGGTGATCCGAAACGATGACGGACGGAGAAAAGACAGTAAAGTTCGCCCGAAACCAATCAGACTTTCAGACTGAAAAAACAGAAGAACAGATGACGAATAGAAATCAGGGAATAAAATTTCAAAGACAGTAAAAAATTTCAGGAAAAATCCGATCTTTTCCGCAGCGCCGCTCAGGACATCCCCTGTGCCGCTGCCGGACAGGATTTTTCCGGTGTATATCTGGTTTGACAGTGGT
>CALXIZ010000044.1 GCA_944388495.1 uncultured Clostridia bacterium | reverse complement strand
GTCCGTTTCCCCGATTCCCCACAAAAATTTTTGCCTGAGATAGTCTGCGTGTTCCGGCGTAATCGTCCCGTCACTGATTTCAGCTATATTAATGCTGCCGTATAATTCTCCCCACAGGCAATCCATCAGGGAGGAACCGACTCTCATGCCTTCTTTAAACGCGTCCAGATCCTGCTGAAGATATTCCGGAAGCCCGTATTCATAAGATTTCTCCCGAATTTCTTCTCCGAAAGGCTTCTTCCCGGAGACCGCATCTGCCGGCCTTTCCACGGATACATCAGGTGTTCCGTTGTATTTATAAAGCGTTTCTTTAAAATATTTTTCCATTCCCATTGTTCATCACCTACTCCCATTATACCCGGAAATAACGAAGATTACTATGATGACGAAATAATATATCTCTGCGGCGATTTGTAATCCGTCTATGAAACCGCGTCTTTTTCTGCATTAACATTATACCGGAAAAAGCACCGCTTTTTTCCTCCGGCCGCCGATGTAAGGTAAATGTAAGGAGGAGGAAAGGACGCCGCAAGGACGATGCGATATACTTCGAAATACAGGCAGGAAACCGGACGGATCACAGGGCAAAAGCCGACATGCCGCAGCACGCGATATCATGCTGCTGTGTAAAAGCTGCCGTTTCCTTCACTCTGAATCAGACATACCGTAAGGAGGTTTCTGAAAATGAACAGAACGAATATCATAGAGACACAGCATCTTACAAAATCCTACGGGGATTTCACCGCCGTGTCCGATCTGAATCTTCACATCCGCAGGGGAAGTGTCTACGGTTTTCTCGGGCCGAACGGAGCGGGCAAATCCACCACGATGAAAATGCTTCTCGGACTTACCCGGCCTACAGGCGGCATTTTTCAGATCGACGGAAAATCCTATCCCCGCGACCGCGTCGCCATCCTGCGCGAAATCGGCTCTTTCATCGAAGCGCCGGCTTTCTACGGCAATCTCACCGGCGAGGAAAATCTCGATCTCATCCGCCGGATTCTCGGCCTACCGAAGAGCAGCGTAGAGGAAGCGCTGGATCTCGTCGGACTGACGCAGTTTCGCAAACGCATGGCGCGGAAATATTCTCTGGGCATGAAACAGCGGCTGGGTCTGGCCGGCGCTCTCATCGGCAGGCCGCCGATCCTGATCCTCGATGAGCCCACCAACGGTCTGGATCCGGTAGGTATTCACGAGATCCGCACACTGATCCGCTCTCTGCCGAAGAGATATGACTGTACCGTCCTCGTCTCCTCTCATCTGCTTCCGGAAGTGGAACTGATGGCGGACGATATCGGCATTCTCAATCACGGCCGTCTGCTCTTCGAGGGCACGACAGACGAACTGAAGCAGGAAGCTCTCTCATCGGGCCTTCCGGCGGATAATCTGGAGGAGGCGTTTCTCGCCATGATCGATGAGGATAATCGCCGGCCGGAAGAAGCTCCGGGCCGCCGGACGGACCGCCGGACAGAACGCCAAACGGACCGGACGGACCCGGCCTCCGCACGCAAAAGGCGGACGACAGGAGGTGAACGAAAATGACGCTCCTTCTCGAATGCAGAAAGCTGAAACGCACCGGCATCATCCCGGCCTTTCTGGCCGGCGGACTGCTCTCCGCTGCCGTGCCGATTATCAATATGGCGGCGCGTTCCTCCTCCTATACCTCACTTTCCGGCGACCCGCTGACGATTCTCCTGGATTCCAACTGGCAGATGATGGCGATGCTCAATATTCTCACTCTCATCTGCACATCCTGTATGATGTATCACAGCGAATACGCTGATAACGGAATTCAGAAGATGGATGTTCTGCCTGTCCGCCCCTTCGGCATGTTTCTCGGAAAGACGTTCATCACCGCATTATCTCTCGCCATGATGATTCTCCTGGAGATGGCCTCTTTTGCACTCTGCATGGATCACTGGTTTTCCGGATCGGATGCGTCTTCCGCGATCTTTGCGATTCCCGGCGCTTCCGGTACAGATTTTCCCGTATCCGGTGTTTCCGATTCGGGAGCCTCTTTTGCCGGCCTTGCCTTCAGCCTGCTGAAAGCCGGCGGATTTCAGTTTCTGATCCTTCTGCCCACCGCCCTGCTGATGCTGCTCATCGCCTCCGCGTGCCGCAATATCTGGATTTCTCTGGGCATCGGCGTGATCTGTGTCTTCGCGCTCATGATCCTGCCGCAAGACAGTCTGATCCTGAATCTGATTCCGTTTCATACGCCGTATCTGACATTTCCCGCTGTTTTGCAGGAGGAACAGATCGCCCCGTTTCTCTTTGCGTGTACGGCGGAAACGCTACTCTTCGCTTTCGCGGAATCGCTCTTTCTCAAAGTCAGGAGGTGTTTTTCATGAAATTTTCCGCTCTCGCCGGCGTGGAACTGAAAAAACTGCGCCGTTCAAAGATACTGCTGATCCTGGCGGCTCCTGTGATTCTCATGTGGATTCCGTCCGTTTTCAACAGCGCTTCCAGCCTGTCGCCATCCGTCAGCATTACGCCGGAAAACAACTTTTTCATCCAGGGCTTCATGGGGATGTCCTGGTTCATGATTCCGGCCACACTGGTGATCTGTACCGTTCTCCTGCAGCAGACAGAACGGGCCGATCACGGTATTCTGAAAATGCTCTCCCTGCCGGTGAGCACCGTGAAGCTCTGTCTTGCAAAGTTTCTCGTGCTGATTCTTCTGGCACTGATCCAGATGGTTCTGTCTGTGGCCGCCTATTATCTCAGCGCATATGCCGCCTCACAGCTGCAGGACTGCAGCTTTCTGCTCAGTCCCGCTTATGTCATTCCGTGTGTCGCTGCTCTCTATGCAGGCGCTGTTCCCATGGCTGCGGTATTCTGGATGATCGGCACGCTGATCACTTCCCCCGTCTTTTCGGCGGGCATCGGTCTGGCATCTGTCGTCCCGTCCGTCCTGTTCATCAATACGAAGATCTGGTTTCTCTATCCCATGAGCTATCCTTTTTATCTTCTGATGATCCGGTACGGCAGAGTCTCACCCGACGTCTACGGCTCGCAGATCGACTGGCTTCCGTGGCTTCCTGCCGCTGTTCTCATCACCGTCGCAGCTGTCGCCGTTTCCTGTCTGAGATTCGGCGCCGCAGAAAGACGCTGACATACTTTTTTTCGGGGAGAGAAAACATTGATTTCAAAGGGGTAAGTTTATAGATTTTATTTCATCTTCTCTCTCTGACATTATGTGATATTGCGCAAATATATAAATATATTAAAAAGAAAGGATTATCAGAAGGGAAAAAATTATGAAGGAAAAATTCTCCACAGCGCTGGCGACTGTCATGCTTTTCGTCCCCTGGACGATCCTGATTCTGCGCACCTTTGACTGGGCGCTGGAATCTCCGGCGGCGGAAATCATAATTCTCCTCTACGCCGTATTTATGATTTTCTCCGGTATTTTCACCATCTGCGCCTATCGCAGATCGGCGGCAAAGAGCCGTTGGCTTCAGCTGTGTACCGTAATCAATACCATCTACGCCGTCGGCGCCTTCGCCATCCTGTGCATGATGGCGGCCGGGAGATTCTGAGGGCTGCCGGCCGTTATTCGCTGTTCCCGGCGGATCTGAACGGCA
>CALXIZ010000043.1 GCA_944388495.1 uncultured Clostridia bacterium | reverse complement strand
ACCTTAGCGTTCTCTTTTGTAGCTAAGAGTTCGAGGGCTTCGTCCAATGTTTCAGGAGCGAAATACTCAAATGGAGTTAAAATATTCAAACAAGCCACCTCCTTAAAAATTTTGTGATATTGGTTTGTTTAGTAACTTGACATCACTCCCTTCCGCAGAAACACGTTTGCAGACCGTATCACTGCGGGAGAAACGCCAAAAATTTATTAATTTAAATCAAGCAGCAAGTGCTATGATCAAAATTACTCTTTTCCGCAGAATTTTCCCGGAGAATATCCCGGATTCTGCCGGCCGGAAATTCCGTTGAATTTCTCTCACCATATTTATATAGTGCAAGCCGCGTGCCAACCTGTCCGGATTCCGTTAAAAAAATGGTAATCTTTCCGAACTTTTTTCAGATCATGCTCACGATGTTGAAATTTCAACATCATATAAAGTTCTCTTTTCTGTTCAGAAATATTTCTTATTTCTCTGATTTCAGATTCCGGCAACCGCTTCGATACAAAATTTTGTCATCCGTCTTTTTCTGTAAATTTTTATTTACACTTTTGTAAACATCGCATCGTTAAAAACGTAAATTTTTATTTACACTTTTCTTTTCTGACATTTTCTTTGCGGCTTTCTTCAGCGCACGATTGCTATTGTATCACGTTATCTCATACTTTTCCAGCTTTTTGTATAATAAAGTTCTCGAAATATTTAACATTCTCGCCGCTTTGGATTTATTGCCTCCACAGGCTCTGAGAGCATGCCGGATCGCTTCTTTCTCACTTTCCGCTTTCTGCTCACTCAGTGTTCTGATCTCATTTTCTTCATCACGGGACGGAAGAGACGAACGGTTAATTCCGTGATAGATGTTTTTCCCGAAAATATTGCGCTCCGATGAAAACCGACGAAAATCGCCGGGCTCCAGTCTGTCGCCCTGTGAACACGCCATCGCCCGCTCTATCACATTCTGCAGTTCCCTGACATTTCCCGGCCAGTCGTAATCTGTAAGAAAGCCAAGCGCCTCGCCGGTGATTTCTTCTACGTTTCTTCCCATTTCCTTATTATATCTTCGGATGAACGATGTGACCAGAGGAAGGATGTCCTCTTTCCGATCCCGAAGAGGAGGAATCCGGATCGTAATGATATTCAGCCTGTAATACAGATCTCTGCGGAACAGACCTTTTTCAACCAGATAATCCAGCGGCATATTCGAAGCCGAAAGAATGCGCACATCGACAGGAATGCTTTCCGTACCGCCGACCCGCTCAATTTCTTTTTCCTGCAGCGCACGCAGCAGCTTCGGCTGCATCTGCAGGCTCATGGCATTTATCTCATCGAGAAACATGCTTCCGAGATGGGCATTTTCAAATTTTCCGGCTCTGCCGCCCTTTGCCCCTCCGGTAAAGCTTCCTTCTTCATATCCGAAAAATTCGGATTCCATGAGATTCTCAGGAATTGCGGAGCAGTTTACGCGAACAAAAGGAAATGCGCTGCGGGAACTTATATTATGTATCGCATGAGCGACGAGCTCCTTGCCGGTTCCTGTCTCTCCTTCAATGAGACAGGAGGCGGAGGATACTCCGGCGATATAAATCTGGTCCTTCAGTTCCTGCATGGCAGGACTGTCGCCGATGATATCTCCGATGCTGTATCTTGCCTTTGAGCCGCCGCCCGCAGAATCCTGCGAACGCTTTCCCTGTCTTCGGACAGCTCTGAAACGCTCGGAAAATTCCTGCGCCTCCTCCGTCCTGCTGAACAGAGACGTGATCAGACATCCCGCCGGACGGCCTTTTTCGTCAAGTACCGGCTGATATCTCACAACAGAAGTCACAGTCTTTCCGTTTTCTCTCCCGACGGCAATCTCTTTTGAAACTGTCCGGCCGGTCCGCAAAGCCGCTGTGACACCGGTGCCGGAGATAATATCCTCGGCACTCCGCCCGATCGCCTCATCTGCAGAATATCCGGCGGCATCTTCCCATTTTTTATTTACGTAAAGATACTTTCCGTCTTGATCTGTCAGGGCTACAATCCCGCTCTGATCGAGCGCAGATAAAAGAAACTTTTCCGTGGAATTCATCCGGAACTTTCCCCCTGTATCATTTTGATGAAATACTGTCATTTTATACTTATCTTTTGTAAATTAATTTTATCACAGGATGATATCATATGTAAACCGTTATCGCGACAAAAAAACATATCTTCCGGTGCAGGGACCTGACTTTTCCGGTATTTCCGATATGTTTCCGGTCCGGCGTTTTTTCTGTTTTCCGTACAGACAAAAAGATTCGGATACAAGAAAACCGCACATCATGAGATGCACGGTTTTCCATTATCCCTCTGCCTTCATTTCATCACAGATATTATTTCATCAGTTCACAGATATGATTTGAAAATGCGACAGGATCCTCGATATCGAGTCCTCCGATCAGCATCGCCTGATCATACAGCAGAGCGGTATAGACACGGAGCTTCGATTCGTCGTCTGCGGCGTAGGCTGCGGTCAGAGCCGTAAAGACAGAATGATCCGGATTGAGTTCGAGAACCTTCTGTGATTTTATCTTCTCCTGAACCGGCATGGAGTTGATCGCTTTTTCCATTTCAATGGAAACATCTCCGTCCACGGTCATGCACACCGGATTTGACTTCAGACGCTGAGACAGTCTTACCTCTTTTACTCTGCCGCCGAGCATTTCCGTCATTTTTTCCAGCATTTCCTTATTTTCGCTGGCCTTCTTTTCAAATTCTTCTTTTTCCTCGTCCGTCTCCTCCAGGCCGAGATCCTCGCCGGACGCAGAGCGGAATTCCTTTTCCTGATAATTGCGTATCATGCGGATCAGGAAATCATCCACCTCATCTGTCATATACAGAACCTCGTATCCTTTGTCCAGAAGCAGCTCGATCTGAGGAAGCTTTTCAATCTGCTTGATGGACGAGCCCATGGCATAATAAATATACTTCTGGTCCTCCTTCATTCTTGAGACGTATTCTTTCAGTGTCACAAGCTTCTTTTCAGCGGAAGAATAGAACAGAAGCAGATCCTGAAGTTCCTCTTTCAGCTGGCCGAAACTGTTATAGAGACCGAATTTCAGTGAAAGCCCGAAATCTCCGAAGAATTCCTCATACTCTTCTCTGGCTGTATTGAGCATCGAGAGCAGTTCATTTCTGACCTTCTTTTCGATACTCTTTGCGATATTTCTGACCTGACGATCCTGCTGAAGCATTTCCCTGGAAATGTTCAGCGACAGATCCTGAGAATCGACGATACCGCGGACAAAGCCGAAGTGATCCGGAATGAGATCCGCACATTTATCCATGATCAGCACACCGCTGGAATAAAGCTGCAGTCCTTTTTCATAATCCGGTGAGAAATAGTTGAACGGCGGACGCTCCGGAATAAACAGCAGAGCGCTGAAGGAGGATGCGCCTTCCACACTGTAATGAATCGTTCTGCGCGGCTTGCCCTGGCCGAAGAATTTTTCCTGATAGAACTGAGTGTACTGATCCTCGGTGATTTCACTCTTGCTCTTCTTCCACAGCGGAACCATGCTGTTGAGAGTCTCGACATCTGTGTAAGTCTCGAACTCATTATCCTCTCCGCCCTCTTTCTGGCGTGTTTTTTCAACTTCCATCTGAATCGGATATCTGATGTAATCCGAATACTTTCTGACCAGAGATCTCAGCTTGTAGTCGAAGAGATATTCGTCAAAATTGTCGTCCTTCGTATTGTTCTTTATATGAAGAATCACTCTCGTTCCATGTCCCACCATGGCGCTCTCCAGCAGCGTATAACCGTCCGCACCCGTGGATTCCCACTGCCAGCATTCCTCTGATCCGTATTTTCTCGAGATAACGGTAACCTTATCAGCCACCATAAATGCCGAATAAAAACCGACGCCGAACTGTCCGATAATATCAACTTCCGGCTTCTGCTCATCCAGAGATTTCTTGAAATCCAGTGAACCGCTCCGGGCGATCGTTCCCAGATTCTCCTCCAGTTCTTCCCTGCTCATGCCGATACCATTATCGACGACACTGAGAGTTCTTTCTTCCGGGTCAGTTTCCAGAGCGATATAAAAATCATCCCTCGACATTCCCTCCGGACCTTCATAATAAAGCTTGTCGATCGCATCGCTCGCATTTGAGATCAGTTCTCTGAGGAAAATTTCCTTATTTGTATACACGGAATTGATCATCATATCGAGAAGCTTTTTCGACTCTGCCTTAAACTGTTTTTTTGCCATGACTCTGCACCTCTTTTTTCTTTATGCTTTACCTTCCGCCGTCTTTCGAAGAGCCTGCACAGAATACTGTGAAGGCAGCGGCAGAATATTTCTTTCTCATGCACCGGAATCACCGCACAGACGGCATGATACTATTTTGAAAATTCCTGCTGTGTCTTTTCCGGCGACGTGTCTGCATCGTGTTAGCACTCATTCTTATCGAGTGCTAACATAACTATAGATCAGACGTACTGAAATTGCAAGTATTATTTTTCCGCCGGCGGAATTTTTCCGGCAGCCGCCGGCAGCAGAGGAGAGAGCGCAGACAAAAAAAGACTGCTTCCGGTATTGTCACAATACCTCAGCAGTCTTTTCCGCCTTCAATATGAAAATTTCCGGTCTGAATTTATTTTTCCTCTGCGAGTTTTGCTTCGACATAGTCGCCAATCTTGCAGTCTCTGTTTCTGTTTGCGAGCTGTTCCTCATACCAGTCGAGAAGCTCATCCGTAGTGCCCGGGAAGTCCTTCATCAGGCTGCCTACGTGAGTTCTTACTCCGCCGGCTCTGTCAGGTTCCACATAACGGAGCTCGAGGCTGTTTCCGTCTTTCGTAATGATACCATACTGAGAATTATTTTTAGAGTCGATCTTATACTTTGTTCTGTAGCCTCTGTGTTTCGCTGCTGCTACGATTTCGTCCATTGTACAAGTCATTTTAAAATTCCTCCTTAAGAATAAACAATATTTTCAGAGATGAATGTGCCGTCAGGCACATTCATCCAAGAACAGATTATATCACAATCATTTCAGATTTCTACCCTTATTTCAGATTTCTGTTTTTAATTTTCAGTTTATCACACAGCTCCGCGGAGCCTATTTGCCCGAACAGTAACAATATTCGCTTTTTTTGAATATAATGCAGAAAAAATACTTCCTGATTCATCATTGTTAAGGAGGAAATCTTATGGGTTGCTTCAATGGTTGTTTCAACAGTTGTCACAATGGCTGCATATCATCCGATTCTGGCAAAAGCTGCTGCAACGCTCACGATCTCTGCCAGTTTGACGGAGATCTCAGCAATGTAGTCTCGGAACCGATCTATGTGCAGAAAATCTATGACGCCGTCATGCTCAATCTGCAGGGACTGAAAACTGTCAGTGCACAGAAATTTTCACCGGCGATTCCGAACGGATTTCGTCTCATCGGTGTTTCCGGCATAAGCTGCAGAAAATTTTTTAACCCCGGAAATATCAACGACAGTGCCAATCTCACACTGAAATGTAACACCACAATATCCGGCGCCAGCTTTGTATGCGATCAGGGAGGGGAAGCCAAGGTGGTGGGACCCGACGGAACACTCTCCGAAAGAATCCTCTATGCCGATACGTCAGAATGCGATGAGGAAGGAAAAGGAACGCCGATCTTCGGTACTCAGAAGGTAAATATTTCCGGTCAGGTCGTCGTCACACTCAATCTGATTCTCATGGACAATTTCGGAAGAGAAGTGACATTCCCGGTCTCCGCCAATGTTACCGTCGCTTCACCGGCCTCTCCTCTCATTCTGACCAGCTTCTTCGAGATGTGTATGCCGTCCGTGGAACATACCGCTATCTTCCCGAGATTTACAGAGCTCTGTAATGTCAGCTGTGAGACGCGCCTTGCCACAAACAGCTACTGCAGGGATCTGACGATCAGTTCCGGAGGAGAAGTATGCGGAAATCTGATCATCGCGCTCTGTGTCAACTGTGAGAAAAAAATTATCGTACCGGTACAGCTGTGCGTACTTTCCACAGGATTTGTAGAGGTCAGCCCGGACGCCTCCCAGATCTGTTCCGGTTTTCCGCAGCTCTTCCCGAACCAGCTGCAGAAAAAGGATGATGACACGGAAGAAGATGAAAACTGTCCGCCGTGCGGTATACCTCAGCCCGACAGATGCACGCCGTGCGCCATGCCGCCCGGATGCTTCGAACCGATCCCGCCGTGTCCTCCGGTACCTCCGGTCTGCAGATAATCTTTCGGATTTCTCTTGTTTTCTCAGATCGCCTCTTTATTCCGCAGACGGCAGAAGGCCGCGGACAGAAAATGTCCGCGGCCTTCTGCCGTCTTTTCTTTTCAGAGCCGTTCTCCTATTTCAGTTCCTCCGCATTCAGAACCTGATCGTTCATCGCATTGCCCGGAGGAACGATCGGAAATACATCCTGTGCCGAATCGACGTCGCAGACGATCACGCCGCCCTTTCCCGCATCAGTCGCTTCCCGTACAGCCTGGCGCAGACCTTCCAGACTGTCTGTGCGCCATCCTTTGAGTCCGAATGCCTCTGCCAGTCTGACATAATCGATGACATCCGGCAGAGTCGTCGCAGAGTAGCGCTTTTCAAAAAAGAGCTTCTGCCACTGACGTACCATGCCGAGCACATTGTTTTTAAAGAGGATCGTAATGATCGGAAGATTTCTCGCCGATACAGTCGCCAGTTCATTGCAGTTCATACGAAAGCTGCCGTCGCCGGAAATATGAATGACGCGTCTTCCCGGGTTTCCCATCTGCGCGCCGATTGCCGCTCCGAGGCCGAAGCCCATCGTGCCCAGTCCTCCGGAGGTAATATTCGTCCGCGGTTCCGTAAACGGCCATTCCTGCGCTGTCCACATCTGATGCTGTCCCACATCGGTAGTGACAATAACATCGTCACCGAGAATATCATGAATCGCACGGAAAATATTCTGCGGCACGAAAGCATCCTCGTCAATTTTTTTCGGTACACGGAACGAATCGATCTCGCCGCGCCATTCCGCATGTTTCTTTTCCTCCGCGCGCTTCAGAAGCCCGTCGAGAATTTCGTTCATATCTCCGATCAGAGGAAGATCCACGATCACATTCTTATCGATTTCGGAATCGTCGATATCGATCTGCGCGATCGTCGCCCCCTGAGCAAAATAATCTGTATTTCCCGTAACACGATCGCTGAATCTCGCTCCTACTGCGATGAGAAGGTCGCAGTTGTGAACGGCAAGATTCGCTTCTCTCTGCCCGTGCATACCCACCATGCCTAAAGACAGCGGATGCTTTCTCGAGATGGCGCCCAGATTCATGAGTGTGGATACGACCGGAATATCAGCTTTCTCAGCCAGTGCTGTCAGCCGTGAGGAGGCCTCTGCGGTGATCACGCCTCCGCCGGCATACAGAAGAGGTCTTTCGGCCCGGTTGATCATATCCGCCAGTTCCTCGAGATCCTCATCTTCATATTTTTTCGGTACCGCATCCTTTTCCACCGCCGGTTTCGGCTCATATTCATAAGTCTGCTGCATGATATCTTTCGGCACATCGATCAGAACGGGTCCCGGACGTCCGCTCTTCGCAATGCGAAAGGCCTGCCGGATATCGTCCGCCAGCTCGCTGATATCACTTACAAAAAAATTGTGCTTTGTAACAGGAATTGTGACTCCGTAAATATCCACTTCCTGGAAAGAATCTCTTCCGATCAGAGCCAGCGGCACCTGACCGGTGATGACGACCAGAGGCACGGAATCCATGAATGCCGTCGCAATTCCCGTGACTGTATTGGTGGCTCCCGGACCGCTGGTGGCGAATGCCACGCCCACACGTCCCGTCGAACGGGCATAACCGTCAGCGGCATGAGTCGCTCCCTGTTCATGGCTTGTAAGAACGTGATCGATATCATCGCGGTAGTCATACAGCGCATCATAAAGAGGCATGATCTGACCGCCCGGATATCCGAAAACTGTGTCGACACCCTGTTCCTTCAGGCACTCCAGTATTATATTTGAACCTTTTATTTTCATAATTTCTTCTCTTACTTCTTTTTTCTCTTACTTCTTTCTATTGAAACGGGCAGCGCATTCCTGCGCTGCCCTGGAAAAATACCGGCCGGCCGCCGGTACGGAAATAAAACGGAAAATCCCGGATCCGGACGTCTGCTCCGTCCGGTCCGCCGGACTCCTTCCGTTATGTTCTCGGTCTGTCTTTTATTTTTCGTCGCTCCAGGAGTACATCTTTCTGAGTTCCTTGCCGACAGCCTCAAGTTCATGCGCAGCCTTGAGCTTTCTCGTCGCATTGAAATGCTGTCTGCCGACCTTGTTTTCCATGATCCAGTTTCTCGCAAACGTTCCGTCCTGAATCTCGGAGAGAAC
>CALXIZ010000042.1 GCA_944388495.1 uncultured Clostridia bacterium | reverse complement strand
GAAAAAATGCGAATATCGTGATGAACGTGATCCATTTTCGTCGTATTTTTTCAGGATCTTCTTTTTTCCCGCTCATAATATTTTCTCCGAGTCCGGAACGAAAACTCCGGCAGAATCCTCTGCCGGTCCTCTCCCGGATTTTTTCTTTCTTTTTCACGGTATCGTGAACTACCCATTACCCATTGTCTAAAGCAAGTGGGATTGCGGTAACCTTATTTCAAAAAATAAAAAGCAAAGTGGACAATACGCGTGTAAACCTTACGGCATAGGTCCGGTCAGATTTCCTGCGGCACTGCTGATCTGTCGCCGGATCAGCGGTTTCCCTTTAAAGCGCCGCCCGCAGTGTTGCCGCCTGCGGTACCGGATTGCCACTAAGTCCGTACTGCAATCCACGCATATCGAACAGTCTAGAGGATTTCCCCGACAGTATTGCCCCTTCCTATCCTCTTTTGCAAGTCCGGTTTCATGCAGCGATTACGGGCATCGTTCCGGCCGCGAACTCCGCCGCATTGTTCTGCACTCCCCCTCACTCACTCAAGGCTAGCTACGCTTAGGCAGGGTCAGCGGCGGTCCGGAAAACCGGACGGCCGGTACAGCCCTGCTTCAGGTTTCTCCCCGCGCGTGCACCCCAGAGGTGTCATCCCGCACGAGTCTCCACGATGAACAGGGTTCACGCCCATATGCCATTATGGATCGCCCTGATCATCTTTCTCCCGGCAAATGCCCCCGACTGGGCGTCGGCAGCAAATACGAGGAGCTTCATCGATGTGCCATTTAACGGATTTTTAGCCCCGTCTTCAGAAGAAGCAAATTCTGACTAGAATACTGCGCCACTTTTTATCTATTTTATGACACCCTGTTCTGAAGGTCAATAGCCAGTTCGCCGAGAAAAGCGCTCTGTTCCCCGAATAAAGATATCGCTTTTACCGCCCGCTGCGTCGCCTCCTGCAGTTTTCTGTGCGAAAGCTCCATTCCGTAGACGGACGGATACGTCAGTTTTCCCAGTTTTTCATCCATACCCGTGCTCTTTCCCAGAATTTCGGCATTTCCCGTGACATCCAGAATATCGTCGCTGATCTGAAAAGCCAGTCCGAGATTTTCCGCATATTCCGTCAGAAGACGGACCTGCTCCCGGGAGGCTCCGGCGACAAAAGCTCCGGCGCGGACCGCTCCGCGTATCAGTGCTCCTGTCTTATTGCGGTGGATATACAGCAGGATGTCCTCTCTGTCTTCTCCGGACGTTTCCGGTGCTGCCGGCGTATGAAGGCTTCCGTCGCCCGCTTCTCCGGTATGCACAAGATCGGCCGCCTGGCCGGCTATCATGCCGCCGACGCCGGCGGCGCCGGAGATTTCGGAAACCGCCTGTATCAGATTAAGGACATCCTCTCCCCGCCCGGCTGCGTCGCGGACCTCTGGAAGCATGATGTCAAAAGCAGAATTGAGAAGTCCGTCGCCGGCGAGTATCGCCATCCCGTCTCCGAAAACTCTGTGATTCGTCGGCTTTCCGCGCCGGAAGTCGTCATTGTCCATAGACGGATGATCATCGTGAATCAGAGAATACGTATGGATAAATTCCACCGCGCAGGCATAAGGCAGCGCGCGCTCCGCCGATCCACCGCACAGACTGCAGGTCTCCAGCAGGAGAATCGGCCGAAGGCGCTTTCCGCCCGCTTCCAGACTGTATGTCATGGATTCGTAAAGACGCCTGCTTCTCTCATCCACCTGCGGAAGCATCCCGGTCAGATACTGTTCCGTTAAATCTTTCCATCTGCTGTACCGTTCCTTTTGCTCCATGCCTGTTTCCTCTCTTTTCTGTCTCATCCGTCTTTTATATGCCGCTCATTCTGCCGTCCGGCGGTCCTGCTCCGCGCCGTCAGTATTCATCTCCTTCAGCTCTCCGCTGTCTCTGTCAAAGATGCGGATCGTCTGCTGCGCGTCATCCAGTTTCTTTCTGCAGAATTCATAATAGAGCTTTCCGCGCCGGTAACTTTCGATCGCATCCTCCAGAGAGATATTCTCCGAACTGATTTTCTCCGCTTCGCCGCGCAGCAGATCAAAGGCCTCGTCAAATGTCATATCCTGCCGCAGCCCGTCAGACGGCGACGGCTCTTTCGTCCGATTTTCACTCTGCGCACTGCGCGCTCTTTCTTTCTCCATCTTTTTTTCCTTCCCGGATTTCCTGCACTTCACACAGCAGATCTCCGTCCTTCATCAGAATGCTCAGGTACTGTCCCTCCTGCGTATCTCCTGCGGAGGTCACCGTCTTCAGGCTGTCCGCCTTTCTCACGACGGCATATCCTCTGGCGATGATCCGCTCCGGATTTCCGGCCTCCAGCATCAGGCTGCATTTTTCCGTCTCATTCTCCAGAAGACGCAGCCTTTCCCGGACTCCGAAGAGAAGCTCCTGATGATACAGTTCAGCCTCCTGTCCGAGCGAACGGATCCGTTCGTTCAGATTCCGGAAAAAAACGCCGGGGCGTACCGCCTCCAGACGATGCTCATACATTCTGACCTTCATCAGAACGCGCGAATACATTCCGGCGATAAGCTCTCCCGCCTGTCCGATCATCTCCTGTGTGTCCGGCACAGCCATTACCGCAGCTGCTGTCGGCGTCGCCGCACGCGCATCGGCAACATAGTCTGAAATGGAAAAATCTGTCTCATGACCTACGGCGGAAATGACCGGAATAGAAGAAGCGAAGATGCTGCGTGCCACAGCCTCCTCATTGAACGCCCACAG
The DNA here is from genome assembly GCA_944388495.1 of uncultured Clostridia bacterium. GTDB lineage: Bacteria > Bacillota > Clostridia > Peptostreptococcales > Anaerovoracaceae > Alangreenwoodia. The sequence goes on along the minus strand of CALXIZ010000042.1, from coordinate 24,227 downwards.
TTCCTCTGCAGAGCCGCCTCCTCTTCCCACGATGATAACGTCCGTCTCCGGAAATTTCTCATTGACCTCCCGGATTGAGGCGGCGATATCAGCCGCAGCCGATTTTCCCTGCACCAGACAGGGCCAGACGAGAATATCCGTCAGGCGGCTGCGGCTGCGGACAGTTTTGATGATATCTCTCACCGCAGCGCCTGTCGCGGAAGTGATCACACAGACCGTCCGCGGAAACGGAGGAATCTCTTTTTTATACTTTTCATCGAACAGTCCTTCCTTCCGCAGCTTTTCAGACAGAGCCCGAAAAGCCAGCGCGAGACTTCCCGCGCCGGAAACATCGATTTCCCGGACATTGAGAGAATAGTATCCTCCCGCTTCGTAGACAGACAGATACCCGCTGACGACGATCTCCAGGCCGTCTGCCAGTTCATATCTGAGATTTTTCGCGGCAGAAGCGGGAACAAAACAGGAGATTCTGCTGCCGGCGTCCTTCAGGGAAAAGAAGATATTGCCCGTACCGTGATATTTCAGATTTGAAATTTCTCCCCGGACAGAGACACTGCCCAGAACCGGGTCTGTCGACAGGATTCTCGAAATATACCGGTTCAGCTGAGAAACGGTAATCGGTTTCATCGCCATGTCAAACCTCTCATCTGCAGCCGGCTACAGCTTTATGCCGAATCCTTCTCTGCATGCGCGGATAGCAGCCGTTTCCTCCGGCGTCAGATCCACGGCAGGCTCCGGACGCTCACCCGTAAGAATCAGAATCTGTGCGTAATACTCCAGTGTCTCCAGGCGGTAATAAGCCCGGATCATACTTTCGCCCCAGGTGACGGCTCCGTGATTTGCCATCAGCACCGCTGCGTGGCCGGAGATATAAGGGACGATCGATTCCGCAAGCTCCTCTGTCCCCGGCACGGCAAACGGCGCGCACGGCACTTCTCCCAGATTGAGCATGGCTTCCGATACCACCGGCTTTTTCATCGCCTTTCTCGCGCAGGCAAAGGCTGTCGCCTTCGGCGGGTGTGCGTGTACGACAGCATTGACGTCATCTCTGTGCGCATAGACTTTCAGATGAAGCTTAAGCTCGGAGGATATTTTCCGATCCTGCGGATTTTCGAGAATCGTTCCGGAAAGATCTGTCTTCACCAGCATGTCCTCTGTCAGAAATCCCTTTGAAACTCCGGAAGGGGTCACCCACAGGTGATTGTCCGCCGTACGGCAGCTGATGTTTCCGTCATTTGCCGCACAGTAATTTTTTTCGTACATTCTTCTGCCGATTTCGACGATGGACTTTTTCGCTTCCTGATCGTCAGGCAGTTTTACCGTATTGCTCATTACAGGTCTCCTTCCTTTCTTTTCTCTGCTTCTATTTTATCTCTGAGCTCCTTCAGCGATACATCGTACGGCGCCCGCAGCACGCCGTATTCGGTGATGATGCCTGAGATCAGGGAGGCATCCGTGACATCAAAGGCCGGATTGTATGTCCTGACTGTTTCCGGCGCCATCGGTTCTCTGTACCACATTTTTCTGATCTCATCGCCGGAACGCTCCTCGATGACGATGCCGGCTCCCGTCTCCGTCTCAAAATCGATGGTGGAGGACGGCGCCGCGATGTAAAACGGGATCTCGTAATGACGAGCCAGAATCGCCACGCCGGAGGTTCCGATCTTATTTGCGGTGTCTCCGTTGGCCGCTACCCGGTCGCAGCCTGTGATGACGGCGTCGATCCATCCTTTCTGCATAACAGAGGAGGCCATATTGTCACAGATCAGCGTCACATCGATGCCGGCCTCGGACAGTTCGTAGGATGTCAGTCTCGCTCCCTGCAGTAAAGGTCTCGTCTCGTCGGCAAAAACGCGGAAATCATAGCCGCGCTCGTGTCCGAGATAGATCGGAGCCGTCGCCGTCCCGTAACGCACACAGGCCAGCCGTCCGGCATTGCAGTGAGTGAGAATGCCCTGCCCTTTTTTCAGCAGTGTCAGACCGTTTTCTCCGATTCTGCGGCATACATCCACATCCTCACTGCGGATCTTTTCCGCTTCCAGACGCATGGAGGCCGCAATCCGCGCCGCACCGGCTCCCTTCAGCGACAGAGCATGCCTGTACATCCGGTCCAGAGCCCATTTCAGATTGACCGCAGTCGGACGCGACTCCTGCAGATAAATCTTTGCCGCTTCCAGGCGGCGGAAAAACTCATCTTCATCCGCCTGCGGCGCAGATTCCGATATCTCGAGCGCTGCCAGATACAGAGCAATAGCCGCCGCCACGCCGATGGCCGGTGCGCCGCGGACCTTCAGTCTGTAAATAGCCTCTCTGATATCGCGCTGATCCGACAGAGCGATATACTTCATTTCTCCGGGCAGCAGCGTCTGATCGATGATGACCAGAGATCTGCCGTCTTCCGAAAGAGCTACCGTGCCGAATCTGTCAGCTCCTTTTTTTTCTTCTGCCATCTCCGTTTCCTCCCTTTTTTATTCAGCAGCCTGCGCTGCAGATGCCCGCACGATCCGAACGAAATTGCGCATCATTTCCGCATCCCGGAAAACGGCCTGAGCCCGCGTATCGCTTCCGCCTCCTTTTCCGCCGTATCCCGATGCAAATTCCTTTACCAGTGACCCGCACCGCATTCCGCTCTTTCCGCTGTGAGTCAGAAAGACACACAGCGCCGCTTCAGAAGACAGAGCTACCGGCAGATCGGTTCTCGCCGTCAGCTTTCTGGCAATGCGTTTGAGATCGTCGATATCTTCTTTTTCCATTTCCGCTGCGACCAGAGTTTCTCCCGCCGCTTCCGCTGCGGAAAGAAGAGAAGAGGCACGGATCTCGGCCAGTCTGTCCTTCATGCGGTTGAGTTCTCTGCGCATCTCTTCTTTTTTTGCCTCTGCGATCTCCTCCTTCTCCAGCAGAGAAAATTCATCCGCCGAATATTTTTCTCCCAGAACGGTGATCACATCGTGTTTCTGTTCATAGTCCAGAAGAGCTCTCATGCCGCATTTGAAATAGATACGCGTCATTCCCTTATATTTTTCCGTGCGCAGCAGCTTGATGATTCCGATCTGAGATGTGTCAGACGGATGAGGACAGCAGCAGGCCACACAGTCCACGCCCTTTACCGTGACGATCAGGATATCCTCCTCCACAGCCAGCGGCTTTCTGAGCGGATATTTCTGCGCATCCTCCGCACTTTCCACAAAATTTACTTCCACCGGAATCGCCGCATAGACCGCCCGGTTTGCTTTCTGCTCGATATTGCGCAGCATTTCAGGCGTAATTTCTTTCCGGTCGATATCAAATGTGGCGATATCCTCTCCCATGTGAAATCCTTTATTGTCCGCATCGTATTCTGATTTGAACAGCCCGGAGAGAATATGCTCTCCCAGATGATTCTGCATATGGTCAAAGCGGCGTTCCCAGTCGATTTTCATCTTCACCGTTTCCCCCGCCGTCAGATGTACAGCCTCCTCATCCGTTCCGGACCTTCTTCCGCTGTCAGCTCCGCAGGACTGCGCGTCCGGCTGATCCGCTGTCTCCGGAAGCGACAGATCGTGGTAAACGATCCCGTCTTTTTCCCATACAAAGATGACTTTATAATCTCCGAGCATTCCGCGGTCACACGGCTGTCCTCCTGCCTCCGGAGCAAAGATCGTAGATTTCAGCACGACAGTGTTTCCCTGTACGAGAAGAACTTCTGACTCCCACTGTTTCAGATAAGGCTGACGCTGATATATTTTTTCTGTCCGGACTTCCGTCTTCTTTTCTTTTTCCGTTTCTCTGTCTGTCATAAACCTGTCCCTTCCGGATACACCTCGGCAGTTCCGATTTCCGGAAGGCTGCCATATCTTTTCTCATGTCCGGCGCGCGTCCGCGCCGGACTGCTTTTTCATCTCATCCCGAAAACTCTTCCAGCGGGCGGATCTGACGCGCCCGCTCCGGCAGAAAATACATCTCTGTACGCCGGTAATCCCACTGATGGCGCACATATTCCACACCGCAGAATTCGCAGAACGAGCGGATGAGCATTTCAGGATTCAGATTTCCGGCGCTTCCCGTCCGCAGCGTCATGGAAAAAACAGAGCCGCTGCCGTTCGTTTTCACCGCGGAAAAAGACAGGATCAGCGGCCTGATATCGGTCTGTACCTCCTGCTTTTTCTTATTCAGTTTTCTGCAGATGATCTCTTCTTTATGTATGTACTCCGGCGATTTTTCCTCCATCAGAGCGCCCGTTTTCTCATCTCCGTGAAACCGGATCACATAAGACGCATGCGTAACCGCGGCGGCCACGGAAGTCTTTGAAGTCTCCGGAAGCGATCTGCAGGCGAGAAGGCGGATTCCTCCCGGCATGCAGCCTGTCAGAGCTTTCATCTGGCTGTCCGCCCCCGCATGATCTGTCGTTTCAAATTCCAGATATTCTCCCGTGCTCTCATAGCCCAGAGACAGAGGATGTGCGAAACCGATTTTCGCATGCGGATTATACCCCTGGGAGTAACGCAGACGGATCCCGGCCCGTTTCAGCGCGCGCTGAAAGACCCGGAGCAGATCCAGATGTGAAATATACTTTATATTTCCTTCTTTTGTAAATTTCAGAAGATATCTCCCCATGTGAATGCCTCTTTCGATACTCTCTTTTATCTTTGCGTACTTTCTGTTTCCCGTCCGGAATCCGCCGCCTTTTCCGACTGCGGATCTTTTCTTCTGCCGCTGTAATCCGGACACTGTATCAGCCTGCGTATCCCGCAGCCTGTACAGCCCTCGCGGCAGTCTCTCGTCGTAACCGCTTCCGCAGCACGGCGGTATTCCTTCAGCAGATAATCTTTTGTCACACCGCAGTCGATGAGATCCCACGGCAGAAATTCCTCTGTACCGCGCAGACGCTGCGCATAGAATTCCGGGCTGATGCCCGTCTCTTCAAAAGCCTGCATCCACTTCGCATAATCGAAATGTTCCGTCCATCCGTCAAACTTACATCCCAGTTCAAAGGCACGCACCATCGCATCACAGACCCGCCGGTCTCCTCTGGCGAAGACAGCCTCCAGCAGACTCGTCTGCGTGCCGTGATACTGATAAGACACTCCTTTGATCTTTCTGAGCCGGTCCTTCAGATAATAGTGTTTTCTGTTGAATTCCTCCGGTGTGTCCTGAGCGGCCCACTGAAACGGCGTATGCGCCTTCGGAACAAAATTCGATACGCTGACGGTCACCTGAAAGCGTCCTTTCCGCTCCGGCATACTCCGGCACACACTGCGGTAAATCTGATTGATCCGCCCGGCGATCTCTGCAATCCCGTCGAGATCCTCATCCGTCTCTCCCGGCAGTCCTATCATGAAATACAGCTTGATGTGATTATATCCCAGACGGATCGCCTGTTCCGCCGCGTTATCGATATGCTCGTCCGTGATGGACTTGTTTATGATATTCCGCAGACGCTGTGTTCCGGCTTCCGGAGCAAAAGTCAGTCCCGTCTTCCGGTACTTCTGTATCTCGTCGAGAATCTCATAGGAAAACGAATCGAGCCGCAGAGAAGGAAGCGACAGTCCCGCCTCCCGCGCACGGCACGATTTCATCAGGTCCGAGACGAGCGGTTCGATTTCGGAATAATCGCTGGTGGAAAGAGAAAGCAGCGACATCTCATCATAGCACGTGCTGTCCAGCTGCTTTTCCGCATACTCCACCACTTTTCCGCGGCTTCTTTCGCGCACCGGGCGGCAGATCATTCCCGCCTGGCAGAAACGGCAGCCGCGCGTGCAGCCGCGGAACAGCTCGATCACGGAACGGTCATGCACGACGTCCACAAAAGGAACGATCGGTTTCAGCGGATACGGAACCGTGTCCATATCGCTGACGATACGCTTGACTACCCGGTCTGGCGCACCGTCATAGAGTTTTTCATATCCCGCAAGCAGGCCGTCCTCCCCGTACTGCGGGCGGTAAAAGGCCGGCACGTAGACGCCCTCGATCTGTGACAGCTTTTTCAGAAGACCGAGTTTCGTGCCGCCTTCTTTTTTGTGGCGTATCGCTGTCTCCGTCACCTCTCTGAGAATATCCTCCCCGTCACCGATCATGAAAAAGTCGATGATATCAGCCAGAGGCTCCGGATTAAAGGAGCAGTTGCCTCCTGCGGCGATAACGGGATCCCGCTCGCTTCTGTCCCGGCTTCTGAGCGGAATGCCTGCCAGATCGAGCATATTCAGAATATTGGTAAAGGACAGTTCATACTGAAGAGTAAAGCCGAGAATATCCATCTCTGAAGCCGGCTGTTTTTTTTCGATGGAAAACAGAGGCAGCCCTTTCTCTCTCATCAGCGCCTCCATGTCGGTTCCCGGTGCGAAAAAACGCTGAAAGAAGACATTCTCCTGCCCGTTCAGTACGTGATATATGATCTGCAGTCCGAGATAAGACATGCCGATCTCATAAGTATCGGGAAAACAGAATCCGAAATTCAGCTCCGTATTTTCCTCCTCTTTCTCACAGGAATAGAGTTCACCACCCATGTAGACCGCGGGTTTCGCCACCTGCATCAGCAGTTCCTCGACGCGTTCGGTAAGATTCATCTGATTGCCTTTCTTTCCATTTATTTTTTATACGCGTGTAAAAACGATTTTCGTTTTCACGCTCGATCATCCGCCAGAAATAGACAGCAGCGAATGAAAGTATGATATTTCCTGTATTATATTTTACCAAGTACAGACCCGAAAGGAAAATAAAAACTGCAAACACTCTGGAAAAAAAAGTGACCGCCCTTCTCGCCGCTTTTTCTCCGACGAGGTATGCGATCAGTGATTCGAAGATGCGGCCGCCGTCCAGGGGAAAAAACGGCAGCAGGTTAAACGCGGCGAGCATGAGGTTTGAATAAAGGATCATCTCCAAAAGATGCAGATCGTTCTCCTGCAGTCCGCCTCCGCTGTTTATCCGCATCAGAACCGCACACACACAGGCGGCGGCGAGATTAAAGGCCGGTCCGGCGATCTGTATGAATGTCCTGACGAATACGGTCCGTCCCTCGCTTCTGACATATACCACATTTCCGAAAATTCCCGCCGTTCCGATGCTGCAGCTGCACCCGCAAAGCCTCGCCGCACCCGCATGAGCCAGCTCGTGAAGAAACGAAAAGAGAAAGGTAATCAGATAAAACAGGAGATATCTCACGCCGTCCCGTCTCCTGCGTCCGCCTCTTTTTCCGTCTCTTTCGCATCCTCTTTCTTTTCCGCATCTTCGCCGTTTTCTTGAGAGATTCCGCCCCGTAGTTTTTCCGGGATTTTCTCTGCTTTTCCGAGGCCCTCCGACATGGCGGATACGACATCCTCTACGGAATAATCTCTGCCGTAATACTCCGCAACGGCGCCGATAATCCTGTTTTTTTCCTGTCCGTCGAATTTTCTGATGATCAGCACGACGATAACGATAAAAATACAGACCGCGATTTTCCGCTTCAGGCCGGCTGCGCCTTCCCGTCTTCTCTTTCCGTCCATAAAAAACCTCCCCTCGTTATAAAGATACGACGGGAGGTTTTTTCTTATAACCTGAAACAGAAGGTCTCTTCCGTTCTTTTCCGGTTCTCTGTCCTTTCCGGCTGCAGACGGCCGGCTTACAGTTCGATAATCTGATATGTTCCGCGGTGAAATTCGATCCGGAAAATGTCATCCAGCTTCCTGTTCATCAGACTGCACATGATGACACGGTTGACGCCTGAATGAGCTACGATCAGGATATCTCCCTCTGTGGAGGCGATGATTTCATTCACCTTTTTCATCACCCGCTCCTGAAGCTCCACAAAGTTTTCCGCATCTTCGTCGATCTTATACGTCAGCATATTTCTGCCCCGTTCCTCATATTCCCGGGGATGATCGCGCCGGATATCGCTGATAAATTTTCCGTCCCAGGAGCCCAGAGACATCTCCCTGAGTTCCGGAAGTTCTTCCACCACAGGCTGGGAGTCGAGAATCCTGGAGATAATCTTTGCACTCTCTCTCGCTCTCTTCAGATCGCTGGTGTAGATTTTATCCGTATCGATATCGAAATGCTGAAGCTCCAGCCCTACGACAGTACACTGCTCACGGCCCTCCGGATCGAGCGGCACATCATACTGGCCCATGAAGACTTTTTCCCTGTGACGCTGTGTTTCCCCGTGTCTGACCAGAATCAGGCGCCTTGCCGGCGGTTTTTCTTCTTTTTTCTCTTCTGTCTCCTTTTCTTCGTCTGCACGCGAAAGAAGATCATAGATGCGCACGCCGATGATATTTTCGATATATTCCATGACAGCCTGAGCCGCCCTGATCTTATCTTCGATAATCTGCAGCGCCTCCGGATTATCCGCCCAACGTCTGCGGACAGGATCCAGACGCTGATCCAGCGTGACCAGCTTGTCTTCCTGTCTCAGCTTATCCGACAGACATACGATATCCTTTTCCGTTATTTCGAAAACAGGAATCGGATGCATATAGTTCATGTGATCGAGTATGATATCCGCTACCTCCGGATAACCGTAATCGAAAGCCATTTCCGCCCCCGCCTGCCAGTGCTTCTTGCGCACTCTCAGCGCGTCGTGCAGCAGTCCCGCCGCACGTATCAGCGGTATGCTGAAATGGCAGCCGTGTTCGTTAAGCGCTTCTCCGATCTTCACCGCCGTTCTGGTCACCGCTTCGCAGTGGCGCACGACGTGAGCCGGCGTCCCCATGCGTTCCAGAATTTTGCGGCACTGCTCTTCATCCGGATATTTCTTTTCATCATAGTATCGGATCAGCTCCGCATAGGCCTCCTGCGTATCCATATCGAGAATGATGCTCTCGCAGTTTGTCTCAAGATAGATCATTCTGTCCTCGTGCAGAGAGGTGACTGATTTCATGCCGTTTTCTCCTCTGCTTTCGAGAATCTCTGCGGTATAGTCCGCCGGAATCGAAAGCGGATGTCCTTTTTTCCCCTCATAGCACGGTACGACAAAGCAGTCCGGCGTCTTATACTGTCTGTTCAGGACAGCCTTGATGATATACGGCGGAATCAGCGGAATATCCACCGGCGTCAGAAGAAAACAGTCATTGCCGTTTTCCGCAGCCGCTTTTATACCGGCCTGCACCGATGTAAACATCCCGTCTTCAAAATTTTCGTTATATACTGTCTTTACGCCCTTATCGGCGAGAAAATGCTCGAGTACATCCGCATTATATCCCGTCACTACAAAAACGTCTTCCACGCCTGCCGCTTTAAAATGATTGATGAGAATTTCAAGCGGGCTCAGGCCGCCGATTTTCATCAGAGGTTTGAAGTCTTTCATTCTCGATGAAAATCCGGCCGCCAGGATCAGCCCCGCCGGTTTCTTGATTTGATTCATAGTCTGTTCTCCGTCCTCTCTGATGGTCTTTCAGTCTGAATTATTATACCATGCCAGTCGGATTTGAGCCACGGCATTTTTTCTTCCGTACCGCTTCCCGCTTCCGGCCGGACTCCGGTAAAAAATTTTCATAAAAATATTTCCATCCATTACCTTTCAGATTAATTTTATAATTTTTTATATATATTTTTTCATCTGAATTTTTATTATATCTATAAGTTTTTTATTTTTTTAAATAAAATCAAATTTATTCTTTCTTTTTATCGATATTTCTTATTGACATTCTTCTATATTCTGTTATACTTATATTAAGTTAAATTTTGTTTATTTTATATCATGTTTTATAAAACAGATAGATATATTGTAAACAGGTCATCAGCCCGACCGTCGTGATATTGGAGACAGCACATCCCGTTTTTGCAGGGCGAGGATGTTTCCCGGTGAACACTTCGTATCTTATACGAAGGAAAGGAAAAACACCGGATATGACACGGAAAACACCGGCCGCTTCTCAGGCGGCGGAAAAGACACGTACTCCGGAAAAAAACGGAAGCCGTGTCTTTTTTCTTTGATTCGGGTCTGAAAAATATGTGAAAAGCTGATTATTCGTGTTAGAATAGACTTCAGCATCTGACGGATGCACATTACAGAAAAAGAAAGGTTCTGAATCGATATGAACACACAGAAAAAAGGCACTTTCAGCCGCTGGAGCGACAGCTCCGCCCGCTGGTATGAAAAGGCATCGGCATATACCCGCTATCACGACAAACTGACAGAATATATCGCGCCCTATCTCAGCCGGAAAGAGACATGCTGCGAGCTTGCCAGCGGCACCGGCACGCTTGCCCGCCATCTGGCTCCCCTGACATCACACTATACCGCCAATGACATCGATCCGCAGGCTATCGCCTTCTGCCGCGGAATTCAGCAGGAGAATCCGATACAGTGTCTCGAATTTCTGGAAGGAGACTGGCGCGAGGTTCTTCGCGGCCGTATTTTTGATACCGTCGTCTTCAGCTACTTCGGAGCCGTCATCCGCGACTGGGAGGATCTGAAAAAAATCGCCTCGCAGCGCGTCATCGCAATCGTTCCGCGCTACGGCGAAGATGAAATCCGTCAGAAAGCAGAGGCTTTTGCCGGCCGCAGCAGATTCCGTCAGGAGGCTCTTTCGGCGGAGTCAGGGCTCCTCTCCGCAGATCCCGCCGCACGGGACGCGGAACGTGAAAAAAGTGTACAGAGAACGGAATCCGGAAAAGAAAAGAAAAAACGCCCTTTTGAGACGATGGAGACGATCTCTGCTTTCCTGCAGGAAAACGGCGTGTCCTTCCGGAGCATTCCGCTGACTCTCGAATTCGGTCAGCCGTGCCGCACACTGGACGAGGCGGAGGAATACGTGAAATATTATTATCGCTTTGAGACAGAACAGGAGAGAAAAGAATTCGTGCTGCAGAAATTTCAGCCGGCGGACTGTGGCTATTTCTTTTCCAAGAAAAAAAATATCGGTATCATCATCATCGATATGACATCGGTACAAAAATGATATGGCACTGACCCGAAAAAAGATGAAAGCCGCGCGGTGCGCGGCTTTCTGTATTTTTCCGAAAGAACAGGATTCCGGACGATGAAATCAGAGATTTCCGTCTGCACATGCCGCACCATCCGGTGCGGCGCTCTGTCAGGTCTCTTTTACATAAAAAATACCGGCCGTGCGGGCCGGTATCCGGAATGCGAAAAAAAACTTGAACGGAATCAGAGATCCAGTCCCTTTTCATCGATCACTTTGCGGAGCTCCTGAAGGAATCCGCTGATCTCCTCCCATTCCTCTGCTGTTTCGATCGGTCTGAGCTTGTCTTCTTCCGGTATTTCCGGACGGTAGGAAACGACGAACATGTTCTTCTTTCCCTCTTCATTTCTGGAATTATCCGTATAAACGAGATAGCTCTTGCCGGTCGCCTCATTTTTGAATTTGCTGATGATATCGCATTCGAGCGGCAGGTTCTGGTCATTGTAGACCGCGATCAGATCGCCTTCGTATTCCATTTTTTCCTCCGTGTGTGCAGATACAAAATAAGGCGCCTGACTGCATCAGACGCCCCGATTGACAATGATATTAAAGAGCTCTTGTAACCTTGTTCGCTTTGATGCAATGTGTGCAGACATTCATCTTTCTGACTCTTCCGTTTTCATTTACCTTTACAGTCTGGATGTTCGGATTCCACTTTCTTCTCGTGTGGATGTTGGAATGGCTGACTGCATTTCCCGAAACCTGACCTTTTCCGCAAATTTCACATTTTCTGGACACCTGAAACACCTCCTTTGCCGCCGCTTACAGAGAACGGCATATATTCCGATCAATGCCCGGACGGTATGTCCGGTACATTACGTTTCATCAACTCATGAACAACCGACATTATACCACACGCCGTGCTCCATGTAAAATCATTTTATCACGTATATGCAAAATTTTTTTCTGAAAATCTTCTTTTCCGGTACGGAATGCAGAAAAAGTGATATTATAATAGTGACGGAAGAATATTTTATCGGGACGACAGTCCGGATAAGAATAAAATCAATGATTTTCACAGATAAAAAATCGGCAGAAAACAAGGAGCGGATATGGCAAGACCGGAAAAATGCAAGAGAATTTGCAATCTTCCTGAAAATAATTTTTTTTACTGCAAGAGTGATCAGGAGGATAAAGACATTCAGATCATGTCGATCGAGGAATATGAGACAGTCCGGCTGATCGACTACGTGGGAATGACACAGGAACAATGTGCGGAACAGATGCATGTAGCGCGTACCACGGTACAGCGCATGTATACCGATGCGAGAAAAAAGATCGCGGCTTATCTCGTCCTCGGCAGCTCTCTCGAAGTCTGCGGCGGAAATTATGTCATCTGCGAGAACAATGAGACATGCTGCCAGAAATTCAACTGCGAAAACAGAACCTGCGGCTGCTCCTGTGATTTCCGCACACACGGATGCAGACAATAGATACCGCCCGTCGTTGCCGCATCCGCGGATGCAGGCGGATACACAGAAACACCGGATTTTCGCACCGCCGTTTTTCGCATTATTTTCCCGGTTCCCGGCAGGAGGAAACAGTATGTAAACTATTTTTGCACAAATTAATTTCAGAAACCTGAACTTTTATTATTGACATATGTCTAAAACGGTGTTTTAATCTTATTAGATCATGGTACATATAATTTGACGGATATATTTTTCATTGAGAAAGAAGGAGACATCATGGGAAGAATCGTTCATACCACTGACAGTATCGGCCGCAGAGGCGTCGCACAGGGTGAAATCTGCAGAATGTGTCCGGGCGGATGCAAAACAGACTGTCTCAGAGCCGGTGTACGTGTTGAGCAGACACAGCGTACGGGAGGTTATGACTTTTCCATTTCATTTGCAGAAATAGATAATACCGGTCACGAGGACGACGAATATTAGAAAAATATCAGGGCGGCCGGATTCCCGGCATCCCGCGTTTTCGATACTGTTCCGCAGTCCCGGCACCGTCCGGGCATTCCGATACAGACTGCGGACATCTTACTCGCTGAAGCGGATACCCGCTCTCAGTATCTCTGATCACAAAAGTTATTTTCACAGAAAACGGCACAGCCACCGGCTGTGCCGTTTTTATTTTTCACGATATGAGATATATCGATAAACGGCGCTGTTTTTTCCATTTACCGTCCCTTTCCGCTCTTTTTTCTTCTTCATTTTATCCGTCTTCAGGCCAGAAAACACCCGGCGGCGATGAGCGCAATCGCTGCGATGACGAGCAGCACCTTATGAGGAAGCACAAACACACTGAGGATAATCACACCTGCAGCGATCAGAATCATCCCCACTGTTTTTCCGCATTTTCCCGTCCCTTTGCACGGCCGCCCGCACGGTCTTCTTCTTCTGCATCTCATTTCCTGATTCCTCCTCCGTTTTGTGCGTCTTTTTCCTTTCTCCTGCAGGAAATTTCTTCTCAGAACACATAATATGCCGAAGGCAGAATAAACGTGCAGACAGCAGAAAAACAGCCGCAGCGCTTTTTCCGCTGCGGCCGGCTGTTTCTCCGTTTCCGTATTTTTTCAGAAGACATGCGCCGTCTTCCGTTTTTTCCGACGATCGCCGACGGATCACTCCGCCGCTTCCGTCTCCTGTACTCTCTCTTTTCCCGCTTCTTTCATACGCCCGATCACACTCGTATAGCCGTCAGCGCCGTACTGCAGCGTGCGGTTGATCCTGCTGATCGTAGCCGTGCTGGCTCCGGTAGCTTCTTCAATCTCGCTGTAAGTCTTTTTATCCAGAAGCAGCTTCGCCACTCCGTAACGCTGTGCCATAGCTTTGATTTCCTTTACCGTACACAGATCTTCAAAAAACTTATAGCATTCCTCCCGGCTGCTGATCGACATGATCGCATCAAAGAGATCGTCTGCCTCTTGATTTTTTAATTTAGATTCATACCCCATCACAAGGCCTCCCAAACCGATTGCTTCTTTCTGCGGAACAGCCTGCAGTCCGCAGGCCGTTCCGGTATCCGTTCCGCTTTCCGGCAGCAGAGCGTCTGCTCGCTTCTTCTCTGCTGCTTTTACGCACTACAGTATTATACTACAGGAAACGCAGGAGAACAATACAGTTACGGGCAATTTATCCGCAAACCCGTCAGAGTCCGGGAATATCGCAGATACGGCACTGGACGGATTTCCTGCCCTTCCAGGTGTTTATCTCCAGAACTCCGGCCAGATCCAGCACACTTCCTTCTCTGAGACTGCCGGCTTTTTCCTCATCCACATCAAACCATACCGCGTCAAACATCGTTCCGCCCGTTCCCTCACAGACGAACCTGCGATACTGTCCCTCGCTTCCTATATACCGTATTTTCCGTATCAGAACGTCCGAGATCAGAAAAACCGGCTCCGGATTTCCTTCGCCGAACGGCTCCAGATGCGCGATCTGCGAAGCGAAGTCAAGTGTCACCTCCGCGGAGGAAATCCGTGCATCACACTCGGTCTTTCTCGTCAGAAGCGACGGTTCCTTTTCAAGACAGCGCCGGACACTGCGGCTGACACGGGAGCGCAGCGTATCCAGATTTTCTCTTTTCATCGTGAAGCCGCAGGCTCCGGCATGACCGCCGAATTTTATGAAGAGATCGGAACATCCGGAAAGCACCGCATGAAGATCCAGCCCTTTTACGCTTCTTCCCGTTCCCTTTATGTATCCGGGCTTTTCTGTATCCGTAACGATGACGACCGGACGGTAAAAGGTTTCCTTTAGTTTTCCGGCCACGATTCCGGTCACGCCCTCATGACCGTCCTTCGCATCGTAAATCAGAAAAAGATCCTCCTGCATCCCGTTCCTTATTTCGTCGCAGGCCTCCCTGAAAATCCTTTCCTGGACAGACTTTCTCTCGCTGTTCAGAGATTTCAGCTCCTCCACCAGACTGTCCAGGAGGGCTGTATCTCCGTCTCCGCCGGTCAGCAGCCGTACACCGACGGCAGCATCCTTCATTCTTCCGGCCGCATTCAGATGAGGGACGATTCCGAACGCCACGTTGACGGAGGAAAGCTCGTATCTGTTGAGGCCGATCCGTTCGATCAGACGCTTCAGCCCTTCCCGCTCTCCTCTGGCGATCCGGTCAAATCCGTATTTTACCAGTGTTCTGTTTTCTCCGGTCAGAGGAACGATATCTCCGATTGTCGCGACACAGGCAAGGTCCAAAAGCCTGTTCACGCTGCTTTTCGGCAGTCCGAATCTTCTCTGCAGAGCCTGTGCCAGCTTGAAGGCGACCCCGCAGCCGCAGAGCCAGGAATACGGATAAGGATCACCCTCCTGTTTCGGATCCAGGAGGATACAGTCCGGCTTTCGGCTGTCCACATTATGATGATCTGTCACGATCACTTCCATTCCCAGCTCTTTGATATGATCGACTTCAGCAGCCGAGACACATCCGCAGTCAACGGTGATAATCAGTTCCGCTCCCTGTGCACAGATGCGGTCCGCAGCGCTGTTATTCAGCCCGTATCCCTCGGAAAAACGCGACGGGATATAATACATCAGACGATCGGTAAGAGCAGACAGGAATTCATACAGAAGCGATACGGATGTCACGCCGTCGGCGTCATAATCCCCGTAGATACAGATTTTTCTCTTTTCCAGGATATACCGGGACAGGAGATCCACCGCCTCCTTCATGCCTTTCATCAGAAAAGGATCATACGTTCTCTGAGGCCGGTCGGACAAAAACTCACGGATATCCTCCTCTGTCTCACATCCTCTGCTTCGCAGAATATCAGCCACGACAGGATGCAGATCCCGCAGATCCGACTCTTTTTGCAGCTTTTCTTCCATATGTTCTCTCCGTTTTTTCTCTTTCCTTTCGCTTTTTCAGCTCGCTAAATCAGTAAAAAGGCTGCCTGTAAAAAGCAGCCTTTTCATACATTCCGGTTCGTATCTTTTCTGCAGATATCCGCAGAAAAGACACGAAAAACATTTCATTTATGCAGTATACTTTTTATCTTATACCGTATACCGTACGGTTACGATGACCGTCCGGTATCAGCTCACATAGCTGAGCGGTGAAGCGGTCGAGCCGTTGACACGGATTTCAAAGTGACAGTGATTTCCCGTCGACTGACCTGTGGAACCGACCAGAGCGATCGTCTGTCCCTTCGTCACCTTCTGTCCCACGCTGACATTCAGCGCGCTGCAGTGGCCGTAAAGAGAAACGACACCGCCGCCGTGATCGATCATGACGCACTTGCCGTAGCCGCTGTAAGTCTGAGACATGATGACAGTGCCGTCCGACGCCGCGATGATCGGAGTGCCCGCCGGAGCAGGAATATCGAGTCCGGAGTGGAACTTCTTCGTATGAAGGATCGGATGGATCCGGTAACCGTACGGAGAAGAGATATTGTAATATCCCGGTACCGGCCAGGACATCACCCCGCCGCTGTACTGAGAGCTGGAACTTGAGCTGATGCTCGCGGACGCCTGCTGACGCTGAAGATAAGCCGTCAGTTCCTCTGCTTCCTTGTTCAGTTCGTCGATCTGAGCCTCCAGTGCGCTGTTGTCGCTGGAAACCTTCTCTTTCAGAGCCTCTACATCACTCTTCTGCGCGTCAAGCTCACCCTTCTGCTGCTTCTGCTCTTCCTGCTGCTGATTCAGCTGTGCCTGCAGAGATTCCAGTTCATTCTTTTTCTTTTCGATAATTTCGTACTGATCCTCGATCTGATTGAGAACGTCCATGTCGTTATCATAAATTTTCTGAACCATATCGAGATTAGTCAGGAATTCCGACAGACTGGCCGATCCGAGCAGAATTTCCAGAATTCCCGTCTCTCCGTTTTTGTACATGACTCTCAGTCTTTCATTGAGAGAATCATTCTGCTCTGTCATGTCCTCCTGCGTCTGCTTCAGTTCGGCTTCTGTCTCAGAGATTTTCGTCTTCGTGTCCTCGATATCGCTGTCAAGATCAGCGATCTTCTGTTCAATCTCCTCGATCTGACCGTTGAGAGCATCGATCTGCGAGATCAGTTCATTTTCTTTCTGTTCCCCCGCTTCGAGCTGCTCCTGCTTGGAACTGATCTGACTCTTTACCGAATCGAGATCAGACGCCGCATAGGCAAATCCCGTAGACACCGTCGCCGCCAGGACTGCCGCCGCCGCGATAGCTGAAATTATTCGTTTTCGCATCATTTCTTGTTTCCCCTTTCCTTGAAATCCTGCTGCATTTCCGGCCGTCTCTCCCGGACAGAAGATCAGAAAGCTTCCTCTCAAGACTGCGGGTTCGAAACGGCCTGTCTCCTGCCCGAAGAACAGACATTCTGCGCTTTTTCTGTCTTAAGCATCGAGAAACTTGCGCATCGAGATGATACTTCCCACTGCTCCGATGCTTATGCCGAGTGACAGAAAAATGACAATCAGATTGCCGCTCATAAAATCCATAGGTACCAGCCCTGTGGAGAAAAGCACTAAAAGCCGCTGGCTGAAGCTCTGTGTAAACCAGTAGTACAGCACAGATATCAGCCCCGACGAGACGACGGCTGAAACGACTCCTATCATGATCCCCTCCGCCAGAAACGGACCTCTGATAAACCAGTTGGTTGCTCCGACATATTTCATAATACTGATTTCGCGTCCCCTGGCAAGAACGGTGAGCTTTACCGTATTGGAAACGACGATGACCGAAACAATGACGAGGAATATGATGATGACCATCGCTCCGATCTGAATACCGTTCGTAATGCGGATGATCTTATCCACTTCCGACTGGCTGTCTCTGATGTCTTCCACACCTGAAAATCCCTCTGCATATTCCGCAATATCCGCCGCATCGCTGACATCACGCACCGTAATCCGTATCGAACGCGGAAGCGGATTTTCCGAAAGGCCGTCCAGAAGATAGGCGTTTTCTCCCCAGCGGTCCTGCATCTCCGCCATCGCATCGTCCTTTGTCAGAAATTCCACTTTTTCCACGGTATCGAGCGATTCAAAGCTCTGAATCATGGTCTGGATATCACTCTCCGGCGTTTCATCCAGAAGATAGACCTCCACCAGATCGAACTGCTGCTTTGTATTCTCCGTCATCAGATTCACATTGACGACGAGCATGAAAAACATACCGAGAATCAGAAGCATCGCCGTAATCGAAAAGAGCGATGTCAGCGCCATCGTCTTGTTTCTCACAATCTGTATGGCGGCCTGCCGCAGAGTATATAAAAAGGATTTCATCATCGCCGGCCACCTCCTTTTTTCTTTCCGCGCCGCTTTGCTCCGGATCTGTTTGCGGAGGAAGTGCCGCGTTTTGCTTTTGCCCCGGCTGTTTTCCTCTCCTCCTCAGTCCGGCCGGCCGCCTCCTGCGGAGATTTTTCCATATCGTCCTTTTCCGCTGCGCTCTGCTCTTCCGGCAGACTCTTTTCATCCGGACGGCTTCCGTCATACCCGGCTTTCACATCTGCATCCGCCGCGTATATGTCCGCCTGCGTATCTGTTTCGACGATCTCTCCGTCCGGAATCACCTCCGAACCTCCGAAAATGCTCAGATCCTCCTCGCTGAAGCCGGAGGAAAGCTCTTCATTGAGCAGTCCCGGTGAAAAGACCTCTCCTGCTCCGGAAAAAATTCCGGACAGCGGCTCTTCTTCCGGATTATCCGTCTGTATATAAAAGCCTGCCGCATCATCGCGGACGATCGAGCCCTCGTTGATCTGAATGACCCGTTTGCCCATACGGTCTACGATATCCTTCGCGTGAGTCACCATGACGACCGTCGTCCCTCTGAGGTTTATCTGCTCCAGCAGATTCATAATCTCCCAGGATTTCTCCGGATCCAGATTCCCCGTAGGCTCGTCTGCGATGAGAACCTTGGGATTATTCACGATCGCTCTGGCGATCGCCACACGCTGCGCCTCTCCTCCGGAAAGCTCATGCGGATAACGCTCCGCCTGCTCGCTGATTCCCACCAGCTTCAGGATATGCGGAACCTGCTTGTAGATAAGACGCTTTCTCTGATGTACGGCCTCCATGGCGAACGCCACATTCTCATAAACCGTCTTTTTCGGCAGCAGCCTGAAGTCCTGAAATACGATTCCCAGATCGCGCCGCAGCGCCGGGATCAGTCTCTTTGACAGTCTGGTAATATCCCTGCCGTCAAAAAAAATATGTCCCTGGTCCGGATCGATCTCCTTGAGAATCAGCTTGATAAAAGTCGATTTTCCGGCTCCGCTCGGTCCTACGAGAAAGACAAACTCGCCGTCATCGATCGTAATATTTATATCTGAAAGCCCGATATTGTCACCGTATGACTTGGTGACATTTCTGAATTCGATCATCGGCCCTCCTTCCTGAATGTCGAACTGTTTATAAACGTATACTGTCTTGCCGAACGGTATACATAGATATTATAATACAAGATAAAATGTAATGAAATGTTTTTTTCCGCCGGAACGTCCGGCCCGAAATACGTTATCATTTTATAACAGGTATATGTTGATTTTGTGATGAGGTAAAAAAATGTATCATGACAGCCGTAAAGAGAAATACCACGATCGCGCAGAACGCAGTAATAACGGTCACTGCAGCGGCTGCGTCGATTCCGCCGGCGCAAAAATCCGCCTGAAAAAACAGCAGATACGCCGCGAAATGCTGGGAAAACGCGACAGTCTCGACAGTTCCTTCGTTCTGGCTGCCGAAAACTGTCTGAAAAAAGAGCTCGGCGACATGCTGCTCCGATATCGGGAGAAATCCGGCCGTACTCCCGCCGTCATGTCTTACATGTCATTCCGCAATGAATTTCCGACACACAGCTTCAACCGCTGGCTGCTGGCCTCCGGGATGAGACTGATCCTGCCCCGTACCGACCGCGATTTCCGCATCCACGCCTGTCTGACGAAAGATCCTGATCATCTCGTACGATCCTCTTTCGGCGCAGCCGAACCGGATGAAAGGCGCTGTCCGGAGGTGACGGCAGATGAACCCGACTTCATCATCCTTCCGGGCGTGGCCTTCGACAGGACGGGAAACCGCATCGGATTCGGCCGCGGATGCTACGACCGCTTTCTCTGCGCCAGAACGCGTCCGGTAAAGCTGATCGCCGCCGCCTATCTTTTTCAGATATCCGAAACTCCTCTGCCCGCCGAGGAAAACGACATTCCGGCGGACTGTATCGTCACGGAGCGGGGAGTCGTCCTCTGCCGGCAGGAGCGGTCTCCGGTTTAATTTACATTTTTTTCCTGTTTTTATTATCGCACGGCATCTGTCATCTGTCAATAGTTTCCATAGTTTTTCTGCGGATATCCGCAGATGCCGAAAAACCGGAAAAATCAGTCAGCGGAATAAAGCAGCCGGTATTCCTCTTCTTCCGGTTCCAGCACGGAAATTTTCAGACCGCTGCAGTCTATTTTTTCTCCGAGCGCCTGCAGCACGGTATCCACCACACCGGCTATTTCCACGGTAATACAGTAAATCTCAAACGCGAAATCCTCCGGCCCGTCCTGCCGCTGCTCGATTTCCCAGCCGTCGACCCATCCGAGTCCTGTGCGCGTCAGCGCCTCATCCAAAAGCCAGGCCGCCAGCTCCTGCCTGTCGGCCGTCTCTTCCGACAGAACGGCCGACACATCGTCAAAGCGCAGCGGACTGACCGGAATCCGGACGGAAACCCAGTTCTGTTCCTCCTCCGGCCATTCACTGTATCCCTGCGAAGTATACCACTGACGGAACACTTTCATAAATTCCCGGTACTCTTCAAAGTTCTCGCAGCTGTGAATCTCCGTTTTTCCCTGTTCTCCCACAATGCCGGAATGCTCCGCGATATTCATTCCCTCCGCCCGGCATTCGGCATAACGTATCACGCCGTCGTCTCTGCGGTAAAGCAGAAACATCGGTTCGATATTCTCCGTACTGTTTTCAGGATGCAGGGAGCCGGAGATGATATCCGTCTCCTGTCCGGGCGCACGGATCTCCTCTGCATCGCTGACCCCATACTGCGCATGCTTTTCCATTTCATTCAGAGCCATATCCAGCAGCAGGGGTTCCGGCAGATCCGCCTCCACCCCGTTTCTGCGCACACAGATCTGAAAAGACTGATCCTTTTCCGGATCGTGATATAAAAGCTCTGTACTGTAATCTCTGCCGAAGACGACAGCTTTCAGGACATAGCTGTTTTCACCGCGGTGCAGCAGAAAATAGTCGCCGGAAGAAAGCTTTTTCTTCTGATCCCGCAGCCAGTCCGGATTCATCTTGGAAAGAGCCGCTTCATTCATACAGAAAATGCCGCGCAGTTCACGCTCTCCGATGAAAAAACGGCACATACAATAGGGAGAATCCGCTTCCCATTCGACAGGACTGAAGATACTCCGGATTTCCTCCAGCGCCTGTTCATCACAGATAATCCCGGCGATCGCACGCAGCTTTCCCTCACTGTCCTCCATGCCGCCGCTCTGAAGCAGGCGGTCACTGTCCGGATCGATATAGTGGTATTCCATCTCAGCCAGGCTTCTGTTTTCTTCGATCTCACGCCGCAGAGTCAGAAATTCATAGTCCTGCGGAACGAGAAGCAGTCCTTTTTCCACCGCCGAAACGGCGCCCTCTCTGTCTCCGAAATGACTTCTCAGCTTTGCCAGCTGCAGCCATCCCCAGGGGTAATCCGGCTCCTGCCTGACGCCCTCCGCCGCATACTTCAGAGCCTCTTTCAGTCTCCCGCAGTACATCAGCGCACAGGAGTAACGGTAATACCACGCCCCGCAGCCCTGCGCATTTTTCTCCGAATCCGGCATCCACTGCGCCGCCATGTAATAATGTTCATAATCATCCACATTGTTGCAGGCATAAGCATACCACAGCGCGATTCCGAGGTCGGAACGCGCCTGCTCTTCTGAGAACCGCTCCTGTCGGATTCCGGATTCGATAAACTGTTCCAGATAATCGATCATCCTCTCGAAATATCCGGACGTCTCTTCCTGCATCGACTCCAGCGCCGCGATATCCCCGTCGCTGAGCAGAC
Organism: uncultured Clostridia bacterium; assembly: GCA_944388495.1. Classification (GTDB taxonomy): domain Bacteria; phylum Bacillota; class Clostridia; order Peptostreptococcales; family Anaerovoracaceae; genus Alangreenwoodia. Next base: position 2,409 of record CALXIZ010000042.1, on the reverse strand, counting down.
TTTCCGGCTGCCTGTATTCTTCTCTCTCCGAATAGTTTTCCGTCATCTTGATCCCTTCTTTAAAAAGTACTGAATTTCCTTCTGCCGTTCTGACAGATCAGGCGTCTTCTCCTGTATCGCTGCGGAACAGACGCATTCCGAAATTATAGAGCGCATTCTGCCAGACATTGTCATCATGTCCGCCTTCCATATCATAAAAGATGTGTTTCACACCGTTAGCCGTCATATTGTCATGAATACGGTAAGACTCATCGCCGCAGACATCATCCTGACGTCCCACACAGACCATCAGGACCTCAAAATCCCCGTAAGACGGACTGATCTCAAAGTTTTCGACCAGCGCCGGCATGGATCTTTCCTCCGAGGTATTTCCCAGAACGTGTGCCGAAGAAAATGCTCCGACATACCCGAACAGATCCGGATGGCTGAATGCCGTATACAGCGCGTTGCGGCCGCCCATGGAATTTCCGGCCACAGCTGTATTTTCTCTGCCTTTCTTCACGGAATAATGACTCTCGACGTACGGCATCAGACCGGTTATCAGATCCTCCTCCGTCCTGTCGTAGGCATCGACCGCTTCCTTCAGACTGAGGCCGTCGATACTGCCCTGCTCATTGACAGAACTGTCCGCAAAGACGGTGATCATCTCCGGAACATCGTGAAAATACCAGAGATTCTGAAGGATAATATGCGCGTCTTTATTTTTCCAGGTGCGATAGCTTCCCTCCAGGCCGTGAAGAAGATAAAGAACGGGATATTCTTTTTCCTCGTCGTAATCTTCCGGCAGCAGAATCATCGCTTCGCGCGTGCTTCCCGTCACCGCCGAATCATATTTTATCGTCTGCGGTTCACTGTATTCATACCCCGGCTGTTCCGTCTTATAATACGGATTCCGGGACAGATCCGCAGCGATTCCGTCCTCATTCACCTCCTGCCGGTACTCCAGGACTTTCAGTCTGCTCTGCTCTCTCTGTTCTGTGTTCTCACTGTCCGGCGTACATCCGGAGAATGCAGCGGAAAAAAACAGAGCCGCTGCCAGAACCACCGCCGTAATTCTGCTTCGTTTCATATTTTGTAATCTCCTTTTTCCATACCCTTTTTGCAATATCGTTTCTTTTGACATTTTCCGAGATAAGTTCTTTAATTTATGCACAATATACCACGCGATAAAACATACGTCAATTTCCCCGGGAAATCGGGCTGTCTTTCCTCTCCTCCCGGTTCCGGATCTGCTCTTCCCCGAGCTCTTCCAGAAGAAAATCCGCAAATTTTTTCATCGACGCAGAGCGGTATTTCTGCCGATGATACACCAGACAGAATGTATTCCGGAATGAAAAATCAGACAGACAGATCCGTGCGAGGCGCCCGCGCAAAAACTCCCGCTCCGCCAGCCTCTGCGGCAGAATCGTCACCCCGAGCCCGAAACATGCCGCTTCCAGCAGCGCCTCCTGCGAATAACTCTCCCAGGCAGGTTTCACATCCCGTCCGAACTGAGTGACAGCGGCATGAAAGGCTTCGAAAGAACCGCTGTCCCGCTCCCGGAAAAGCAGAGGCTGGCGCATGAATTCTCCCAGCGTCACCGTCCTGCCCGCCATCTCATGATCCGGTGAACAGACCGCTTCATAACACTCATGAAACAGAGGAACCTGTCCGATCAGCGGAGAATGGAAAATGCCCCCGGCCACCGCCAGATCCAGCCGGCTGTCGAGGATCATCTTCTCCACTGTTTCCGTAGGAGCCACACGGACATGCATGCGTATCTCCGGAAAACGGCTGCGGAATTTCACGATCAGCGGCGGAAGATAAAAGCTGCCTATATTGGCCGTGGCGCCGATTCTCAGGATTCCCGCATAATCTGGATTCTGAAAGACATTTTCAATTTCGTCATACAGATCCATCAGATGAACCGCATAACTGAGAAACTCCTTTCCCTCCTCCGTAATCCGCAGTCTCTGGCGGATACGTTCAAAAAAGCGCGTGCCGTAATGATGCTCGATCTCGCGGATCGCCGCGCTGACGGTCGGCTGAGACAGATAGAGCTCCTCCGCCGCTTTGCTGATGCTTTCCGAAGAAGCCACCGCGATAAAAATACGAAACTGACGAAGTGTCATTTTTTATTTCCTCTCTGTTCTATTATAGTAGTTTTCCTAATATATTCATCAATTTATAGTATTTTTATTATATCCCGAGGCATGTTATTCTGAAACAGAAAAAACGGATAAATCCGCAAAAGGAAACAGAACGGATGATCCGATACAGGGATCGTCCCGTGCAGGCAGAAAATCTGACGGAGGACCTCATGAAAAACAAACAGGAAGAACATGATATGCCGGCCGGTGCGCGCGGCCGGCTTACGACACTTTTTTTTACGACACTGTATATCAGCGCGTTCACCTTCGGCGGCGGTTT
>CALXIZ010000041.1 GCA_944388495.1 uncultured Clostridia bacterium | reverse complement strand
GACCGCGTCATCATTCCGTGCACCACACCGACCTGGAAACACCCGGATCTGCAGGACGGTCCCGTCCAGCCGGACGCATCGATCCGGGCAAGCTCATCACGCATGAATTCCGGGGTTTCGAACATCTGCCTGAGGCGTTCGATCTGACGGTCAATAAGCCGAAAGATCTCATCAAGCCTCTGGTCATCATATAGAGCCGGATAATCTGATGCAGTGATACATAAAACATAAAAATCCGCAGCAGGCTGCCGCATTAACTATGATTTATCGTCAATGCGGCAGCCTCTGAATCTCCCCGGAAATCTCTGATTTCGTTACCTTTTATTCTTTTCTTCTGAAAAATCTTCAGAAATACTCCGGCCGTCTTTTTTTCCGGCGGGTATGCTGTCATTCATATGCGTCTTCCTCCCGGAATTCTTCGTTATTATCCTCCTCGTCCGGAAATCTGATTACCAGGCGGATCGGCTCGTCGTTTCTGTCTCTGAGCCAGATGTCTGTCATGTATATCGTATTGTTTCTGTTTGGCTGAGGTGCGATACGTACCATATCTTTTTCCGATATTGTCAGAATTTCCCCGCCCGTTTCGATCATGACATAGCCGTCCTGTTCATAAACAAAATCGACTTCTTCCATGTCTTCGTAAAAAAATTCTCCGTCGCTGCCCTTTTTCAGGCCGCTCATAAGATAGCCTATGATGTACGGAACATGGTTCAGCAGAAAGTCTGTCGCCGAGATAGCATCGATAAAACAGCAGAAAGAGTGAAAATCATATACGCGGGAAAAAAGCGCATTCAGGCCGACATCATAAGGGATCTGCATCTCCCAGGGCAGAATGGTGTATTCCCGTTCCTCTCCTTTCGTCGGCGCACTGTTTCCGAAAAAGGACACATTCAGCTTCTGGCGGAATCTGCTTCCGGATTTTTTCCAGTTTGCAGGAAATACGGGACAGTTGACTGTTACATGAAAAGTATATACGTCATAGGTGTCGGAGACAGATGTGGCTTTAAAAATGTTCTTCGATGTGAAAACGATGCGGTTTTCCATCTCATCTGCCAGGATGACTTCAGCTCCCGGAAAAGTTGCGATGACTCTGTCAAAAGGAAAGACGAAATTCCCGCAGGAGGCTACGCCTGACATCTTCATCATGGAAAACATCTGCGTTATGAACAGAAAATCTGCACCCGTCCTGCATTCCCGGAAGGTTTCCTGAAAGAGGAGAAAGTTTTCCTCCAGTTCCTCTTCTGTCAGTTCATCCGCTTCTTTTTCCGCGGTCTCCGGAGGCGTCTGCCTGTCCTGTCCGTACGTGCCGCCGGAATATGAACCGTTGAGCGTCGCCTCTACCTGTTCGAGAATCTTCCGCAGAGCATCCTCCGACATTTCCTCCTCTTCAGGCGCACGATCCTGTCCGGCTCCCTCCTGAAGAACGGCTTTCATCTCTTCTTCCTTCAGCCCGAGTATCTCCGACAGCTTTTTTATCTCCCACAACGACGGCATGGTCTCTCCATACTCCCATCTGCGGAGAGTCGGAACCGATATTTCCATTTTTTCCGCCAGAGCGGCCTGTGTCAGTTTCTTTTCTTTTCGAAGACTGATAAATTTCTCATTTTTCATCTCTCATCTCCTGATATGTCGCATGCGGTATCTTTTTATACAAATTATACTATATGTACAAATTATACTATATACGATTGCTCTTCAGGAAATGGAATTTTTTTCAACTCACGATCCTGTAATAGGCTTTCGCCGTAACGGCATAGATGAGAGCATAGCAGACTGCAAAGATGCAGACGATGATCACCGTGCAGATCAGGAAAAGTGTCACGTCGGTCAGGCTGAGCATGGCCAGAATACGCCTTACCATAGGAAAAGCGAAGATCAGATGAACGATGGCCACCGCCAGCGGCAGGAAAAACATCATCAGAACCTGGCTGCTGACTGATGCTCTGATCTCGGAGCGGCTGAGACCGACCTTTTTCATGATTTCAAACCGCTCTCTGTCCTCGTAGCCTTCGATGATCTGTTTATAGTAGATGATCAGGACGGTAGCTGCGATGAACAGCGCTCCCAGAAAAATTCCTATGAACAGGAATCCGCCGTACACACCGTACATTCCGTCCGATGATTCCGCTCTGGATTCTGTGTAACGGATCGGGTAATCCTTCATACTGCCGTCATAGGACTGCATCTGCCTGTAGTTTTCGCCGTCCGCGCCGGAAGAAGAGTATCCGTCCGGATTTTTTATCCTCGATGTCAGTTCTTCAAAATAGGCGAGTTCATCCTCATCTGTTCCGGAAAGATTAAACTGAAAGCGATTCGTCACGATGCTGTAATTTTCTGTATAGGCGCTCCTCTGCGCTTCATCGATTTTTTTCAGCGCCTCTTCGTCGCTGAGAACGATCCAGTATGCCCGGTCTGTGACATACGATCTGTTTCCGGATACCGGACATTCATCCAGCACCTCTTTTATATAATATTTTTCTCCCAGGATCTCCACCGTATCGCCTTCCTGCAGACGATCTTTCGATTTCATGGACGGACTGTCTTCCGAGCTTCCGTTGAAGACAAATATTTCACCGTCGGCCGATTCTTTCCGGCTTCCCGTAAGATTTTCCCAGGAATCAGCGGAAATGAAATTGAAAACGGCGACGTCATCGAGCTCTGCGTTCTGCGCTCCCTCTGCATTAAATCCCTGTCCGTCGTACATGAGCATGACAGACAGATCTCTGTAAAAAACGTAATCCGATATTTTAAGATCCAGATCTGCCGCGATACGGTAAAGCTCGGCTTCCGTATTTTC
>CALXIZ010000040.1 GCA_944388495.1 uncultured Clostridia bacterium | reverse complement strand
AGTAATCGTGAGAATCATACATCTTTATCCTGCACTCGCCGCTCCACGGCTGTCTCTGCAGATTCCGAAAAATCTCCGATGCCCGTTCCTTTTCCTCGAGAATCATAAAATACAGGACATCCTCATCCCCCGGAACCGGCCTTCTGACGAAATTGCGGTACGGCGATTTCCGCATTTTATCGAAAATATCCAGATGCGCATCGTTATCAAGCTCGCTGTAAAAGATCATCAGCGTATCGTCGATCAGGATATTTGTAAAATAGCACACGCCGGCCTCATCCAGAAGCCCGCGCACCTTCGACGCCTGGCCGGCGCTTATCGTATGCGATATCAGATACCTGTTCTCCTTCATGTCATACAGAACCGCTCCGTCCATCGCGATCACAGGAAGCTTCAGATTTATGTCGGAAAAGACATTCCTCACATCCGCCGGCGTTCTCATCGTGGAAACCGTAAAGTTCATACCCTGTTCGATCAGACGGTTCAGTTCCACCCTGCTGTACGGCGTCAGCTTTTCTTTGCTGTTGAGTATGGTATCATCCACACCCGAGACAAAGAGAACGTCATATTTTTTTCTTCTCGGAAAGTGAACGGAATTCACGATCAGAGCAAGCACGACTCCCAGCAGCGTGTCCACCACTCTGTCGAGTACAAACAGATACGGATTCGTATCCTCAATATGCATGATCGTGATGCTCAGAAAGACGACGCAGGAAAAATAGGATGAATCCGTTATTTTAAGCATAACTGTCGAATAGAGCACCACTCCTGTAAAGCAGGCGATCAGCAGATACCATTCCATCGTGCCTTCCATCCGTCCGCCGAAGCCGTACAGTTCCGCCAGAATGACGATCAGACCCCAGAAAGCGCCCATCAGCGTGCCGACTGTACGCCTTTTTCCCACTGCCAGTGTATTTTCCTGATAGGGCTGCATACACTGCAGCGCCGCGATTACCGAATAAAACGGGATTCCTCTCTTCCCGCTCAGAAAATAAACGATAAAACACAGACCCACCGCGCAGATCGATTTCAGAATTCTCTGTCCCGGCCGCGGCAGTTCCAGTTCCGGCAGCCTGTGTTTTCCTTCCTTCAGCCACATCATATTTTTCCTCCGGCTCCGGCTTTCCCGGTATTTTTGTGCGACATACAGCATATCTTATCAGCCATTCATGTCAGACACTCATGCAATCCTGAGATATGGTAACACGCACGGTATTTCATAATCAAGATTCTGTTTCAGGAAATCTTTCAGATTTTATATCCGGCTGAAACCGGCAGGTACACAGGCGATGTATTAATAATCAGCTTGATCACCGTTTTCTTTCTATAATATAATAAAAAAAAATATAATAAAAAAACGGATCATACCGTCATTCTGACTGATCATACGGGGAGGTAACAGACTTTGAAGCGTATCCTGCATTTATTTACGGAATTCTGTATCAAAAACCGGAATTATTTTAAAAACTGCAGACAGCAGGTGGAACAGAACAATCTCCGGATTCTGCGGATATTGCTTTGCTTATTACTTCCGCTTCAGCGCAGTGACCACATGGATCACCACGTCACTCTTTCTGCTGCCCCTCTCCGATTTGCGCCTGCGCGCCGGCGAAACCAGACAGCTTCTGGAAAAAAACAGCCGGACGGACAGCCTTACCGCTCTTCTCAATCGCCACGGTGCACAGATATATATGCTTCCGATCTTCTCTCGCTGTCAGCAGGAACGGCTTTCGGCAGCAGGAATGATGGTCGATGTGGACCATTTCAAAATCTATAATGATGTGCCGGGACATCAGACAGGCGATGAATGCCTCCGGACGATAAGAAAAGTGCTCGGCAGCTTTGCAGAGGAATACGGCCTGACGGTAACACGATATGGCGGAGAGGAATTTTTTCTGCTTCTTCCAGATATATCGTTCAGAGAAGCACAGAAACTATCCGACGAACTCCTCTTACGGATACGCAGAAAAGCCATTCCGGGACCGCTCGGTATCGTAACCGTCAGCATCGGTACCGCAGTCTGCCGTTCAGGCCCGGATAACACGCTGTCTGATCTGTTCCGGTGCGCCGATGAAGCTATATATCGTGCAAAGGCAGGCGGTCGCGATCGTGCCGTCGTCATTGAAGTAACTCCGGAAACAGATGAAAATAAATCATCTTACAGCGCTTCTGTTTAGTATATAAACATATCTGAAACAGAAACTTCCCGATAAAACGAAAGGAGAAAATTGCTCATGAAAAAGAAAAAACGAATCCTAAGTATCATCTGTATTCCGTTTTTGTGCCTGACATTTCTGCCCGAAGCGGCTCTGGCGTCCGATTCGGCGCCGGAAAAAATTTATGTCGCTCTCGGCGACAGCATCAGCACCGGCTACGGACTGGCAGATCCGGCTGTACAGTCTTTTCCTGCACTGACAGCGGAAAAGACCGGATACACTCTGAAGAACCTCGCGGAAGACGGTGAGACGTCCGCCAGTCTTATGAAAAAACTGACAGACGGTACCGTCGATGTGCAGAATGCGGATCTCGTCTCTGTGACGGTCGGCGGCAACGATCTGATGAACGCCCTGTACGCCTTCCTCGCGGAAAAATATAACGAGGGCAGAGAGGAAGAGGAATTCCTGAGCGCTGAAGAGATATCCGACGCACTGGCCGGCAAAAATATGACGGTACTGATATCTGCCGCTTCCAATCTGTCTCTCTTTTTCGAATCCGGCCGGCTCGAAGCCGTACTCGGCGAATTTGAAAGAAACCTCAGCGGTATTATCGAAAAAATCCGTGAAAGCAATCCGGATACCCGTATCCTTCTCGTCAATCAGTATAACCCGTATGGACATATCACCAGTCCGTTTGCGAAAGATGTCGTCGACGCTTTTGATGCAGGCGTGACGATGCTGAACGAAAAAACAGCCGCCGCTGCACGAGACGGTATCACCGCGGCAGATGTATACAGTGCATTCGAAAATGCGGAACAGAATCTGTGCAACGCTTCTTTTTCCTCGCTTGCTGACCTGAATCTGGATTTTCATCCCAACGCTTCCGGTCACGCCCTCATCGCCGAAGTCGTCTCGGAAGCAGTGCTCTCCGGTACTTCAGAAGAAGTATTCTCTTTTACGGATGTTCCGTCAAGCGCCTGGTATGAGGACGCCGTGCGCTATGTCTGCGAATCCGGACTGATGAACGGAACCGGCGCATCGACATTTGCGCCGTACACCGCCGCCAGCCGCGGCATGATCGTCACCGTCCTCTGGCGCATGGAAGGAAGTCCGGTGGTAAATTATCTCATGAATTTCACAGATGTGGATCCGGCAGCCTACTATGGTGAGGCAGTCCGCTGGGCCGCTTCGGAAGGAATCGTAACCGGCCGCAGCGATGAAATCTTCAGCCCGCATGATCCGATCACCCGGGAGCAGCTGGCCGCCATGCTCTGGCGCTACGCCTGTCACGAGGGTTATGACGTGAGCGCGGGCGAAACCACCGATCTTCTCGCCTATACCGATGCGCATCTCCTCGGCGAATGGGCCGTCCCGGCCATGCAGTGGGCCTGCGGCGCCGGCATCATCAGCGGTACTTCATCTGACACTCTCGATCCGCAGGGACGGGCGGTCAGAGCACAGACCGCAGCCATGCTGCAGAGATTCTGCGAGAGATATGAGGAATCTGCGGTCTGACCACGTTTTTGATGATGTCACAGAAAAGAACATATTTTATTTTCATATTCTATAAAAAATTCCTCTTCGAAAAACAGTCCGTTTTTCGAAGAGGAATTTCTCTGTCCTAAGGGCTATGTAATCTATCTGTGACAAAACTCTTTTTTCACCTGTCGTACTGCTTTTTGCCGATTTCCCGCCGATCTTCAAGATATATTTCCTCTTTTTTTGTTCTTCTTAATTCTTAGATTCATAATACATATACGTAAAAAACTCAACGAATAAAGATATGGCAAATGCAAATGCCAGGCCTGCTCCCATCGCGATAAATCCGTCATACCCGGATACTTTTCCTATGATCAGAAAAAAGAGCATGAGTATAAAAGAGA
>CALXIZ010000039.1 GCA_944388495.1 uncultured Clostridia bacterium | reverse complement strand
TCTTAGTCAACCAACAGTCAACTAATTTTTCGTTGAAATTTCAATATCTACAGGCATCAAGCCCGGTTTTAGAAACAACCAGTCAACTAAATTACTATATCATGCAGTGCCTGAAACCTTTGCTTACATAATAATTATATTGTCTGAAGATACTTTATACAAGCTATTTACAGTATTGTATCTGTTGATTATAAATTTATAAGTTTCATTTCGTCTTATGATATCCGTTATCCGTTGAATTTTCAACGATCATCGCAGATGATATAGCACGCGATATGAAGTGGCAAGACGGTATGTAAACGCTCAAGGTCTTCAGGGTGTCCACAGTTCGAACCTGTGATGGTGTACCAGAAGAAATCCTCGGACGTATTAAAAACAAAGCGTGCGGGGATTTTTATTTTTCCGGCGTTGATTTTTTGTCTGATGCGATATCTGTCTCCCGCCGTTTTTTCCGGTTGACACCGCAGAAAACGGAGTCTATAATTTTATTAATACTATTCCGGCCCGGGAAAATTATTTTTCAGTCGGCCGGTTTATATGCATCAAATGCAGAGACGGAGTTATTGGCCTATACTTCAGGCGTTGCAGAGAGCCGGCGGCAGCTGAAAAACCGGTACGCGGGATAAGCCAGTCTCACTCCCGAGCAGCATTCCGGAAAGCGCGGGCCGCGAGTAAGGAATGACGGCAGGCCCCGTTACCATGGCCTCGGGTTTGTCAGAACCTCAGAGGAGACTGCGCGTCGCGCAGTAAGCAGGGTGGTACCGCGGTAAAAAGACCGGAGATCTATCAGAATTTATCGTCCCTGGAGTCGCAGAATATGCGGCTTCAGGGATTTTTTGCGTGTTGAGAAAAAACAGGAGGAAAAATATGAAACAGATCAAGATTTTTGACACGACGCTGCGTGACGGAGAGCAGTCCCCGGGCTGCAGCATGAATCTGAAGGAAAAAATCGAAATGGCGAAGCAGCTGGAACGTCTGAACGTCGACGTAATCGAAGCGGGTTTTGCGGCGTCTTCACCCGGAGATTTTCTCTCGGTAAAGACCATCGCGGAGACACTGAAAAACTGTACGGTAGCCAGCCTGAGCAGAGCTCTTCCGGCTGATATCGACAGAGCCTACGAAGCGGTAAAAGGCGCGGTTTCGCCGAGAATCCACACGTTTATCGCCACCTCTCCGATCCATATGGAATACAAGCTCCTGATGAAGCCGGAGCAGGTGCTGGAGAGTGCGGAAGCTATGGTAAAGCATGCGAAAAAATACGTTTCAGACGTGGAATTTTCTGCAGAGGATGCCACCAGAAGCGAAGTCGATTTCCTGGCAAAGCTGTTTGACCGCGTCATCAGAGCGGGCGCGACGACGATCAATATTCCGGATACGGTCGGCTATGTGATGCCGGAGGAATATTTTGCGTTCCTCACCGAGCTGAGAGAAAAGTGTCCGGCTCTGGATACGGTGGACATCTCCGTTCATTGTCACAACGACCTGGGACTGGCTGTGGCGAACTCTCTGTCAGCCGTCCGCGCCGGCGTGACGCAGCTGGAATGTACGATCAACGGCATCGGAGAACGCGCCGGAAACGCGTCTCTGGAAGAGATCGTAATGGCTCTGAAGACGAGAAAAGATTTCTACAACGCGGATACGCGCATCGTCACACAGGAGATCATGCGCTCTTCGCAGCTGCTGTCGAGAATCACAGGCGTCAAGGTTCAGCCGAACAAGGCTATCGTCGGGGAAAACGCTTTTGCGCATGAAGCGGGCATCCATCAGGACGGCGTGCTGAAGAATAAGCAGACGTATGAGATCATGACGCCGGAATCCATCGGCATCGCAGCCAAGAATCTCGTACTCGGCAAGCACTCCGGCAAGCATGCTCTCCACGCCCGTATCAAAGAACTGGGTTACGACGTTACAGAAGAAGAGCTGGAAGCAGCTTTCGTCAAATTCAAGGAAATCGCCGACAAGAAAAAGGAAGTTTACGACAGCGATATCGAAGCCATCATTACGAAGGAATCCGTCCGCGTGCCGAAAGTATATTCTCTGGACCGCTTTACTATCAGCAGCGGAAATACGATCACGAATACGGCAGCTGTACGCCTGAGAAAAGAAGAAAATCTGCAGGAACAGATCGAAAGCGGCGACGGCCCGCTTGATGCGGCATTTAAGGGTATCGAAAAAATCGTCGGAAAGAATCTCCATCTGGACGGTCTCAGCATCATCGCAAATACGGAAGGTAAAGATGCGCTGGGCGACGCGACAGTCACGATCCGCGATGAGGAAAACGGAAAGACGGCACAGGGCAGAGGTATCAGCACCGACGTTCTGGAGGCCAGCCTCATGGCGTATATCAATGCGGTCAACAAGATGATCTACGAGGAAAAACACGAATCGGAGAGCATGTGATATAATGACAGGAGTCTGAAAGAAAGGAATCAGAATATTATGGGTATGACAATGACACAGAAGATTCTCGCGGATCACGCGGGACTCGACGAGGTAAAGGCCGGACAGTTTATCGAGGCCCGGCTGGACGCCGTGCTCGCCAACGATATCACAGGGCCGGTGGCTATTAAAAATCTGCCGGACATGGGCGCGGCGGAGGTGTTCGACAAAGATAAGGTATTTCTCGTTCCGGATCATTTTACGCCGAATAAGGACATCAAGGCTGCAGAACAGTGCAAGATCGTAAGAGAGTTTGCCAGGGCGCAGGAACTGACGAATTATTTCGAAGTCGGCCGTGTCGGCATCGAACACGCTCTGCTTCCGGAGCAGGGGCTCGTCGTGGCGGGTGACGTCGTCATCGGCGCCGACTCTCACACCTGCACCTACGGTGCTCTGGGCGCTTTTTCCACCGGTATGGGCTCCACAGACATCGCAGCGGGCATGGCGAGGGGTATTTCCTGGTTCAAGGTGCCTTCAGCCATCCGTTTTGAGCTGACGGGCCGTCCTCAGGGCTGGGTGAGCGGCAAAGATATCATCCTTCACATCATCGGAATGATCGGCGTGGAGGGCGCGCGCTACAAGTCCATGGAATTTACGGGCGAAGGTCTGAAATATCTGAAGATGTCCGACCGTCTGACGATGGCGAACATGGCTATCGAAGCGGGAGCGAAAAACGGCATCTTCGAGGTGGACGAAATCACGCTGGAATATCTGAAGGGCAGAGCAAAGCATGAGCCGAGAATTTTCAGCGCGGATCCGGATGCGGAATATGATGAGACATATACCATCGATCTTTCTTCTGTCCGTCCGACAGTGGCATTCCCTCATCTGCCGGAAAATACGAAGACGATCGACGAAGTCGGCGACATCGCAATCGATCAGGTGGTGATCGGTTCCTGCACCAACGGCAACATCGAAGACATGGAGGCGGCGGCAAAAGTTCTGAAAGGCAGAAAGGTGGCCGACCATGTGAGATGTATCATCATTCCGGGCACGCAGAATGTCTATAAGGAATGTATCAGGCGCGGCTGGGCGGAGATCTTCATCGATGCCGGAGCTGTCCTGTCCACGCCGACCTGCGGACCTTGTCTCGGAGGTCATATGGGTATTCTTGCGGCCGGTGAGAGAGCGGTGGCTACGACAAACCGCAATTTCGTGGGCCGTATGGGACACGTCGATTCGGAAGTATATCTGGCCAGCCCTGCCGTAGCTGCGGCATCCGCTGCAGCCGGAAAAATCGCGGGTCCGGAAGAATTATAAAGCTGCTGCACAGGCAGGACACAGGAACAGAAAAAGAAAAAACGAAAGAAAGGAAACGGGTCAGTCTTATGGGTTTTGCATATAAATACGGGGACAATGTTGACACCGACGTCATCATCCCTGCCAGATATCTCAATACCTCCGATCCGCAGGAGCTGGCGAAGCACTGCATGGAGGATATCGACGCACAGTTTGCCGGCAAAGTGATAGAAGGAGACTTTATCGTGGCGAACAAGAATTTCGGATGCGGTTCCTCCAGAGAGCATGCGCCGATCGCCATCAAGGCGTCCGGAATCAAGTGCGTCATCGCTTCATCTTTTGCCCGCATTTTCTTCCGCAACTGCATCAATATCGGACTTCCTATCATGGAATGTCCGGAAGCGGCGGAAAAAATAGAAGCCGGCGATGATGTCGATGTGGATTTTGCCACCGGTGTGATCACGAACAATACAAAAGGCGAGACATATCAGTCCGAGCCGCTGCCGGAGTTTCTGAGAAATCTCATCGCGGCGGAGGGGCTCGTCAATTATACAAAGAAAAAGCTTCAGGAAAAATAAAGCGGCCTGTACCGGAGCGGCAGATCCGCTGCCGCACGGATGCTGCACGGATCGCCGTACATGACGGCGGCAGCCGGTCAAGGAGCAGTGAGGATTCAGGAAGTAAAGATTAAGAAAGAAGGAAAAATATGGAATTTAATATCGCAGTCATCAAAGGCGACGGCATCGGCCCTTCGGTAGTGGATCAGGCGATGCTGGCTCTCGACAGAGTGGGAGAGATCTACGGACATAAGTTTAACTATACGGAAGTGCTGGCGGGAGGATGCGCCATCGATGCGACAGGACATCCGCTGCCGCAGGAGACAATCGATGTCTGCAAGGCGAGCGACGCCGTCCTTCTGGGCGCGGTGGGCGGTCCGAAATGGGACGAGCAGCCGAGTGACAACCGTCCGGAGAGAGCTCTTCTGGGGCTGAGAAAAGAACTCGGACTGTTTGCCAATATCCGTCCGGCCATGATGTTTGAAGAGCTGGCCGACGCCTGCCCGCTGAAGCCTGAGCTCGTATCCGGCGGTCTCGATATGGTGGTGGTCCGCGAGCTGATCGGCGGCATCTATTTCGGAGAACGCGGCACAAAGATGACGGATATGGGTCCTGCTGCATATGATATCGAACAGTATTCCGAGGGAGAAGTGCGCCGGATCGCAGAGGTGGCTTTCGACATGGCGATGAAGAGAAATAAAAAAGTCACCAGCGTCGACAAGGCGAATGTTCTCGACAGCTCGCGCCTCTGGAGAAGAGTCGTGACAGAGACAGCGGAAAAATATCCTGAGGTGGAACTCAACCATTTTTATGTAGATAATGCGGCGATGCAGATCGTGCGGAATCCGAAGCAGTTCGACGTCATCCTCACCAGCAATATCTTCGGCGATATCCTCTCCGATGAGGCGAGCCAGGTGACGGGTTCGATCGGCATGCTTCCGTCCGCTTCTCTGGCGGAGGGCAGCTTCGGCATGTATGAGCCGATTCACGGCAGTGCGCCGGATATCGCGGGAAAGGACATCGCAAATCCGATGGCGACGATTCTCTCGGCTGCGATGATGCTTCGCTATACTTTCGGTCTCGGAAAAGAGGCGGATGCTGTCGAAGCCGCTGTAAAAAAGGTACTGGCCGACGGCCTGCGCACGGCGGACATCGCAAAGCCGGGCGAGACGGTGAGCGGAACGCAGGAAACGGGACGAAAGATCGCGGAAGCGATCTGCTGAGGCGGCCCTCTGCCCGGGAAGAAGGGGTTGAAAAAGGGATTTTATGCCGTATGCAGAAAAAAGAACGAAAAAACAGAGCGAAAAAGATGAAAAACCGGCGCATCTGAAAACGATGCGCCTGGAAAAGATCATCATGCAGATTTCCGCGCTGTCAGGGCTGGCGATCGGAGCCATGGAATTTATCATGTTTCTTCTGACAGGATCGCAGGCTATTCTCATCGACGGCCTGTACGACTGGATGGGAGTCGTGATCATTCTCTCCTATGTCTTTATCCAGCCGCTGCTTTACCGGCCGGTTTCCGAAAAGACACCCTACGGCTATGCGCAGATCGAGACAGTCTTTGTGCTGGTGAAATGCTCGATTCTGATCTGTATGACGGTCTATATCATATTCGACAATGTGAAAATCCTGTTCGGCAGCGGCGGCGGCAATCAGGTGGATTCCGGATTCATCGCCAGATTTGAATTTGCGGTGTTCGTCATCTGTCTGATCGCGTGGCTGATTCTGCGCTATTTTTCAAGGCGGATCGACGCGCCGATGATCTCGGCGGAGATGATGGAGTGGCGCCTGGACGTCTATCTGACATTCGGTTCTTTTGTGGGCTTTTCTGTCGTTCCTCTGCTGCAGAGGCTGGGAATTTTCTTTATTGCGGAGAACATCGATCAGATCATCGCTGTCATCATCGCGCTTTTCATGGTCATCTCACCGATACGCATGTTTGTCCGGGCGATCCGGGAAATTATTCTTCTGGCGCCGGACAGCGGCATGGTGGAGAGAATAAAAAAGACAGCCGAGGAACTGGCGGAGCCGTATCCTTATGAGATCACGTTTTTTGATATCGTGGAGACGGGAAGAAAGATCTGGATCTCTCTGTACATCCGCAGCATCAACGGAGTCTTTTATATCGAAGAAATCCGACGTTTTCAGAGAGAACTTCAGAACGAGCTGGAGCCGGAATACGGCGATATCGATATCGATCTGATTCCGGAAATCGATCCGGAGCCGCCGGAAGAAGAGAAAAAAACGGAAAATCTCCGGACACAGATCGAGTCTGTCCGTCAGGAAAGACAGAAGGAAAGAGACCGATAGAAAAGAGACTGCCTGAGAAAAATCCGAAAAAAGGAAAAACAGAAAAAAAGGAATTACGTGATAAATTCCGAAAAAAGACGCGCTTTACGGTTCCTGCCATAAGGCGCGTCTTTTTACGATTCCGGAAATACCGATGAGCCGATATTTCCGGAATCGCGATATTTACTTACAGATTTCGTTATATTTCCGTTCAAATTCGAACGGTTCTATCTCAGC
>CALXIZ010000038.1 GCA_944388495.1 uncultured Clostridia bacterium | reverse complement strand
CTCGAGCTCTATCATGGAAAGACGGCAGCGTTCAAGGATATGGCGCTTTCCATCCTGCCGTATCTGCTGACGACCGCCATGAAAAAGGAGCATGAAGATAAGAAAGTCGTTATTCTCACCGCCACATCGGGCGATACGGGAAAAGCCGCTCTGGAAGGCTTTGCGGACGTTGAGGGTACGGAAATCATCGTCTTTTTCCCTTCGGACGGCGTCAGCGAAGTCCAGAAGCGCCAGATGACGACACAGGAAGGCAAAAATACGCACGTATTCGGCATCACCGGCAATTTTGACGACGCGCAGACCGGCGTAAAGAAAATCTTCGCCGATGAAACATTCGCAGAAGAGCTGGCTGCTCACGGCGTCAGACTTTCATCCGCTAACTCTATCAATATCGGGCGGCTCGTTCCGCAGGTGGCATATTATGTCTATGCATATGTCAGACTGCTGGAAAACGGAACTGTCAGAGAAGGCGAAAAGATCAATATCGTCGTGCCGACAGGCAATTTCGGCAATATACTCGCCGCCTTTTACGCTTCAAAAATGGGAATTCCTGTAAATAAATTCATCTGCGCTTCAAACCGCAATAATGTTCTGACGGACTTTATCAGAACAGGCACATACGATATCAACCGGGAATTTTACTGCACAAATTCTCCTTCGATGGATATTCTCATCTCCAGCAATCTCGAACGTCTTCTCTTCCACCTCAGCGGAAACGACGGCGAGGCTGTCACCGATCTCATGGAAAAGCTGGAAAAGGAGAAAAAATACACCGTCAGCGAAAAGATCAGAGAAGGACTCTCCGTCTTCGCAGCGGGCTTCGCCGATGAAAAGGAGACAGAAGATGCCATCGCCCGTATGTATAACGAGAACGGCTATCTGATCGACACGCATACAGCCGTGGCATATAAAGTCTATGAAGACTACAGAAAAGAGACGGGCGATACGACTCCGACAGTCATCGCTTCCACCGCCAGTGCCTACAAATTCGCGGCCAGCGTCGCAGAAGCACTGGGTATGCCTGAGGAGAGCGACGGCTTCGCCTATGTCAGAGCCCTCCGGGAAAAGACAGGCGTCCCGGTTCCGTCCGGTCTCGCGGATCTCGACAGAAAAGAAATCCGTCATAAGGACGTCATCAGCAAATCTGAAATGAAACAGACCGTGGCAGACTGCCTGAAATAATCACAGAACAGAAAAAATACAGAAAACAGGAAAACCCGGAAAACAGCTTTTCCGTCTCCGGGCGTATCGCCGCCCTGTGAGATGATCTGCCGTTTTCCGGGTTTTCTGCGCTGCTGGTCTTCTGATCCGTCTTTCCGTCTGTTTCCCGTCTCCTTTTTATTTCCGGTCTTTTTCTGTTTTCCCTTTTTCCATATACAGTCTCTTTGTATACGACGCATAGGCTGACGGCACTGCGCAGGAGGAAAGAATCGTCTCCGCAGGAAGAAAGATCATGCCGGTGAATCCGCCGTCCTCGTCCGAACGTCCGTCCGCTTTTCCGGCGGCATACCTCTCCGGCAGACTGCGCAGGCGGACGCGGTATCCCGTCATATGCCATTCCAGATGAGAAAAAACGTGCTTTGCCTCGCCCAGAGGTTCGATCTCCTGCGGATCGAAGCCTCTTTCCCGAAGCCAGAATTCTGTCTCTTCCGGCTCCAGATAATCATCTGTCTCCGGAAACCCCCACAGGCCGGACAGAAGGCCGCTTTCCGGGCGGCGATAGACGGCCGTCTTTCCGTCCGCCTCAAAAAGAAAGATCGTTTTCTGTACGATTTTTCTCTCCTTTTTCGCCTTTTTGATCGGATAACGCAGCTCCTCTCCCGTCCCGTGCGCGCTGCATAAAGAAGCCACCGGACACTTTTCGCATCTCGGCGCACCGTTCGGAAGACATATGACGGCGCCCAGCTCCATCAGAGCCTGGTTAAAGGCGGAAGGATCCTCCGAGAGATGAGGGCGCAGCGCCTCTCCGATCTCTCTTCTGACAGAGGCCGACGTGATATCGGCTTCATACGCAAGAAGCCGCGTCATGACGCGCAGAACGTTTCCGTCCACCGCCGGTTCGGGCTGCCCGAAAGCGATGGAGGCTACCGCTCCGGCGGTATAGGGGCCGATTCCCGGCAGAGTCATGAGCTCCTGTGCCGTGCAGGGAAGCCCTCCGTATTCTCCGATCGCCTTCCGTGCGGCTTTCTGCATGTTTTTCACTCTGTTGTAATAACCGAGCCCTTCCCACAGCTTCAGCAGCGTCTCTTCCTCTGCCGAAGCCAGCGCTTCCAGATCCGGAAGCACCTGAAGGAAACGTTCAAAATACGGTCTGACCGTCTCTACGCGCGTCTGCTGCAGCATGATCTCCGACACCCAGACATGATAAGGCGAGGGATCTTCCCTCCAGGGAAGAACCCTCGCGTTTTTCCGGTACCATGTCAGCAGAAATTCCGCAAATTTTTCCGGTACAGTCTTCATTTTTCCATCTCCGCCGTCAGACATCCCAGCTGTGAAGATATTCTTCCTGTTCATCGGAAAGCGTATCGATAGTGATCCCCCATGCCTCGAGCCGGCGGCATGCCACCAGATGATCGATTTCCTCCGTGACGTAGATAACCTTCTTTTCCAGCTCTTCATGATGCTCACGGACATACAGAGCCGACAGTGCCTGAACGGCAAAGCTCATATCCATGATTTCCGCCGGATGACCGTTGGAAGCGGCGATATTCACCAGTCTGCCCTCCGCGATGACGTTAATCCATCTTCCGTTCGGCAGGCGGTATGCCATGATGTTTTCTCTCGCTTCCTTCTTTTCCTCCGCACGGGCTTCCAGCCAGTTCATATCGACTTCCACATTGAAGTGGCCCGCATTCGACAGAATAGCCTGTTCCTTCATCGCCAGCATATGTTCTCCCGTGATAACATGCTCGCATCCCGTAGCCGTCACGAAGATATCGCCTTTCGGCGCGGCATCCGCCATGGTCATCACGTCATAGCCGTCCATCTTCGCTTCGATCGCCTTGACCGGATCGATCTCCGTAACGATGACTTTTGCTCCGAGCGCCGCCGCCCGCATGGCGATTCCTCTGCCGCACCATCCGTAACCGGCCACGACTACCGTCTTTGACGCTACGATCAGATTGGTATTATGCATGATGGAATCCCATACCGACTGACCTGTTCCGTAGCGGTTGTCGAACAGATGCTTGCACTTTGCATCATTGACCGCCACCATCGGAAATTTCAGAACGCCGTCTTTTTCCATCGCCTTCAGACGGATGACTCCTGTCGTCGTCTCTTCGCATCCGCCCCATACGCCCTCTGCCAGCTGAGGCATCTGACGATGAATCATGCTCACCAGATCGCCGCCGTCATCGATGATAATATGCGGCCCGTTTTCCAGCGTTCTGCGGATGTGATCCTCATACTGTTCCTCTGTCGCTCCGTGAACAGCAAAAACACGCATGCCTTCCGCCGCCAGCGCCGCCGCCACATCATCCTGCGTGGAGAGGACATTGCTTCCTGTCACGGACATCTCTGCTCCTCCGGCGGCAAGAACCTCACAGAGATATGCCGTCTTCGCCTCAAGATGTACCGAAAGAGAAATCTTTACGCCTTCAAAAGGCTTTGTCTTTTTAAATTCCTCTTCCAGGCCGTTCAGAAGAGGCATATTGTGGCGCACCCACTCGATCTTTCGCTTTCCGCCGGGTGCGAGGGATATGTCTTTCACTTCGTATAACTGCATTTTTTCTGTTCCTTTCATCAGCTGGCATTTTCGCGGACGAATCCGAAGATTCTGCGCCGCAATTTGATAAAAACGGACGGAATCCGGCTAAAGGAGAATGACGGTAATGCCGTAATTGCACTGCCCCAGATCGGGATCGCCCGAGAGATCAGGATAACGCAGCATCGCTCTTTGTGTGACGGAATCGAAGATCGAAAAATCCTCCCCTCTGATGTAATCCTTTATCTTTCCTTTTCTCATCTGTGCATCGAGAAAGGAAGGAAGAGAATTACGGATCAGTCCGCCTTTTCCGCTGGAGCCGTATCCGTGAATCAGCTTGATGCAGTTCCAGCCGCCGAAGCGCGCCGCTTCGATCTCTTCTTCTATGCGATGCTGTGCCTGGCTGACTGTGGGAAGCCCCCTCTCGATATTGCATATTTTCATGCCGGACCGCCCGTTCTGCGTCCGGCCCGATCTGTTGGTGACACGGCGTCTGGCCATCATTCATTCCTCCGAATACTGCTGCATACTGTCAGCGGACTGATGCTGCCATCAGTCCGCTTTTTACAGGTCTTCTTCTGCATACGGCTTCCGCTCTGTTTCTCAGAGGAGAGATACAGGGCGGAGTACTTTTCCGGTTCTGCCTACTCTTCCGCTGCGGCTGCCGTTCCCGGAGTGTTGAAGCTGTCCAGATCACTGACAGTATAGCGCGCCGAAGCGTCGAGATGTCCGCCGATCGTCTCGACGGATTTTCCTCCCACAGTGAAGGTCACGCCGCTGACTTCTTCAAAGGTATTGATGAGAGAACCGGTAATCTGATAAACAAAGAACTGCTCACTGTAGTTGTCCAGACCGTTCTCCGGCAGAGATGCCAGATCGACCGTGGCCGTGCCGTCCTCTCCCACTGTCACACCGTTGAAGACAAAGCGGTCGTCGACGACCGTCATAAGGTCATCGCGTCCCTCCGGAACATTTCTGAGAAGCTCGATCGTCTTTTCGCAGGCTTCTCCCAGGCCCTCCGCTCCCGCGGAGACCTGAACCGTTCCTCCGTCCACATCGCTGATCAGCTTTTCCAGAGACTCATCTCCGTCAGCGATATACTGTTCATTGACGTAGGTAAGAGATACCTCATAAGTTTCCTGTGCCTTTTCCCCTTCCTGCTCCTGCGGTGTTTCCGTCTGTTCCGGCTCCACAGACAGCGGTTCATCCACCGAGGAATTGGAGGCCTGCGAACCGCCGGCTCCTCCCTGTGTCTCCGTTCCGCATGCCGCAAAGCCGAATACTGCGAGCATCATCGTCAGCAGCAGGGCCGTAACTCTGAAACCTTTTCTTTTCATCATGTTTCTTCCCCCTCTGAAAGAATATATTATTGCATAACCGATAAACGGCATCAGCGCCGCTTTATCTTTTGTTTACTCATTATACCGCTCAAAGCTGAACACCGCAACAGAAATCGGACAGGCATATCTGCGGATTACATGAATTTTTTCTGACGGAAATCTCCGTACAGATCAGAAAAAATCTCCGGCCGCGCAGTGCCGGCCGGAGACGGGAGACCGGAGATATTCCGGCGATGTTTTATTATAACAGTTTGCTCGTTTTGCACCAGATTCCCTGCTTTTCCGCCTGACGGATCAGATCTTCGCGGTAATCCGGATGAGCGATATTGATCAGAGCCTCGGCTCTTTCCCAGGTGTTGAGTCCCTTCAGCATCGCAATGCCGTATTCCGTAACGATGTACTGCGGTGCATATCTCGGACAGCTGACGATACCGCCGGGCGGCAGATAAGGCAGGATCAGAGACTCTGTCTTTCCGTCCTTCGTCTTTGTGGAAGCCGTACAGATAAAGCTCTTTCCTCCTTTGGAGTGGTAAGCTCCCTCCACAAAATTCATCTGTCCGCCCTGGCCGCTGATATGGCTGAATCCGATGGATTCCGAGCTGACCTGACCGTAAATGTCGATCTGCAGAGCCGCATTGATGGAAATGACTTTATCGTTCTTCGCTATATTGTAAGGATTATTGACGAAATCCACCGGGGCTCCCAGACACATCTGATTGTCATCCAGAAAATCATAGAGCTTTCTCGTACCCAGTGCAAAGGTGTAGACCATCTTGCCCGGAAGGAAATTCTTGATGCCGGAAATCTTTCCTTCCTCATACAGATCCACAAAAGCATCGACGAGCATCTCGGTATGTACGCTCAGATTCTTCAGATCGGACTTTGCCAGCAGCTTGCCCAGATGATTCGGCATGGCTCCGACGCCCAGCTGCAGGCAGCTTCCGTCTTCGATGAGGGGCAGGATATTTTCCGCGATCTTCGCATCGGCTCCGCCCGCTTCACGCACCGGCAGCTCCGCGATCGGATAATTCGAGCTGTGAGTGATATAGTCAACCTCTGCAATATTAATGTAGTTTTCGATACCGTTGCAGCGCGGCATGTTTTCGTTGACTTCGACGATGACCAGATCGGCGGCCTGTACGACGCCCTTCGTCTCGCCGATGGTAACGCCCAGATTGAAGTTGCCGTACGAATCCATAGGTCCGACGGTGAAGACAGCGATATTTACCTTGCCGTACTGAGCCCACATCTGATTGTTATCGCTGTATAAAATAGGAATATACCATGCGTGTCCGGCAGTCTTTACCCGTCTGTCCTTCTGACTCATGTGCGTCGACCAGATTTTGAAGACATCCCCCTCCGGATCCACTTTATTTGTCTCATAGGTATCATCGTAACTCCAGAGAGAGGAGTACAGGATAACCTCATCGAGTTCATCTTTGCGCTTCGCCAGAGCCGCTTCAAACTCTCTCGCGATAACTCCGAATGTTCCGAGATGGACGCGGTCGCCCGACTTTACCAGACCTGCAGCCTGATCGGATGTGATCAGCTTTTTGTCGTACTGAGCCGCAATATCCGCGGCTTTGTAAAATATCTGTGTACCCCGCATAAATAGGTTCCTTTCCCTGCACAAAACCGTGCAACACTCTTAACATAATACGGCAGCTGCGTGCTTTTCCCCCGTACGGATAAAAAAGCATCTCATTCCGCGCCGCCCTGCCGGAAAAAACCGTCTCTCAGACGGCTCTTCTTTCCTACCCGCTCATTATATCATACTTTTTTATACGGGACAGCCTCTCAGCAAACAAATTATCTGTATGCGATATATAAATCTCAGGATCAGACAGCGGACCGGAGCCGTCCGGAGATGACATGCGGACGTTTTCCCGTTCCCGCCGTTTTTCTCATGTCAGTTTCCGTGCTGATGCACAAAGCGATGAAGCCGCTTCGTCAGAAAGGCTGCCGCCGTCACTTTGATGATATCCGGAATGACGAAAGGAATGACACATGTCATCAGCACGGCTGCCACACTTACCTCTCCGGTATTTTTCAGATAGAGAATCATATACCATGCTGTGCCGAACGCATAGCAGACGGCCACGCCGGCCAGCATCGATGCGATCATGACAGGTATTTTTCTCCCGAAACGGTCCGCGCAGACGCCGGCGATCAGTGCGGTAAAAATGCATCCCGCCAGATAACCTCCTGTATTCCCGAAAAAGACTCCGATTCCGCCCCGGAATCCCGCAAAGACCGGTATACCGACCGCTCCCAGCAGCAGATAGATCAGAACGGCCAGCGTCCCCCTCTTCGCCCCGAAAAGGCCGGCTGTCAGGCAGACGGCGAATGTCTGAAGCGTAAAGGGAACGGCCGCCGGAATGCTGATCCATGCGCTGACCGCAATCAGCGCCGCCGACAGAGCCATGTAAATCATATCCTTTGTCTCAATTTTCTTTCCGGACCGTGTCCTTTCACTCTCACATACTCTCATGCTTTTTCTTCCTCTCTACATACACAGGTGAAATGCAGACGAAACTCCGTCCGCTTTTTCTGACATTATAGACAGGTGAAATCCTATTGTCAACTCATTTTTATATTCAGGTTTACAATTTGGCTGTAAGACGGCATTAAAGATCCGGTTTGCCAAGCTTCTTTTTTCGGTTTGCCACAGAGATCTTTTCGGAACGGCAGATTGGAAATCTCCAACACCCAGACGGAGAAAACTCAAAGAGAAAGAAATTCAGCACATATCAATGTCAAACAGAAAAGGATCATAAAGCTTGAAAGGAAAGGATCTATGACCATTTTTTATCACTTAAGTGTCAAAGATGGGATGATCTCCACAACTTAATCAGTGATTCATGTAATAAATAAGGTAGAGACTATGTTGGTTAGGTTCTTGTTATTGAAAATAGGTTTGATAATACTTATAAAATCCCATATAATAAGAGCATATATCCAATATTGAAAGGGGACTGCTACTCCTATGACAGAAGCCGAACTTCTGAAACTGATCGCGGGCGGTGAAAACATCCAAGTGGAGTTTAAGAAATCTACAACTGAAATCACAAGAGATGTTTACGATACCGTCTGCTCTTTTTCCAACCGGGATGGTGGAACTATCTTTCTGGGTGTCAAAGACAACGGGGAGATTTTGGGCGTGGCCCCGGATGTTGTGGACCGCATGAAAAAGGACTTTGTAACTTCCATCAATAACGGGCAAAAAATCAATCCGCCCCTTTACTTGCAGCCGGAAGCCTACACAGTAGATGGCCGCACCCTACTGGTTATTCAAGTGCCGTCCGGCAGCCAGGTCTGCCGCCATCACGGGCGGATTTTTGACCGCAATCACGAAGCAGATATTGATATAACCGATAACTCCGATATGGTGTACCAACTGTATGCCCGAAAGAGCGGCAGTTACTTTGTCAACAAGGTGACTCGCTTCCAGATGGACGATCTGCGCCCCGCTCTGATTGAGCGCGCCAGAGCCATGACAGCCAGCCGCACAGCTAACCATCCGTGGAAGTCACTGTCGGATGAAGAACTGTTGCGCAGCGCCGGCTTGATCTTGAAAGACCCCGAAAGACAGCTCGAAGGCATCACCCTGGCGGCAATCCTGCTCTTTGGAAAGGATGCTACCATTCTCTCCGTTCTGCCGCAGCATAAGACGGATGCTATTTTCCGAGTGGTGAATCTCGACCGCTATGATGACCGGGATGTTATCATTACCAATCTGTTGGAAACCTATGATCGGTTGATCGCCTTTGGGCAAAAACACCTCAGCGATCCCTTTGTGCAAGAGGGCGTTCAGAGTGTCAGTGCCAGAGACCGCATCCTACGCGAGATCTGCTCCAACAGCCTGGCTCATCGGGATTATTCCAGTGGATATGTGGCAAAAATCGTGATCGAGCACGACCGACTCTACACAGAGAACGCCAACCGTTCCCATGGGCACGGTGCTCTGCATCTGTCCTCCTTTGAGCCGTACGCTAAAAATCCACCTATCTCAAAAGTGTTCCGGGAGATCGGTCTGGCCGACGAGCTGGGATCCGGAATGCGGAATACTTACAAATACACAAAACTCTACTCTGGCGGAACTCCGGAATTTATCGAGGGCGATGTGTTCCGCACGGTCGTTCCGCTGGCTCCGATCGCGGTGGAAAAGGTCGGACCGCAGGACACCACCCAAGTTACCACCCAAGTTACCACCCAAGTTACCACCCAAGTTCCGATTTTGGCGTTTTGCAAAGAACCCAGGTCCGAAGCGGAAATCATGGAACATTGTGGGTATAAAAATGCAAAGAATTTTACACAAACTCATCTTCGTCCTTTGCTTAAAAGCGGACAGCTTCAAATGACGATTCCGGAAAAGCCAAGGAGCCGTAACCAGAAGTATGTGGTGGCACAAGGAGGACCACATGATTCTGTTAAATCGTTCTGACCGTTCTCCCCCTCATCCGGCAGCCCATTACAAATCGATGTGTGAAGTTTGAGCAACAAAAAAACACCTCCGCTTCCTATTCGATATACGAAACGGAGGTGTTTTAATATAAACCTTTGTTTGACAATGCTTGTGTGCTATAAAAAGAGAAACAAAGCACCGGTATTTCTTTTATCTGTATCGCATCCGGACTGCAGACAGATTACCCGTTGCTACAGAACTTCAAATCCGATATGGTAAAGATCTTCGCGCATTTCCCGAAATATCCTCATTTTTTCTTCATCTTCGGCATCGCAATTAAAATCACCTGTCAAATACACAACATAAACATACTCATCGTTTTCTCCCAGCACTGTATATGGCACGGGAATCAGATCGTTTTTTACGCTTTCTTCCCATTCTTTTACAGTACTTTTGAATACAAAACCAAGCGTTCCGTATTCCATTTCAATGATTACACCAGATGAACTGTTCGGATTCGTTACTACGCTATATCTGTTTTCCCAGGTATCCGGAAACTCTATTTTAAATCCCAGATTCTGATTTTCATAAAACACGGTACCAGACGTTTCAATCGGATCAGACGAGTCTGACGGCAGGATATTTTCATATTCTTCATCAGAAATTTTTTTCTCTGCAGATTCTCCGATCCCTGTGCCTTCTTTTATCGTATCAGCGGCGATCAGCGATCCGGCCTCAGCCTCGGAAAGGACTTCTTCATGAATATTATCCTGTTCTGCTAAAATCTTTCCGGACTCATCGAGAATCACCAGACTGATTTCGGAGTCCTGCAGGCCGAGCTCTGTCAGTTTTTTATCCACGTCTTCCTGGCTTACGGCGGCATTCTCCGTCTGCCCGTTGCTGTTGCCGCTGTTGTCCTGATCCGTCGGCAGACCGCTGTCTCCCGCCGCGTATGCAGTACCTGCCGCGACGATAAAAAGACAGATGATCAGAATGCAGACAGGCAGAGTGATATTCCCTTTCCTGTTTTTCAGAATATTTTTTGTCCTTTTTTTCAATACAGAAGTTCCTGAAGAAAAAGAAACCGCATTTGTTATTTTCCCCGCGGAAGCCATCCGGACCAGCAATGCAGAATACATTTTCTTTTCCGGTATGCTGAGCTCCTTCGTCGCATATTCATCACAAAACGCCTCCAGATCAAAGCGGAGCTTCCGGTAAGCGATCCAGGCAAAAGGATTGACCCAGAACAGTATCCTTATGCATTTTGCCAGCAGAAGAATCATAGGATGCCTGTATTTGATATGACACTTTTCATGAGGCACAATGAAAGATATCTCTTCCTCGTTTAAGCCGTAAGGAATATAGATCCTCCCGGAAAAAATTCCATATACAAACGGAGAAATACAGCCATCCATTTCAAAGATGTTCTCCCGTAACCTTATCGCAAACCGCGTCTGGCGTTTGATACGGATATATGAACAGAAAAAACGGATCAGGAAAATCAATATACCGGCCAGCCAGATAAAAGAAAATACCTGAACGAAACGGACGTCCTGGATCCATTCCGGTACACCCGATATCCGCAGGAAATCCGGCGATACCGCCGTAAATATATCCGGCAGATCCCCTTCTGTCATTCTTTCACTTTCACCTTTCGGAAGTGCCGGCGATTCCGAAACAGCATTTGCGGCAGCTGTGCTGTCTGAGGCCGCCGGAGGTTCCATGACGTCGGAAAATATCGGCGTATAGTTCAGCCCTGACTTTACAGACAGGAAAGAATAGATCGCACGAAAAGGGAACTGCAGGGGAGAAACGATAAAGTATACCAATCCGAATCCTACGATTCCCCACGCATAGCAGGAAAATAATTTCGAATATTTTCTGATCAGAAAGCGAACCGCAAAAACAAGGATGATACAAAAGGTTACTATGATATTTGCCTGTATGAAATACTCGAGTACCAAAGAGGCTGTATTAGAAAATTCCATCGCTGAACCTTTCTTTGATATTTCTCAGATTACTTACCGCTGTTTCCGCTGCCGGCGTCTTTTTTCGTATAATTATCGATGATATCGCGGATTTCCGCTTCTTCTTTTTCGCTGATCGTAGAGTTCCCGAAAAATGCCGCTAAAAAATCTGGAAGCGAACCGCTAAATGCCCGATTGATAAAAGACTGCGCTTCCTCACGCTGGCAGTCTTCTTTTGAGATCAAAGCCGTCACGATAGTCTTTTCATTTTTTACAAATCCTTTGTCGATCAGACGTTTGATGACCGTATACGTCGTAGATTTTTTCCACCCGAACTGCTCCTGACACAGCTTGGCAAGCGTTCCTGATGCAATCGGCTGTTTTTCCCACAAAATCATCATAAAACGATAGTCTGTGTTACTTAACAAAAGTTTCATTTCTTTTCCACCTCCTTTTTCACGCTTTCTTTTTCTACATTCGTAGATTCACCTTCATTCTACATAAATAAATTCAAAAGTCAACCTCTAATTAGCAATTTTTCAAAAAATTCATATTTTCTTTATCATGTACAGATACAGAGCAGACGGAATTCCGTCCGCCTTTTCCGACATTAGAATAGACAGGCGGAATCATATCGTTAATTTATTTTTATATTCAGGTTTACAATCAGGCTGTAAGACAGCATTAAAGATCCGGTTTGCCAAGCTTCTTTTTCCGTTGTATACTGAAAAATATGACATCATCAGAAAATCCGCAGGCGGTTTTCTGCCGGAAAACCGGACGGACAGACGGCCTTCCGGAGCCGGAATGAAATGAGAAAAAAATCACACAGAACATAAAAGGAGATGTAAAAAATATGGGAAAAAGAGCGGAACAAGCGGTGGAAAATCACAGAAACGGCTATAACTGTGCACAGGCGGTCGCCTGTACCTTTGCCGATCTCATGGGCATGGATGAAAAGGATGTCTTCAAAATGTCCGAGGGCTTCGGATTCGGTATGGGAGCCTGTGAGACATGCGGCGCCGTAAGCGGTATGCTGATGGTGGCCAGCGCTGTATCGAGCGACGGAAATCTGGATGCTCCCGCCACAAAACAGAAAACCTACAAAATCATGCGCGAGCTGCAGGAAGCTTTCCGTGAAAAGAATTCCTCCACATACTGCCGTGATCTTCTGGGCGGAAAGGGCAGACCGAAGCTCAGAAGCTGCCCCGGCTGTGTAGAGGATGCCGCCTCACTTCTGGAGGAAAAAATCTTCTCCGAAACGGCAGAAGACTGATAATCGGATACAGGGACGGAAGAACTGACAGACGCCCCGCGGATTTCCGGCACAGAAGCGGGCCGGAAATCCGCGAGGCGTTTTTTCTGTCTTTGTGTGTTTTATCTTTTCGATTTCGGATCAAAGATCAGAGCCACCAGATAGCCGAATACGACGGCTGCCGTAATGCCGGCCGCCGTATTTTTTATGCCTCCGGTCAGTACGCCCGCCCATCCGGAGGCTGCCGTCTCTTCGAGAACACCCCGCACCAGAGCATAGCCGAATCCCGGCAGCGGGACGGTGGCTCCGCTGCCCGCAAAATCCACGAGAGGCTGATACAGACCCAGAGCCGTAAGGATTCCGCCTACAGCCACAAAGAGTACGAGTATTCTGGGCGCATTGAGATTTGTAAAATCAAGAAGCAGCTGGCCGATGACACAGATTCCGCCGCCGACGGCAAATACTCTGATCATCTCCATGATATCGATTTGCATGATTCTGTTTTTCCCTTCAGACGTATTCCACCGTGACCGCATGAGCGATCCCCGGAATCGATTCTCCCTGCTGAGTGCTGATCGTCGACATGAGGGCACCGGTGGAAACGAGCATCGCTCTGCGGATTTTTCCCTCGCGCATCTCTTTGCATATCCTGCCGGCGATGATCGATCCTGAGCAGCCGCAGCCGCTGCCTCCGGCATGCACATCCTGTCTGCTGACGTCATACATCATCGCGCCGCAGTCATCATATACCTCGCTGAGATGAGGCAGCTTTGATCCCCTCTCTGAAAAATCCACGAGTATTCTCCTGCCGATGCTTCCCAGATCTCCGGTGAGAATCAGATCGTAATCCAGCGGTTTTCTTCCGAGATCTCTCAGATGATTCTGTATCGTATGGAATGCGGCCGGCGCCATGGCCGCTCCCATGCAGCTGGAATCCATGATCCCCGGATCCACGATTCTGCCGATGGTGGCATGAGTCAGACGCATATGGCTGTCCTGTTCCGATGAGATTACGAGCGCTCCCGCCGCCGTCGCCGTCCACTGAGCCGAGAGCGCTCTCTGATTCCCATGCTCCAGCGGCATTCTGAACTGACGCTCCGCCGTCGAAAAATGGCTGGAAGCTCCGGTAATCACGGTACGGCAGTATCCGCCGTCCACAAGAGCTCCGCCGAGAAGCATGGATTCTGTCATCGTGGAACAGGCTCCGTAAACGCCCAGAAACGGAACTGCCAGATCTCTCGCCATAAACGAGGATGCCATCAGCTGATTGAGCAGATCTCCGCATAAAATCGCGTCGACATCCCTGCGCGAAACACCGGCGTCCTTCATCGCATATTCGACGGCTGTGCCCAGCATTTTCGACTCCGCTTTTTCCCAGGTCGCCTGACCCATGCGGTCGTCGTTCAGCACGACATCAAACCATTCCGCCTGCGGTCCCTGCCCTTCCATCTCTCCCGCCACACTTCCGGCTCCGGCAACGGACGGACGGCTGATGTATTCAAACGTTCTTCTGCCGATGCGCCTGCATGTTTTATTTCCCGACATTTTTCAGCCTCCCGCGTTACAGCAGACCCAGCAGCTTATACAGGATTCCTGCCGCCGCCGACACGGAAAATCCCACCGCCAGCACAGGACCGGAAAGGCTGAAAATCTTTGCCCCGGTACCCAGAATGATGCCTTCTTTTTTGTACTCCAGAGCCGGAGAAACCACGGAATTGGCAAATCCGGTAATCGGCACCGCCGCACCGGCTCCTCCGATCCTTCCCAGCGTGTTGTACCAGCCGAGGCCGGTGATGAGCTGCGCCGTGCAGATCAGAGCGACGGTCGTCCACATGCCCGCCGTCTCCGCATCCGCTCCGGCTGACATGACAGCCGCTCTGATCAGATGTCCCGTCTCGCAGATCGCTCCGCCGGTGAGAAACGCCAGCAGGCAGTTTTTCAGACAGGTCGGCGCCGGACTGAATCCGTCCGCATACTGATTATATTTCATGATGTGTTCCGCCTTTCCTTTCTTTTCTCTTTACCAGTCTTTTCTGATGTATATTATGGACAGAACACAAAAAAACATTCATCTGTGCTATAATTATTCCACTGACTGTATTTTCGGCTCCGGCCGCCATGTCCGCGGAGCCGCCGGAAAAATACCATCCCCGCGGAAAGACGCGCTGCGACAAACAGAAAGGACATCTCATGAACAGCCCGAAAAAACTCAGCGATTACTTCAGCGATTACGATTTTGAAAAAATCAAAACCGTTCCGAAAAATTCCATATTCCGGCTCATTTTCAGCCGTACCTGTATATCGGTCGCACTCATCATCCTTCAGTTTCTGATACTGGCTGTTCTGACTTTTTCCTGGAGTGAACAGCATACAGAGGCTATTCTGCTGATCATGATCGTCCTGAGTGCGTGTATTTTCCTGATTATTCTGAACAGTGAGAGTAATCCTTCCTACAAAATAGCCTGGATTATACCGGTCGCACTTCTGCCCGTATTCGGTTCGCTGCTTTATCTTCTGTTTCATTTCAATCTCGGTTCCATCGCCTCCACACAGAGTGTGAGGCAGACGCTGAAAGAGACAGAAAAATATACGCACACCGACCCGCAGACAGCGGGAAGTCTCGCTGTTCTCAGCCGCCGTACGGCAATTTTGTCCGGGTACATCGAAAAAGCAGGAGGTTATGCGACCTACAGAAATACATCCGTGCGCTATTTTCCGCTGGGAGATGACGCTTTCCCCGAAATGATCCGCTATCTGGAAAAAGCACAGCATTTTATTTTCCTCGAATTTTTCATCATTCAGGAGGGAATTTTCTGGAATACAATTCTTGAAATACTGAAAAGAAAAGTAAAAGAAGGGGTGGAAGTCCGCGTCATGTACGATGACATAGGATGTATGACGAAGCTTCCGCGGAATTATGCCGCTTATCTGACGGCCCTCGGTATCAAGGCGAAGGTTTTCGCCAGAGTCACGCCGTTTTTTTCAACACATTATAACAACAGAGACCACCGCAAGATTCTCGTGATCGACGGAAAAGCCGCTTTCAGCGGCGGCATCAATCTCGCCGATGAATATATCAACCGGGAGCAGCGCTTCGGCAGATGGAAAGACAACTGTTTTCTCGTGGAAGGCAGTGCGGTGAAAAACTACACTCTGATGTTTCTTCAGATGTGGAATACTTCCGTCTCCCCCGAGATGCGGGTTTATGAGCCTTATCTGAATGTCAGGATAGAACGCCTGCCTCAGCCGGGAGACGGCTTCGTCATCCCGTACGGCGACGGGCCTCATCAGCCGATCTCCGTCGCTCAGAGTGTCTATCTGCACATCATACAGTCTGCCGTCGATCATGTCCATATCATGACACCGTATCTCATCCTCGACGACGAGATGCTCAACGCGCTGAAGAGAGCGGCCAGAAGCGGCGTCGATGTGAGGCTTCTGCTGCCGTTCATACCGGACAAAAAGACGATCAATCTGATCGGAAAAAGCTACTATCCGGAACTTCTCGAGGCCGGCGTGCGCATCTATGAATATACGCCCGGCTTCGTTCATTCAAAGGTGGTGGAGGCCGACGGCATCATCGCAGCTGTGGGAACGATCAACCTCGATTTCCGCAGTCTCTACCTCCACTATGAATGCGCCTCTCTGATCTTTGCCAATGATGTCCTGAAAGACATCTCAGCCGATTTTGAAAGCACTTTCGCCGATTCACACAGAATCACACTCTCCGACTACAAGAAGAAGCCTCTGCTCTTCCGTCTCGCCGGACGAGTGCTCCGTGTCTTTGCGCCGCTGGTATGACAGCGGCGCAGCCGCGCGCAGGCGGAAATCTCTGACCGCTTCTGTCATCTGCTCTTTTTTCATCCGGACGTCCGTTTTCATCACGTCTCTGTATTTTTTTCTCTTCCGATCATCTCCAGAACCTCCGCCATGACCAGTGCAAAAGGCCGGATCGTATCGACGTGAACGCGTTCGTGGACTGTGTGCGGATCGATGATATCCGCTCCCACATTTATCATATGCAGATGGTCCGCTTTGCCGCAGAATACGGAAGGCTCCAGGCCGACATGCTCCGCCGTCACTTCCGGCTCTTTTCCCGTAATTCTGCGGAATGCCTGTGACGTCAGACGGATCAGCGGATTGCCGCTGTCGAAGCGCCAGACTCCGTATTCGCTGATATCATCGCGGAAACCGTATTTTTCCGCCGCTTCTCTGTGTTCCCTGAGAACCTCGTCATGATATTCCGGCGTCATGCTGCGCGCAAATGTTTTCACACATATACCGCCGGCTTCTCCTCCGGCGATCTCCTGTGCACAGCATTTCACCATGCCCAGATTCGATGAAGTATCCGGCATTCCCGGAATCTCCTTCATCCAGTGCAGAACGCCGTCGTGAATCGAAGCCATGAAATCCACCAGATTCTGTCCGTCCTCCGCTGCGAGTACATATTCCGGCAGAGCGATTTCATTGTAAAAGAGCGTGCCGTCCGGATCGCTGATCTCATAGTCGGTCATGATCCGGCTCATCAGCTTTCTGACGGAATCCTGAAACACAAGAAGATCCTTCCGCCTTATGACGACGACCGCGGAAGCGTCACCCGGAATGACATTATGCCCGCATCCGCCGTGATATGCGGCCAGACGGCAGATGATTTTCCGTTCTGTAAGATCTCTGAGAAGGCCGTTTAGAAGACGGATCGCATTGGCGCGTCCTTTACTGATATCATAGCCGGAATGACCGCTCTGAAAGCCGAACACACAGACTTCGAAAGCGATCAGTCCGCTTTTTTTTGTCTTTGCGCACTGCTTTTCTTTCCCTCCGCCGTTCTTCGCGGCGGCTTCATCTTCAGAAGAGGCCAGACGCACAAAGCGGGCGGGAGACGTATAGGTTTCTCTGCTCCCGCTCGCACTTCCTGCCACCAGGCGCCCCCAGTGAAAGCCGTCCACATTGATCACATATTTCACATCGTCAAATACCGATGCATCCAGTTTTTTTGCCCCGGCCAGACCGATTTCCTCTTCCACAGTGAAGATCAGGCGCAGAGGGCCGTGAACGCATCCGCCGGAAAATACCGTCCACAGCAGAACCGCATTTCCGAGACCGCAGTCGGCGCCCAGAGAGGATCTTCCGTCGCTCTGCAGAAGAAGCCTGCCGCTTTCCTTCTCTTCCCCCAGCTTCCAGATGACAGGATCTGTCTCCGGACAGTAGGAATCGTCGAGTGCCGCACACACCATATCCATGTGTCCCTGAAGCACAGTCAGCGGAGCCTCCCCGCAGCCGCCGGAAGCCGGTATGTCACAGATAAGATTTCCGGCACTGTCTGTCTCAGGAGAAAGGCCTTCTTTTTTCAGGCGTTCCGAAAGATATTCCGCAATCTTTTCTTCATTTCCGGATCCGTGCGGGAATCTGCAGAATGCCGCAAATTCTTTCAGAACGCCCGCTGTCGTACTGTCCGTAATTTTTTCCGGAGCTGTATTCTGTTCTTTTGTATCCGTCTTTCTTTCTTCAGAGCCTTCCATATCATATCCGTCCTGTCCTGCAGCATCTCCGGTTTTATCTGCCGGATCCGCATCCGTTAAAGATTTTCGATAGCATCCGCATTTTCAAGGAAATTATCGATATATGCCTGAGAATTCTCATCCATGACGAGCAGTACATAATTTCCGACACTTTCCACACGGATATTTTCATCACTTACACCGACACAGATCCATTTTATTCCGTCGGCGTTTTCCTTGATACTCTTTTTCGCCGCTTCAATATCGGCGCCTTCCTCCATCTCGATGAGAACGACAGAGTGTGCGATCGACGTGATCATAGCGTCACTTCCGATTCCCGCTCTGTAGTCGAGACCCTCCACGCCGAGATAATACTTTTCATTATCCGCGTTCAGAGCCACCGGCTCCACAGCAGGAGATTCGATACCGTCGTAGACGAACGAGAGAATTTCCGTCAGCTTCGGATCGGTTTCCGTTTCTTCACCCGGCTCCGGCTCCGGTTCCTGCACTTCCGGCTTGATATAGGTCAGCGGCGTCGTGCCGTATGTCTTCATGTACAGATCATAGTCTTCACCGTAGGTAGCGGCATATACAGCCTCTATTTCCGGATCAAAGGTATAAGCCGTACCGTCGATCACGATTTCCGTCCAGGCATGAATCGAACGGTTTCCCTTCGGTGAAATACTCTCTCCGGCGATGGCTTCAGCCGGATAGCCTACTTTACGTGCGAGATACGTATATGCCGCCGCCCAGGAATAACAGTTTCCCTTCTTCGCGGACAGCATCGTCTTTGCGATCTCTGTCTCCCAGCCCGTGCTTCCCGTCTCGACATTTTCCGCACCGCGGTAAGAGAAGGTATCCATCGCGTAATCATACATGGCTCTCAGGCGCTGCGGCTGTGTCATGCCGTCTGTCAGAGCCTCTTCTGCCGCTTCCGTCAGAAGCGCGTCGAGTTCGCTGTCTCCTGTCGTATATCTGCCGTGAACATCCAGCGTCAGTCCGTCGACCTCCGTCCGGTAGTCGAAGAGTCCTCTTTCATTTACATGAAACAGCTCTCCGCCGATATTATGCCAGCCGGCTGCCAGATCTACCGTTCCCGGTTCATGCGAAATCCAGCTTTCGCCGCTGTCCGTGCGGGTGCAGGTGTGCTCCGTCAGCGCTTCGATGAGATCGTAATACGCCCAGTGAGAGCTGGTCACATCCGGCATCACACGGATATCATCAGCCATATTGAGAGTAAATCTGTCCGCGCTTCTCTCAAAGACTCTGTTGAGCATCGCGACGGATTCCGCTCTCGTCGCGTTTCCGGACGGACGGAATGTTCCGTCTTCATATCCTGTGATCCAGCCGTTTTCAGAGGCTTTCGCAACGGCTTCCGCATACCATGCGTCCGCCGCCACATCAGAGAAGGCGGTGTTTTCCTTCACCGCAGTCTCTTCTCCTTCAGCGGCGCGGATGACGATGGAAGCCAGTTCGGCACGCGTGATCGTTCTGTCCGGCAGGAATGTTCCGTCCTCGTATCCGTTCAGAATTCCGCGCTCTGTCAGAGCGGTGACCGCTTCATGATACCAGGCGCCGTCCGCTACATCGCTGAATTCCGCGCTCCGCTTTTCCTGACTGCCGTTCTGTGATCCGTCCTCAGCTCCGGCAGCCGGATCATCCGCACCGTTTTTTTCTGTGAGGGTGAAGATCATCTGTGCCGCCTGTGCGCGAGTTACCGCCTCCTGAGGGCGGATTGTGCCGTCTTCAAATCCCCGGATATAGGCGGCATGCGATATTCCGCCCGCTGCGCTGTCCGCAGGTTCATCAGCATAGGATACGGCCGGAACAGCTGCCGTCAGGCAGAGAACGGCTGTCAGCATTCCTGCCGTCAGTCTGAAAGATTTTCTTTTTCTCATGTCTTGTTTCCTTTCCTTTCTTTTTCAGGTCCCTTCCGGACCGTCATTTGATAATTATAGCAGAAGATATGTATCTGTGAAAACTCTCATTCTCGAAAGAAAAAAGGATTCCGGCGGCTTTTTCCGGCTGACATTCTCCGGAAATAAATCCGCCGTGTTTTACTCCGCTGTCCCATAAATTAATTGCCTGTGCTTTTTGCGGATGCTATAATGAACTCGACCGGGCGCAAATCAAGGAGAACGGAAAGGAGAAAGATTTTATGGCTGAAGATAAAATTCCCGCAAATGATGCATTCGACGACGATGCAGAATACATTACACTTCAGTTTGATGACAGCGATGATATAGAATGTGAGATTCTCGGTATCTTCGATTTTGAAGGAAAGGAATATATCGCACTTCTTCCGCAGGACGGCACGGACGATGTCTACATCTACGGCTACAAAGAGCTCGAGGATGAGGAATTTGAACTGATCGATATCGAAGATGATGCAGAATTTGAAAAAGTCGCTGCGGAATTTGAACTGCTGTCTCTCGAAGAAGAATAATCAGAACGGAAAAATACAGCAGATAATGCAGTCGAGCGCTGTACCGGCGGACTTTTCCGCCGGTACAGCGCTTTTTCCTTTTCCGTATCGCGGCCGGATATCAGCTCTGCGCCGGATCCGCCGGCGCGGGATTTTCTTTCTCTTTCCGGAAATACAGATATACCGCCTCCGCCGCCTTTCTGTTCATTCCTTCCACCTCCGTCAGCCGCTGCACATCCGCTTCGCGGATCGCGCCGATACTGCCGAATGCCGCCAGAAGCGCTTTCTTGCGCTGTTCTCCGATTCCGGGTATTTCATCGAGAACAGAGCGGCTCATATTTTTGCTGCGGATTCCGCGGTGATAATCGATGGCAAAGCGGTGGACCTCATCCTGGATCGAAGTGACATAGCGGAACAGAGCGGGATGCTCTTTCAGAACGACCTCCCGCCCGTTCACGATCAGGCCTCTCGTGCGGTGTCTGTCGTCCTTTACCATGCCGGCCGTGACGATATGTTCTCCCATTGCCGACAGAACTTCCTCCACCGCATTCACATGTCCCTTTCCTCCGTCTATAAACAGAAGATCCGGCCTTCTCCGGAATCCGGGATCACCCTTCTGGGCCCTCCGGAATCTGCGGTAGATGACCTCCTGCATGCCGGCATAATCGTCCGGCCCGTCTGTCGTGCGTATCCGGAATTTGCGATAAGACTGGCGGTCCGGCTTTCCGTTTTCAAAAACGACCATCACACCCACGGAATCCACTCCGCCGGTATTTGAAATATCATAAGACTCTATACGCCACATGCCTGCCGGACGTTTTTCCGCATCCGGCCGCCGTATCTCCGGTTTCTCTTCGGAAGCTCTCAGCTGCTCCTCTTCCGCCGCCGCGACGGCGGCGCCGAAGATCTTCTCCAGCTCCCGCGCCGCCTCCGCACTGCGTTCCCGTCCCGAAGCGGCTCGCTGATCGAGCACTTTCATCATTTCGATCACATCACGGCGCGCCATCTCCATCAGCGCATGCTTATCGCCTTTCTGCGGCACAAAGAGACGGACCTGTGCGCCGCGAAGTCCGGAAAGCCACTGCGACAGCAGCCGCATATCCTCCGTCTCCTCTTCCAGTGCGATCTCTTTCGGAATCAGCATATCCCCGCGGTAATGCTGTTTGATGAAAGAAGAGACGATCGTCTTTCTGTCGTCGCTCATCTCTGATTCCATGGTATAGCTCTCTCTGCCGCACAGTTTCCCGCCCCGGACGAAAAACATGACGATATAGACACCCTCCGTCCCCTTTGCGGAAAGTATGAGATCCATATCGCCCGCCGAACTGAGCACAACCTTCTGTTTTTCACTGATCGCCTTTACCGCTTCGATTTTATCTCTGTATTCCGCAGCGCGTTCGAAATTGAGAGCCTCCGATTCCTGCCGCATGCGTTCCGTCAGCGTTTCGATCATCTCCTGATTCTGCCCCTTCAGAAAAGACAGTACCTTTTCGATCTGGCGTCCGTACTCTTCTTTCGACACTCTGCCGGCACAGACGCCTCTGCACTGTTCGATATGGTAGTTCAGGCACGGACGGAAATCCTTCGGAAAAGACTTCGCCGAACATCTCTTCAGAAGGTACACACTGTTTAAAAGATCGATGATCTCATTGACGGCTCCCGCATCACTGTAGGGGCCGAAGTAGCGTGAACCGTCTCCGATGACGCGTCTCGTCTTGATCACGCGC
Organism: uncultured Clostridia bacterium; assembly: GCA_944388495.1. GTDB lineage: Bacteria > Bacillota > Clostridia > Peptostreptococcales > Anaerovoracaceae > Alangreenwoodia. The sequence continues at coordinate 18,892 of CALXIZ010000038.1, read as the reverse complement.
GGAAAATCTTCTCCCGTCGTCACTTTGATATACGGATATGTCTTGTCATCTCTCAGAAGCACATTATACTTCGGCATGTACTTCTTTATCAGATTACACTCCAGTATGAGCGCTTCCATCTCGGAATCGGTGGTGATATATTCAAATTCCTCGATATGCTCCACCATCGCCCGCACCTTCGGCGGCATATTTGTCTGCGACTGAAAATACTGGCGAACGCGGTTTTTCAGAGAAACCGCCTTTCCCACATAGATAACGTGTCCCAGCTTATCTCTGTGAAGATAGACTCCCGGCTTATCCGGCAGCTTTTTCAGATTTTCCTTTATGTCAAACAAGCGCTTTCACCTTCCCAGAATGTTTCGGATTTCCCGGATCAGCGCATCCATCTCTTCATCCGTCCCGACAGTGATGCGCAGCCGGTCGTCGATCCGCGGTTTTGCAAAGTACCGGACGAGTATGCCCGCCTCTCTGAGACGTGAAAAAAGTTCGGCCGCCTCGATTTCCCGCGGCGCGGCGAAGAGAAAATTCGATGAGGAAGGAATGACGTCAAATCCCAGCTCTCTCAGCTGTTCCTCTGTTCTCTGTCTGGTGGAGATGATCTTTTCTCTCGTCATATCGAAATACTGCCTGTCGCGGAACGCCGCCGCCGCCGCTGCGATGGCGAGCCGGTCGGCCGTGTAGGAATTGAACGAGTTTTTTACGGCATTTATACCTGCGATCAGAGACTTCGAAGCGACGGCGATTCCCGCGCGTATCCCCGCCAGCTGTCTCGATTTCGACAATGTCTGTGTGATCAGCAGATTTTCATATCTGTTTACCGCTCCCGCAGCCGTCTGTGCCCCGAAATCCACATAAGCTTCATCCACGACGATCAGCTTCTCAGGATTTGCGGCGAGAATGCGTTCGATTTCCGCAAGCTGCAGCGCTCTGCCTGTAGGAGCGTTCGGATTACAGAGCAGCACTGCTCCGATATCCCCGGGCAGTCCCCCGCAGTACTGTTCCACGTCGACCGACAGATCCTCTTTCAGAGGAAGCAGCTCATACGGCACTTCAAAGAGCGACGCATAGACGGGATAAAAGCTGTAGGTGACATCGGCGAAAGCGATCTTTTTCCCCTTGAAAAAAGTCGGAAAAAGAAACGCCAGCACTTCATCCGAACCGTTGCCGACGAAAATGTTTTCCTCCGTCAGCCGGTCCGTCCCCGTAAGCTGCAGCGCATCGTTGTAATATTCCGCCGCGGCCGTGCGCACGGCCGTCGCATCCGGATCCGGATACAGGCGGAGATTCGCCGCCTCCTCTTCGATTGCCCGGATCACCGCCTCCGAGGGCGGATACGGATTTTCATTCGTATTGAGTTTGATATATTTTTTATCCTTCGGCTGCTCGCCCGGAACGTAAGGTTCCAGACCGGCAGCGAGTTCTGACAGAAAAGTTGTCGTCATCGCCTATTCCTTTCTTCATGATATATCCGGAGTGTTGTTCTGAAATTTTCAGGATCCGGACAGAAAAGCCTCCGTCCGGTCCTTTACATTCTGCTGAAGATTCCGGTAAAAAAACTGATCACAGATGCTCTCTCCTTCCGTTTTTTATCGTGTTTTTATCGTGCCATGCCGGAAATCGCCGCTTTCAGCTCTTCCGTTCCAGTATAACACAGACGCGGACGGTTCCGATGCTTTTTAAGGCATCGGAACCGTCCGCGCAGAATTCCGTATTCTCTCTTTATGAAAGGGCCTCGCCCCGCATACAGACTTTCCGGCTATCAGAACTTATCTCTGGCCGTGTAAGTCGTGTGCAGCAGGTGATGTGCCTGTTCGCTTCCCGGTTCGCCGAGCCAGTCTTCATAGAGGTTCTTCATGATGACAGGGTTCTTATGCGATTTTCTGATCGGCAGGTTTCTGTCTTCTTCGTAAAGAGCCTGGCCTCTGAGCTGAGGAATATTGACCCAGTTTCTGATTCTGGCCGGCTGAATCGGCTGGCCTCCGCCGTTGACGCAGCCGCCAGGGCAGGCCATGATTTCGACAAAGTGATATTCCGCTTCGCCCGCTCTGATCTTATCGAGAAGTGCGGAAGCATTGCCGAGGCCGTGTGCCACCGCCAGCTTGACTTCCAGATCTCCGACCTTTACGGAAGCCTCCTTGATGCCCTGCAGACCTCTGACATCGTGATATTCGATATCCTGGAGATCCTGGCCCGTGAGAATGTCGGCAACCGTTCTCAGAGCGGCTTCCATTACGCCGCCCGTCGCGCCGAAGATGACGCCCGCACCGGAAGCCGGTCCGAACGGACTTTCAAATTCGCCCTCACATTTCGTAAATTCGATGCGCGCTTCGCGGATCATCTTTGCCAGTTCACGGGTCGTCAGAACGTAATCGACATCCTGAAGTCCCTTGTCTCCGAGCTCCGGTCTCTTCGCCTCGAATTTCTTCGCCGTACAAGGCATGATGGATACCGTAACGATCTTGGACGGATCGATATTATTTTTCTCCGCATAATATGTTTTCAGCACTGCGCCGAACATTTCATGCGGTGACTTGCAGGACGAGAGATTGTCGAGGAAGTCCGGATAATAGTGCTCGCAGTACTTGATCCAGCCCGGGCTGCAGGATGTGATCAGAGGCAGTTTTCCTCCGTTCTGCAGTCTCTGCAGCAGCTCCGTCCCCTCTTCGAGAATCGTCAGGTCAGCCGCCGTATCCGTATCAAATACTTTATCAAAGCCGAGTCCGAGCATCGCGCCGACCATCTGCTTTGTGGCCGCCGTTCCGATCGGCATGCCGAATTCCTCGCCGATCGCCGCTCTTACCGCCGGAGCTGTCTGTACGAGTACGACTTTGTCCGGATCGGCGATCGCATTCCATACCTGTCTGATGGAGCTCTGTTCCGTAATCGCTCCCACAGGACAGGCTACGAGACACTGTCCGCAGTTGACGCAGGCCACTTCGCCGAGTCCCAGTCCGAAGGCCGGAGAAATCGTCGTCGTAAAGCCTCTGTTTACCGCATCGATAACGCCGATTTTCTGGATATTTCTGCAGGCAGCTACGCAGCGTCTGCAGGCGATACACTTCTGAGGATCTCTTACTAAAGACGGAGACGTCTCGTCGAGAGGGAGATCACACTTTTCGCCTTCAAATTCCAGATCCGTGATATTGAGTTCCTCTGCCAGAGTCTGCAGCTCGCAGTTCTTATTTCTGACACAGGTCAGGCACTCTCTTTTATGATTGGAGAGCAGAAGTTCAAGATTGATTCTTCTCGCTTCCTTGACAACAGGAGAAGCCGTGTAGATTTCGTTGCCCTCCGCTACCGGATAAACACAGGCAGCCTGGAGTGCCTTTGCGCCCTTGATTTCAACCAGGCACATTCTGCAGGCTCCGATTTCGTTTACACCCTTCAGATAACAGAGCGTAGGGATATCGATTCCGACCTGCTTTGCCGCTTCCAGAACGGTCGTACCTTCCGGTACCTGTACGGGTTTTCCGTCGATTGTAATGTTTACCATGCTCATTCTTTTCCTCTGTCCTCCTAAGCTTCTTTATAAATAGCCTTGAACGGGCATTTTTCAACGCATGCGCCGCACTTCAGGCACTTCGACTGATCGATCTCATAAGGAACCTTCTTTTCGCCTCTGATGGCCGTAGTCGGGCACAGTTTTGCACAGATTCCGCAGCTCTTGCAGAGATCCGGGTTGATCTTGATTTTGATGAGCTTCTTACATACGCCTGCCGGACATTTCTTGTCGACGACGTGGGCGATATATTCATCTCTGTAATACCTCAGCGTACTGAGAATCGGGTTCGGAGCCGTCTGGCCGAGTCCGCAGAGCGCAGAAGCCTTGATATTCTTTGCCAGCTTTTCGAGACGATCGATATCTTCCAGCTCGCCTCTTCCTTCTGTGATCTTCGTCAGGATTTCCAGCATTCTCTTCGTACCGATTCTGCACGGAGGACATTTTCCGCAGGATTCATCCACCGTAAATTCGAGGAAGAACTTTGCGATGTCGACCATACAGTCGTCTTCGTCCATGACGATCAGACCGCCGGAGCCCATCATGGAACCGAGCGCGCTGAGATCATCATATGTCATCGGTGTATCGATATGCGATGCCGGGATACATCCGCCCGAAGGACCGCCTGTCTGGGCCGCCTTGAACTTCTTGCCGCCCGGGATTCCGCCGCCGATATCGTAGATGACCTCTCTGAGAGTCGTTCCCATTTCGATTTCCACCAGTCCAGTGTTGACGATCTTTCCTCCGACCGCAAATACTTTTGTTCCCTTGGATTTTTCCGTACCCATGGAAGCAAACCATTCCGGACCATTGAGAATAATCTGACAGATATTCGCATAGGTTTCCACGTTATTCAGCATGGAAGGCTTGTCGAATATACCCTTCGACGCCGGGAACGGCGGACGGGGACGAGGCTCGCCTCTCTTGCCCTCGATGGAATTCATCAGCGCGGTCTCCTCGCCGCATACAAATGCGCCTGCACCCAGACGGATGCCGATATCGAAGGAGAATCCCGTACCGAAGATGTCATCTCCCAGAAGTCCGTATTCGTGAGCCTGTTCGATAGCGATATTCAGACGCTTTACCGCTGTCGGATATTCCGCTCTTACGTATATGTATCCCTGATGCGCACCGATGGCATAGCCGGCGATCGTCATCGCTTCCAGTACGGAATGAGGGTCGCCCTCGAGGATGGAACGATCCATGAATGCGCCCGGGTCACCTTCGTCGGCATTACATGCCACGTATTTTACAGGGCCTTCCGAAGCTGCCGCAAAAGACCATTTCTGACCTGTCGGGAAGCCTGCGCCGCCGCGGCCTCTTAATCCGGATCTCTTGACCACATCGATAACCTCCTCCGGAGTCATTTCCGTGAGCACCTTACCGAGCGCCTGATAGCCGTCAAATGCGATATATTCTGTGATATCCTCCGGATTGATACGTCCGCAGTTTCTGAGTGCGACTCTCTTCTGGCGAGAGAAGAAATCCGTATTTTCGAGCTTGTTGCCCTCTGCATCGAAAGAATCCGTATTGTTGCCGATCAGGAGTTTTTCCACAATTCTTCCCTTCAGCAGATGTTCTTCCGCGATCAGATCGATATCCTTCGGCGTTACTCTGGAGTACATCGCGCCTTCCGGATAAACGACGACGATAGGACCTTCCGCACAGAGCCCGAAGCAGCCCGTCTCTATGATCTGTATCTCATCGGCGATTCCGAGCTCCTTGAGCTTTTCGGCCAGTCTCTCTCTCAGCTTGTCAGAATGGGATGAAAGACATCCTGTGCCGCCGCATACTAAAACGTGTGATCTCGCAATCTGCATGCTTTTTCCTCCTTCTCCTTAAAGATTCTCATTCGCAATCGTATATTCCGTAACAGGCTGGCCGTTTACGATATGCTCTGCCACAACTCTTGCCACTTTTTCGGGATTCATTTTTACGTAAGTGATTTTCTCCCCGTTTTCATCGTAAACGTCGACCATCGGTTCGAGGACACACATTCCCATGCAGCCGGTCATTCCCACCGTAACGTCGTTGATGTTGCGTTTTTTGAGTTCTTCGGTAAAAGCATTCATCACCGGTCTTGCGCCGGCAGCGATTCCGCAGGTGGCCATTCCGACTACGACTCTCTTGTGCGCATGTCCGTCACGCATATTTATCGCGTCAAGGCTCTTCTTTCTGAGCTCCGCCAGTTCAGCTAATGATTTCATTTAAGATACCTCCAAATATTAAAGTGATCTGCTCGTTCAGCATGTCTCTGATAAACGAAATAATCTCGATATCGTTGATCGGAACTTCCCCGATCTGTTCTCTCACATCTTCTGTCCTGAAAACATATTCCGTATCCTCATTTTTCAGGATCAGATGGAATTCCATATCCGGATAGCCCATGATCGAGGCAGTCATCGTCTCCGCCACATCTCCCAGCGGTTTTCTGTCGATATTATCGATCTGAAAGGTGGCTGTCACCGTCGTCCCGCGTCCGGCTTCCGATTCGATGTGTACCTCGCCGCCCGCCATCTGCGCGGCATCCGTCAGCAGCGGAATCCCCAGTCCCGCTTTCCGTGTGCTGCGCGTCGTATAAAACGGATCGGACACACGCTTCACCGTCTCCGGGGACATGCCCCAGCCGTCATCCTTCACGTATATCGTCAGCAGATTTCTGCTCTTTTCCGCCGAAATGCCCACCTCCACAAAGGTAGAGCCGACGACGACGGAATTCTGCATGATATCCATCAGATGCAGTGACAAATCGACCATGACATTACTCGTTCATATATTTGTCGCAGATACCCTGAACATCGGCCTGAACGAGACGTCCGTAAACCTCGCCGTTGATCATGGCTACAGGCGCCAGACCGCAGGCTCCCACGCAGCGGCACGCTTCGATGCCGAACATGCCGTCGTCGGTAACTTCGCCGGCTTTGATGCCCAGAATCTCCTCGAACTTCTCGAGAATTTTTCCGGAACCCTTGACATAACATGCCGTACCGAGACAGACACTGACGGTATACTGTCCTTTCGGCTGAGTGGAAAACTGCGTATAGAACGTAACCACGCCGTAAATCTCAGCCAGAGGAATACCGAGTCCCTCCGAAACGATTTTCTGAACCTCGATCGGGAGATATCCGAAGTACTCCTGGACATCATGCAGTGTCGGAATCAGAGCTCCCTGCATGTCTTTGTACTTGTCTATGATATCGTTGATCGCTTTAAGCTGCTGATCTGTGATATCAACTGTACGTCTTTTGCTCATTCAATCATACCTCCTGTGAATGTATAAAAGCTGAAAGTAATTATTGACAAAATCTGTTCCGACAATGCGGCAGACAGATTCTTTATCCGGCTCATCCGTTCAGCGGCTTTTTCAGCAGCTCAACCACATCGCCGGCATCTTTTATCTGTCGCTCTGTCTCTATATAATTTTCTCTCTCGGAAATGTCCCACAGGTAATGAGCATCGGAGCTGCGGAGTACACCGTACCTCTCCAGCCCGGGATTTGCCCCGAGAAAGGTGACCCTGTCACAGTTTTTTGAAATCTCGATATTGCTGACCGCGAGATCCTCCGGAATCATGCCCAGATTCGACAGTATACTGTGTGAATCCCGGTCCACATGCGCCGGTATGCAGACTCCGCCCGCCTCTGTCACGATCTGAAAGACTTCTTCGATCATAAGCGATACGGCGGTGATCAGAAGCTGATCGACCCTGCCCTGCAGTTCGTCCTGCCCGTCGAGAATTCTCTGTTCTCCGAAAATATCTTCCCGGTTTTTGATGCCGTTCATATGACGGTATATGATTTCCTGCACGCCGTACGCACTCTCTCTGTCGGGAAAGAGAGCCACGACATGCACTTCCTCGGCCGTTTCGATTTCCATGCCGAAAACGACAATCAGACCGTTTTTTCTGCCCGCCTCCGCGACCGCACCGGCATTCTGTACGGAATTGTGGTCAGTGACTGCGATGATGTCGAGTCCCTTGAGCAGAGACATATTGACCACATTATTCGGCGTCATATCGTTGTCGCCGCATGGCGAAAGCGCCGTATGGATATGGAGGTCGTAGTAATATCTCATGCCTCTGTTCCGCTCATCAGATCGTGGAGTCTCCAGCACAGCTCATATGTCGGAAGCGATGTGGAAAAAATGCTGATCTGTTCCTCCTTCGCTTTTTCTATCGTGGATTCCGGCACCGGGATATCTTCCGGAATCACGATGCAGGCGATATCGGCCAGCTGAGCCACAGCCACCACATTGAGATGAGTCAGCACGGTAATCCAGATACAGTCTTTTTCCGACATGGACATGACCCGGCTGAGCAGATCACACGTATAGACCGTGGAAATTTCAGGATCCCGTACGCAGTCTCCGGTCAGTACCTTCACAGGCAGCGCAGCCGCCGCTTCACTCAGTTTCATGACCTTCCTCCTTTTTTCCTCTCTGCGTTCCGCTTCCTCTTACCGGCGCCATCACCGGAGGAAGCATACTCTCCAGTTCAAACATCTCGTTTGCCAGATTTCTGACACGCTCTCTCAGCTTGAACACGCAGTCTGTGGTCTTCGCCTCACCCCGGACGATATCCTCGGCCAGCGCCTTGCAACTCGGCGCGCCGCACGCGCCGCAGTCCAGGCCGGGCATCTCGTCTATGAGCTTTTCCATCTCATCCAGCTTCTGCATCGCTCTCATGATATCGGAGTCGAGTGCGTGAATCGGAATATGGTTGACCTCTTTATCCCACATGTAATCTCTGTAATCCACATCTCTCAGAGGCAGCTTTTCCGCACGGTATTTTCCGCCTTTTTCATCCCGCATGGACTTCATGATAACCTGAGAGACATATACATTCTTGACCATCAGCGGGCCTCCCAGACAGCCTCCCTTGCAGGCCAGCGCCTCGATGAAATCGATATCGTCGAATTTATCGCTGTTTTCGATCGTATCGAAAATTTCCGCCGCGTCGTGAATGCCGTCCACGGCGATAAACTTATTTATGGAGAGCGCCAGACTCTCCCCTCCCGGATTCGGCCATCTGACACCGAATGTCGTCGCCTCGGCCAGATCCTCCTCTTCGTCTTCTCCCAGCGCCTTGATCTGCGCTCTCAGAAGCATATAGATATCCTGAAACGAAATGATACCGTCGATATCGGACACATCTCCGCGCAGAGGATGATACTTCGTGTACATTTTCGCTGCGCACGGCGTGATGAAAAAGATACCTATATCTCTCGTATTCAGTCCCGACTTTTTCAGTGCACGGCTCCGTGCCATTCCTGCAGCCACTTCCACCGGCGCCTGCAGAGGAAGAAGATTATCGAGCAGATTCGGATATTTCACCTGAATCAGACGAAGAATCGCCGGACAGGCGGTGGAAATCACAGGAATCTGCGGCTTTCTGTCTTTCAGATATTCTCTTGTGGATTCACTGACCACTTCCGCGCCGACCGCAACTTCAAAGACATCGTCAAATCCGAGTTTTTTCAGAGCGGTCAGAAAATGATTTCTCGACCTGGCCGTGCGGTACTGACTGTAAAGAGCCGGAGCCGGCAGAGCCACCCGGTACTTGTACTGCCGGATCATGTCAAGATCATCTGTGACAGCGCGCTTTGCGCTGTGAGGGCAGGCCCGGATACATTCGCCGCAGTCGATACAGCGCGACTTGATGATCATGGCCTTTCCGTCGTGAACCCGGATTGCCTCGGTAGGGCAGCGCTTGATACAGTTCGTGCAGCCCATGCACTTTTCCTTTTCCAGCCTTACCGAATGATAATACTTGTCATCCATGGTGATTCACTTACCTTCCGTTTTTTCAGAATCAGCCGCGCCGCGCATCCTCCGTCTCTGCGGACGGCAGCCGGACAGGCTGTCTGTCTTATATGCCCCCTTCAGGAAAGTTTAAACTTCATCTTTACTCTCGTGCCTTTTCCGGGGGCCGAGTCGATATCCAGTTCATCCGAGTTCCGCTTGATATTCGGAAGGCCCATGCCTGCTCCGAATCCCAGCATACGGACTTCCTCCGGCGCAGTGGAATACCCCTCCTGCATTGCCAGATCCAGATCCGCGATTCCCTTTCCCTCATCCGAGATGAGAACTTCGACGCGGTCCGGATAGATATCCGCCACCGCTTTTCCGCCTCCGCCGTGGATGAAGGCGTTGATCTCCGCCTCATACATGGCGACCGCGATGCGTTTGATCGTCTTCGGCGGAATTCCGAGCATGTTCAGACTCTTCTTTACCTTACTGGATGCTTCTCCCGCAGCATTGAAGTCATCCTTATCTATGATGCATTCGATATGCATGCTGCTGATTTCTGCCAATTTTTCCAAACCTCCGATATGTCATTCAGAGCAGGCCGCCTGCCTCAGGCCGACTGACCTGAAACGATGCCCGCACTGTACAGTTTTCCGCAGGCCTCAAACATCGTGGCTTCCGTCCTCATGACCGTCACCCCTCTGTCCTGCGCCAGCTCAATTATAGATTCCGGGATATTTTTCCCTCTGATAAAGAGAACGGCATATATGTCGAGCATCTCAGCCGTCCGGATCACCTGCGGATTGATCAGGCCCGTGATGATGAGACTTCCCTCTTCTGTATCGAGCATCACCTCACTCATCAGATCCGCAGCTACTGCTCCTGTAATATCAATATCACTGCTGTTTTCAGCGCGATAAATAATCTCGGCGCTGACTGTTTCCGCGATTTTTGCGATATCCATCAAACACTCCTGTCCGGGATGCCGCACTCATCCCGATATTATTCCGGAATTTCCCGACGGAAACAGGCCGTTTTTCATGCAAAAATGCAAGAAAGGTTTCCCGCGGGAAACTTTAACTTTTTTCTTCCTTCCGGTCGTTTTCAGAGGGCACGGTACGGGAGGGAATCCCGCCTGCATATGCCTCCCGGCCGGTCGAAGCATGTCTTTTTGTATGAACGATTTTAGCAAAAAAACGCGCAGTTTGCAAACGCCGCACACCTTCGCCGCATACCGAAAACGTTATTTTTTACACAAGTTTTTTCCATGTATACACACCCGGAATTCCGGCTGACGCAAAATATTCATTCAACTCTCTTATTTAATGCAAAAAGATTGTTTACATTATCAATAATATGTATATCTTACCAATGTCATTTGTTATTTTTTTAACATATAATCACAGGAACGTACACAAAATTATTTTTTGTACTCAATTTACTTTTAGAAAAGATTTTCTATATAACGGGATTTTTCCGTGATTTATTCTGATTTTTTTCGATTCTATACGCTTTTTTTAATTTATATAGAAATTTCTGAAATATTTTTTCTTTCGGCGCGGAAAACAGAAGAAATTCTGTTTCCCGCCCCGCTTTATGTATACAGCACACAATTTATCGTGTTTCTTCTTCTTTTCCGGCATTTTCGGAGCGGTGCTGCCTCCTCTGCCGATCTGTCTGATATTTAACAGCCAGATCATCCGGTCTCGCAGCCTCCTCCCGTCTGCGCCGTTCCCGCTCTGCTCTCCGCGATTCCGCTTCAGCCTGCGCGCGCCTGCGGATTTTCAGAACAAAGATGATATAGGCGATAATCCCGGCGATCACTGCGGCCGCCACAATCATGCCCAGGACTCTGAGCGGCGTTATGGATGAGAAAAAAGCGCGCGCCGGGGAGATATCGACGCTTTCCGCCGTATAAACGGGCAGCTCCATTACGGCTTCCGAATCCCGGTAAACGACCAGCCTGCCTGCTTCCGTACCGCTGTCAAACGGAGCTTTCAGATCTTCTCCCTCGATCTTCAGTTCAAAATCAGAAGCATCGGGCTCTTCATCCCCGTTCATCCGTTCCAGCATCACTTTCACATCACTGTTTACCGTCACATCCACATTCCGCTTTGAACCTCCGTCCACACCGATTTTTCCGACAACCGATCCGGCATCATATCCGAGATCCAGTGCACGGAAATTGTCAAATCCGAAATCGAGAAGCTTTATCATATCCGCGTAGAGTGCGTCCGGTTCCGACTTGAAGACGACTCCGATGAGCGTCATTCCGTCTCTTTCCGCCGCTGCCACGAGACAGCTGTGAGCTGCATTCGTATAGCCTGTCTTGATCCCGAGAATTCCGTCATACTTCGGCGCTCTGGCGACGCCGCCGATATCAAGCGTCGTTTCGGTGTCATACAGCAATCTGTTCGTATTGTGAATCAGCCGCTGCTCCGCCTGGAGATTCGTCGGAGGAATGACATATTCATAAGTGGAGACAATACGGCGGAACATCTCGTTTTTCATAGCTTCCTGTGCAAACAGAGCCATATCCTGCGCCGAAGTCACATGTGATTCGTCGGGCAGTCCGTTCGGCGTCACAAAATTCGTGTTTTCCGCTCCCAGCTCCGCCGCTTTTTCATTCATCATCTGCGCAAAGGCCTCCGTCGTCCCGGCGCATGCCTCCGCCAGAGCAATCGCCGCGTCATTGGCCGACGCCAGCAGCATCGCGTAAAGCAGCTGCTCCACCGTCACCTGTTCTCCCTCCAGCAGAAAAATCCGGCTGCCTTCGGTGTATGCCGCATTGTGACTGATCGTGCATACCTGATCGGGATCCAGATTTTCCAGAGCCAGGATCGCTGTCATGACCTTCGTCGTACTGGCCGGATAACGCGGCCAGTCCTTATACTTATCATAAAGAATCTCTCCTGTGTCAGCGTTGATCAGCACCGCCGACTGTGCCGCCAGCTCCGGCGGCTCCGTTTCCGCACCATAAGATACGAAAGCGGGTGAAAAACAGTACGCCGCCATTATCACACTCAAAACAAAACCGGTCAGTCTCTTCACCGTACGGCGCCGCCCGCATCCGGCAGACACAGCCTGACGGCCGTTCTGCGATACATGCGGTCTGCCGGATGATCTGTATCCGCGCGCGGCAGATAACCCCGCAGATCTCTCTTTTACGATTTCTCTTTTCATTTCCGCCTCATAACATCATTTTCTCTTTCCCATACTTCTGCTGCTGCAAATTTCCGGATCTGCGGCCGTTCATCGTTTCTTTTCCGGAGTCAGATCAGAACCGGAAAATCATTCTGCATCGTCTCTTCCGAAGAAATACTCCGTCAGCTTATAGCCGTCCGTAAAGTGCTTTTCCCCGCTGCGTCCCGATGCCTCGGAATAACGGTTTTCTCTCTTTCCGCTGTCCTTTCTGCTGTCATAGAGAACATACGGAACAGGCTCTCCGGAATGCGTGCGGATACTGACCGGCGTCGGATGATCCGGCAGGATCAGGACGCGGTAATCTTCACCTGTCGAGTTCAGATAATCGATCAGCGGCTTCGTCACTTTCCGATCGATGAGTTCCAGACTCTCGATCTTTTCCGCCATCGATCCCTGATGAGAACACTCATCCGGCGCTTCCAGATGGATATAGACAAAATCCTTTCCGCTGCGGAAGGCCCGGATCGCAGCATTTGCCTTCCCGTCGAAATTCGTCTTTATCGTGCCGGTGGCGCCTTCCACATCGACGGCCTCCATGCCGGAACATACGGCGATGCCCTTGATCAGATCCACCGCGGAGATCACCGCGCCGTCCACGCCGAATTTTTCCCGAAACGACGTCAGAGACGGTTTTCGGCCCTGCCCCCAGATCCATATGGTATTCGCCGGGTTCAGGCCTTTTTCTCTTCTGGCCGCATTGACGGGATGGTCCTTCAGCAGGTCATAACTCTTTCTCATCATCTCTTCGATGAAGCCCGCATCCCCGCCCTTCGGGAGATTCGGCCCTACCTTCTGTTCAAGAACGTCGTGAGGCGGCGTCAGATCATAATCCGTTGATCCGTCCTTTACGATCATCGCATGGCGGTAGCTGACACCCGGATAAAACTGTATCCTGTCCGTCCCCAGATGATCGTTCACAAAGCGGATCAGCTCCGCAGCCTCCTCATTTGAAATATCGCCGGCGCTGTGATCTCTGATCGTCAGCTCCTCATACGGACCGTCCCCTTCGACGGTGATCAGATTGCAGCGGAAAGCCACATCCGTCGGAAGCATATCGATTCCCATGCTGACGGCTTCCAGCGGAGACCTGCCCGTATGATACTTCTCAGGCGCATATCCCATGACGGAAAGATTCGCCACATCGCTTCCCGGAGCCATGCCGTCCGGAACCGTCTTCACCGTACCGACCTCCCCGTGCGCGGCAAGATCATCGGCGCACTCCATGACGGCCGCTTCCAGCGCCGTTTTGCCGCCGATCTCATCGTACGGGCGGTCAGCCGCACCGTCGGTGAGAATTACTAAATATTTCATCTGTATATGCCTCCTTTTGCCGAAAATTTCTTTACTATTTTATCATAGTAGAGTATAATTTTGTACAAAATTATTCGATCGATACAGTTCCGCTATCGCAGTCATTCTGACGGGGAGGGTTAATGATATGAACAGAGTATTCAACTTTTCGGCGGGTCCTTCCGGACTTCCGCTCGAAATTCTTCAGCAGGCAGCAGCAGAGATGACCGATTACCGCGGCTGCGGTATGTCCGTTATGGAGATGAGCCACCGCTCGCAGGAGTTTAAACAGATCATCGAGACGGCGGAATCCGACCTCCGCGACCTGATGAACATTCCGGACAATTACAGAGTTCTGTTTCTCCAGGGCGGAGGTACACTGCAGTTTTCCATGGTTCCGCTCAATCTGCTGAGAAATACGAAAAAGGCTGACTATATCATCACGGGACAGTGGGCAAAAAAGGCCGCTAAGGAAGCCGAAAAATTCGGAGATATCCGCATCGCTGCCACCTCGGAGCCTGACATATATACTTATATACCGAAGCTGAAGAGAGAGGATTTCCGCGCAGACGCCGATTACGTCTACATCACTACTAATAATACGATCTACGGCAGCCGCTTCAACTATATTCCCGATACGGGAGATGTCATCCTCGCAGCTGACCAGTCCTCCAATTTTCTCTCTCAGGTATATGATGTCACAGATTTCGGCCTGATTTTCGCCGGCGCACAGAAAAACGTAGGACCGGCGGGCGTTACGATCGTCATCGTACGCGACGACCTCATCGGTCACTGTCCTGCGGATGCTCCGATCTACCTCGACTACAAAATCCATGCTGACAAGGGCTCCATGTATAACACCCCGCCGTGCTACTCCATCTATATGGCCGGCCTGATGTTCCAGTGGATCAAAAAGCAGGGCGGTGTTCCCGCCATCCAGAGGCATAACGAAGAGCAGGCGGCCCGTCTCTATGATTTCATCGACAACAGCTCTCTCTACCGCTGTCCGGTAGCAGCGGAGGACCGCTCGCTGATGAATGTCGTATTCGTGACAGGAGATGCGGATCTTGATAAAAAATTTGTCTCCGAAGCAAAGACAAACGGCCTCGTCAATCTCGGCGGCCACAGAACGGTCGGCGGCATGCGCGCCAGCATCTACAACGCCATGCCGGATGAAGGCGTCGACCGGCTGATCAGCTTCATGAAGAAGTTCGAGACGGAAAACAGATAGCCCCGCAGCCGGACATCGCTTCCGGAACATCTTATTCTGAAGACAACAGAGATATACAGGAAAAAACATACGGAGAGAACGGCGGCGTCGTTCTCTTCTGTTCGCACCAGGAAAGAGAAAAGAAGGTTTGATCATCATGTATAAAGTAGCAACATTAAACAAAATTTCGCCGGTCGGCCTCGCCGAACTCAGCGATCAGTACGAAATCACCGACAATCTCGAAGAGGCTGACGGTATCGTCGTCCGCAGCCAGAAAATGCACGATATGGAATTTTCAGATAATCTTCTGTGCATCGCCCGCGCCGGCATCGGCGTCGACAACATCCCTACCGACCGCTGCGCGTCTCAGGGCATCGTCGTCTTCAACACGCCGGGAGCAAATGCCAACGCGGTCAAGGAAATGATCATCGCCGCGCTCCTGCTCGCCTCCCGCGATATCATCGGCGGTTCCATGTGGGCCAAGTCCCTGACGGGAGATATCGCAAAGCAGGTGGAAAAAGGAAAGAGCCAGTTTAAGGGACACGAGATCATCGGCAAGACGATCGGCGTCATCGGCCTCGGCGGTATCGGTGTCCCGGTCGCCAACGCTGCGGCTGCGCTGGGCATGAAGGTCCTGGGCTACGACGCCTATCTCTCGGTAAAAAATGCTCTGCATATCTCCAATAACGTAAAGGTCGTGGAAAAACTCGACGACATGCTGCCGCAGTGCGACTACCTCACAGTACATGTCCACGCCAACAGCTCGACAAACGGCATGATCAATGCCGATACCTTCTCCAGGATGAAAAAAGGCGCCGTTCTTCTGAACTACGCCAGAGCCTCCATCGTGGATACCGCCGCTCTGAAAGACGCTCTCGAAAGCGGAGTCATCAGCAAATATGTCACCGACTTCCCGAATGAAGATATCGCCGGCTTCCCGAACGTCATCCTCACGCCGCACCTCGGCGCTTCCACGGAAGAGGCGGAGGACAACTGCGCCGCCATGGCTGTGGAAGAGATGATGGACTATATCGAAAACGGAAATATCACCAATTCCGTCAATTTCCCTGTCTGCCACATGGGAAAATGCTGCGCCACGAGCCGCGTCGCACTGCTTCATAAAAACATCCCGAATGTGATCGGTCAGATCACCAACGCGATCAACGAAATGAACATCCGTGACATGACGAACCGCAGCCAGGGCGATTACGCCTATACTCTGCTCGACCTCGACTCCGAACTCACACCGGAAGGCGTTCAGAAGCTGAAAGATGTCAACGGCATGATCCGCGTGAGAAAGATCAAATAGCCGGACTCCTGCGTTTCTCCGGACGGCTTCCCGGTCTTATGCGGATTCTGCATGGAACGATATAAAACACAGTTAAGAAATGCTGTCATATTTTATACAGCGCGAAAACCCCCGAAGCGGCCGCTTCGGGGGTTTTATATTCCGTTTCATACAATTTTCTGTTCTGTCAGCCGTCAGCTCCCTCTTATCAGGTCATCGTCGCACCGTCAACCGACAGGACAGCGCCCGTCACATAACCGGCCAGATCACTGGCCAGAAACAGAAAGGCATTTGCAACATCCTGAGGCTCTCCCACTCTTCCCAGAGGAATCGATGCAGCAAGGCGATCTACCATTTCTTTCGGAAGAGCTGCTACCATATCCGTGCGGATTACACCCGGCGCAACCGCATTGACACGGATATGATCCCGGCCCAGCTCCCGCGCCAGACTTTTTGTCAGGCCGTTGACTGCAAATTTTGAAGCCGGATAACCCACGCCGGCAGGCTGGCCGTACAGGCTCACCATGGAGCTCGTATTGAGAATGACACCGCCGCCCTGCGGCTTCATAATTTCTGCGGCAGCCTTGCTGCACTGGAAGACAGCCGTGACATTGAGATCCATGATTTTTCTGAAATTATCCGGATCATACTCATAAATCGACTCTCTGGCCGATATTCCAGCATTGTTCACCAGAATATCCAGACTTCCGAAATGATCTCTGATTTCCTCAAAAGTCTGCTTTACCGCCCCGTAATCTGAAAGAACCGGCCAATATCCGATCACTTCCCAGGCCGCATTTTCCTTTTTCAGCTCATCCAGAGCCTTTTTCACCGTCTCCTCCCTCGAACCGAGAAGGGCAACCTTCGCGCCGTTTTCCAGATAGGTCTTTACGACTGCCAGGCCTATGCCTCTTGTACCTCCTGTAACGACCGCCGTTTTATCTTTCAGCAGCATAGAACGCCTCCTTTCCGAATCCTTCTTCCCACATATTTTTTATACTGCCATGTGGTGACGGAATCCTGAACCGTATGTATTATATATCAATTATATCAGATTATTTTCCTTCTTTTCCACGTCCGAAAAAAATGTCTCTGAAAATTTCCGGTGTATTTTTTACTTAGAGGAACGACAGTCTTTCTTATGATAGAATGTTTATTAAACCGTTTCATGCAGGGCAAAACAGATGATAACGAAATCAGGAACTGCTGTCTGTATATACCGTACTATCCAGCGCTGTGTTCTGCAGAGTACTTTTGTTATTATGGTGCTGCCGCATTAATTGATAACCGTTAATGCGACAGCACTGATAAACAGTCCTACTTCCGATTTTCTTCATATCTCCGCTCAAATTCAGACGATTCCATTTTTGCTTTTTCCGCTGCTTTCGAGATCGTAAGCGTTCCGTCTTCCACGAGATCGAACAACGCTTCCAGGCGGCCGGCTTCTATTCCCCGGGCTATTCCGGCTTCCATTCCCTGCGCAATACCAGCTTCCATTCCCTGCGCGATACCGGCTTCCATTCCTTTTTCAAAAATTCCCGTACTCAGGTTACACATACTGCTCACCTCCCGATCGATTTCTTCCGTCACATCGATGTGAAAATCTTCTGTCAGCATCTTTTTCTTTTCTTCCGCCGTTTTTTCCGGAGAAAGCAGTCCGCTGAGAAGGCGGATCGCCTGATTGCCGCTTTTTTCTCCTCGTTCTCCCAGCCGTAGAACGAATACTCTCATCAGATCGTAGTTATTCTTTTCCTCCCGGATTGAAGTTTCCTCCACCGAAAGAGTATAAAGAAGTCTGATCAGTTATTTTATATATTCTTTTATTTCTTGGATCATCATATCAGCATCCGCATTTCGAACTGTAATGTTAGAAAATGAATTTGCCTGTCTGACTCTCGTCGCATTCGTTACATTTAAGGAATTGAGTTTTCCATCTGCATATATCAGTCTTCCTTGTGACCCATTTAATATTTGATATGTTCCATCCGGATTTTTCTTGCAGAAAATTAACATTTTTTCATTTGGTTTTAACAGTGGATCATCTTCTATTTCTATAATTTTTTCTTCTGTTTCACCGCCCGTCATATAAATAGAGAAGATTTGATTTTTTTCTGAATTGTAAACCGGTGTATTTACTCTAACAGAATAAATTGTATACGGTATTTCATCCTGAACGATCATACTTTCCTTTTTCTGAACTGTTACCAATGCAATTAAATCGCTGTTTTTGGACATTTCTTCAATATCACTGTAATTGTAACTCCAGCTTGCAGATAGATATTCTGTCTTTTTTTCAATACTATTTCCATTATAATTTAAAAGAGAAAATATGCATCCTATAATGAATATTATAAAAGCCGACGGTAAAATTAAGTATTTTCGCATCCTTTTTCTCATCGAATATCCCCTCCTGAAAAGTATGATCTGCAATCGTTTCCGATTTCATTTTAATCCTTCTGTCTATACAATGCAACCTGTCCGCCATACATATAGGTTACACAGATTTCATAAACGATATGATATCTCAGTCGTTATTTCTTTTATACGCTATATCTTTTTTCTGCAGGCAGCTTCCGATATATTTTTTCATAATACAGATATGTTTTTTCTTCTTGAATTCCGGTTTACACTTTCGCTGCAAAACACGTCTTTTATAT
>CALXIZ010000037.1 GCA_944388495.1 uncultured Clostridia bacterium | reverse complement strand
GTGCAGAATACACTCTGTCCCGTGCT
Source organism: uncultured Clostridia bacterium (assembly GCA_944388495.1). Taxonomy (GTDB): domain Bacteria; phylum Bacillota; class Clostridia; order Peptostreptococcales; family Anaerovoracaceae; genus Alangreenwoodia. The sequence goes on along the minus strand of CALXIZ010000037.1, from coordinate 15,999 downwards.
CTGCGCAGATTCTCATGACACGGCCGGCCAGTTCACGGTATTCTTCTTCTGTCAGGTCTTTTTCTCTCACGATGACAGCATCCGCACCGGAAGAAGCGATCCGGGCGATCCGCTCAAAATAATCTCCCGCCGAAAGACGGCGGTTCGTCACGGCGATGATTCGGAAATCTCCGAAACCGCGCTCTCTGCCCGCCGCACCGGACGCCGGCATCTGCCCGCCGGATTCCGGCATTTTTCTATACATAGACATAATCATTCATCACCGGCTGCAGTCCGCGCTCTTTCACAGCGCGGTACACTTCATCCACACTTCTCTCATCAGAGATGACAAACTGTTCATCTCCCTTTTCATCGATTTCCTCCACATGACTTCCGATTCCCGTACTGACGCCGGCGGAAATTTTTGTCGCAGCCAGACCGATGACGTGATCCCGGAAGTTTTTCCCCTCTCTCGTGGAGATCGTAATGCCGGCAAACGGCATAAAAATCCGATAAGCCAGAATGACCTGCAGAAGCTGCCGTTCATGAACATCCTTCGGGCTGATGTCATCGTGATTGACGGTCGGACGCAGACGCGGACAGGAAAAGGCGATCTCCGCATGCGGATATTTTTTCTGAATCAGCATGGCGTGCATGCCGGTAGCAAAAGCGTCTTTTCTGAAATCGGACAGCCCCAGCAGAGCCGCAAACCCGACGCCGCGCATGCCGCCGCGGATCGCACGCTCCTGCGCACAGAGACGATAAGGGAATACCCTCTTATGGCCGCCCAGATGCAGCGTCTCATATTTTGCGGCATCATACGTCTCCTGAAAAACCGTGACAAAATCCGCTCCGCACTCGTGAAGATAAGCGTATTCATCGGAGTTCATCGGATAGACCTCCAGACCGATCAGACGGAAATATTTCTTCGCGATCCGACACGCCTCTCCGATGTATTTCACATCCGACATTTTTCTGCTCTCCCCTGTGAGAATCAGAATTTCCTCCAGCCCCGTCTCTGCGATAGCCTTCATCTCCTTTTCGATCTCCTCTGCATTCAGCTTTGCTCTCCGTATCTTATTATGACAGTTAAAGCCGCAGTAGACGCAGTAATTTTCACAGTAATTGGAGATATACAGCGGTGTGAACAGATAGACGGAATTGCCGAAATGCTTTCTCGTCTCCTGCAGCGCACGCTGAGCCATTTCTTCAAGAAGCGGCTCGGCCGCCGGAGAAAGAAGTGCTCCGAAATCATCCGGAGAAAGAGAATCCTTTCCGAGAGCAGCTTTCACATCTTCTTGCGTATAACAGTCCGGACTGTATCCGTTCATCGCGTCGAGCACTTCCTTCATGACGGAGGAATCTTCGAGCACCTCCATATCCGGCAGATATTCCATGGAACTTTCCGGATATCGTTTTCTGTTTTTTTCTTCTGTCAGCATATTTTTTCCTTCCTTCCCGTTCCGTAAGCCTTCGTCCTGAAGCTTTTCCGGCAGGACTCACAGCCTGTTCCGCCCGGCGGATCCTCATTCCGAGAGAAATCCCGTGAGCGGAGATGACGCGGATGCTCCCGTGCCGAGAACACGGCCCATACCCGCCAGATAAGCGGTTCTGCCCGCTTCTATGGCGCTGCGGAATGCTGAGGCCATCGCAGGGATATCTCCCGCTGTGGCGATCGCCGTATTTGCCATGACGGCCGCCGCGCCCATCTCCATCGCTTCACACGCCTGAGAAGGTCTGCCGATGCCGGCGTCGACGATCACAGGAAGATCGATCTCATCGATCAGAATCTGAATAAATTCCTTCGTGCACAGTCCCTTATTCGAACCGATCGGGGCGCCCAGCGGCATGACTGCAGCAGCTCCCGCATTCTGAAGATCACGCGCCGCGTTGAGATCCGGATACATATACGGCATGACGATAAACCCTTCCTCTGCCAGACGCTCCGTAGCTTTCACCGTCTCATAATTGTCCGGAAGGAGATATTTTGAATCATGTATCACTTCGACCTTCACAAAATCGCCGCAGCCCGCTTCTCTGGCCAGGCGCGCGATGCGGACAGCTTCATCCGCATTTCTCGCTCCCGACGTATTCGGAAGAAGCGTCACTCCCTCCGGAATATATCCGAGAATATTGTCCTCGCTCGTGTTGACTCTGCGCAGCGCCAGAGTGATCATCTCCGCGCCTGCATATTCCACTGCGGCGCGGATCAGTTCGAGATCATATTTTCCGGATCCGAGGATAAAACGAGATGTAAACTCATGTCCTCCGATGACCAGCTTATCTTCTTTCTGATTCATTTTCCGTTCCTCACATTTCTGTCTTCTCCGCGGCCGTCTTTCTCTCCAGAATCAGACGTACCGCCATATTTGCCTGATGAGATGCGCATGCCATGACCCGCGGCGCCATGAGCTTCTGCCCCGTCTCCAGTCCGTTTTTTTCATCTCCGCAGATATAGAGCCGCGATCCCGCTCTTCTCGTACGTATGAGATTTGTGTCGGAAAAACCGGCCATGCCCGATCCGCTGATCACAACGGCATCCGGCAGCGAAGTCAGAACCTCATTGACGAAGACCGCCTTATTCTCCGCATCATCGAATGCCTCACAGATGATCTCATCCTCTGCAAACAGCCGGCTGATATTTTCCTCCGTCACACGTACACAGTCCGCTTTCACTTCGATATACGGGTTGATCTCCGCGATCAGCTCCGCAAGCGCTTCTGTCTTTTTTCTGCCCACGTGGCGCAGAAAATAAGCCTGTCGGTTGATATTCGACAGCTCCACTGTGTCGTCATCCACGATATGAATGTGACCGACGCCGCAGCGCGCCAAAGCTACAGCGGTATGCGAGCCGAGTCCCCCGATGCCTCCGATGCCCACACGGGCCTCCCAGAGCTTCCTGCGCACCGTCTCTGTATGTCTTTCATCGAGTGTGTAAAAGATTTCTTCCATATTATATATGTCTGCATAGTACATGCCTGTCAGCCTCCTCCGACAAAGCTCACGATCTCGATCGTCTCATCCTCTCCGATGATTTTCTTCTCATACATCTTCTTCGGCAGAATCTCTCCGTCACATTCCACCGCGATGCGCGCCGCATCATATCCGTTTTCTTCCAGATATTGCGTCAGCTTCTTTCCCGCGGCTTCCGGTGTCTGCTTTCCGTTTATCACAGTCATCTCCTCACCCCCTCGTCTTTTCTCATAACAAAAAACGCACGAAGAGCTTTGCACCCGCGGTGGTGCACCCCTTCGTGCGACTTCAGCACTCTTATGTCATTTTAAACGAAAGACAGCGGACTGTCAACGGGTTTTGCCCGGCGGGTTATGTCCGCTTTTCCGGTTGTATCGCCGCGTCCGTGGTGTTATAATACAATGCAATGTGCAGAAAGAAACTACCGTTTTCCGTCTGCCGGTTCCGAAAAAATTTTTAATGCTGGAGGATTTTATGACCGAAAAAATTTCAAATGCAGGTTCCGGAGAAGAAAGACGTCTTCAGGAAAATAAAATGGGCGTCATGCCGATTCCGAAACTTCTCTTCACCATGGCTGTGCCGGCGATCTGCTCCATGACACTTCAGGCTGTCTATAATATCGTGGACAGTATCTTCGTCGCACAGATCAGCGACCGGGCGCTCACCGCCGTCACACTCGTCTTTCCGATACAGATGCTCGTCATCGCCGTCGGTGTCGGCACAGGCGTAGGCGTCAATTCTCTGATCGCCCGAAGGCTCGGGGAAAAACGGTTTGATGAGGCGAATTCCGCCGCGACGCACGGCTTTGTGCTGGCCTTTGTAAACTGGCTCGTCTTCCTCATCTTTACGATCTTTTTCTCGAGAATGTTTTACAGCGCTTTCTCGGACAGCGCGGATCTCGTCGATCAGGCGATGGCTTACAGTGATATCGTCACCGGAGTTTCCCTGTTTATCTTCCTGGAGATGGTCTGCGAGAAGGTGCTTCAGGCTACAGGAAACATGGTCATGCCGATGATATCGAATATGGTCGGATGCGTCACTAATATCATTCTCGATCCGATCCTCATCTTCGGATACTTCGGTTTTCCGGCGATGGGCGTCAGAGGTGCGGCGATCGCGACAGTCATCGGACAGTTCCTGGGAATGCTCGTCATAGCCGGCTTCCTGTTTCTGCGGGAACATCCCGTCAAAATCAGCCTGCGGAAATTCCGCTTCTCAAAACCGATACTCATGGATATCTACAGCGTGGGCTTTCCTTCGATGCTCATGCAGGCGATTCCTTCCTTCGTGACGGTATTTCTCAATGCGATTCTCATCGCCTTCTCCGAAACGGCCGTCTCGGTGCTCGGCGTCTATTTCCGTATTCAGTCCTTCGTCTTTATGCCGGTATTCGGTCTGAATCAGGGATCCACGCCGATCATGGGATACAACTACGGCGCAAAAAACCGCGAGCGCCTCATGCAGACTCTGAAGCTCTGCCTGATGACGGCAGTCGTGATCATGTGCATCGGCGTCCTCATCTTCCAGCTCTTCCCGGGGCAGATCATGTCTATCTTCAATCCGTCGGAAGAGATGCTTCAGATGGGAAAGACAGCCATGCGTCTTCTGAGCCTCTGCTTCATACCGGCAGCCTTCGGCATCGTATTTGCCACGCTGTTTCAGGCGCTCGGCTTCGGTACATACAGTCTGCTGATGACACTGTTGCGCCAGCTGATCGTCATTCTGCCTGTCGCATGGATTCTCTCCAGATTCATCGGCGTGACCGGCGTATGGCTGGCTTATCCGATCGCAGAGTGCTTCTCACTTGCGTGCGCCGTCTTTTTCTTCCGCAGAGTCTACACCAGGCAGATCCGTACGATTCCGCTGAAGACAGACAGAGCCGAATAATACCGGCTGAAAAAGACAGTTCATTGGTACCATCCTGTCTCTAAACAAAACCAGGACCCTGCGAAATCTGACACCGCTTCAGCGCGGATGCCGCATCTTCATCAGGCATCCGTGCAATTTGCAGAAGAGAGTAAACGAAAAGCAGGCGTTCTGTGAAACGTCTGCTTTTTTTTCGACAAAACAGAATCAGAAAGGACGGTCGATATCTATGTATACCATCACTGCAGAGGAGAGCTTCGACTCCGCACATTTTCTGAAGGGCTACGACGGAAAATGTGCCAACATACACGGCCACCGCTGGCGGGTTCTGGTCACCGCCGGCGCGGAGGAACTCAGCGCCGGAGCGCAGACACGCGGCATGATCATGGACTTCGGAGATCTGAAGAAAGCGCTGCGGGAAGAGACAGAGGCTCTCGATCATCTCTTCATCGTGGAAAAAGACTCTCTCCGCCGGGAGACGAAAGACGCTCTTTCCGAAGAGGGCTTCCGCATTTTCGAAGTCGATTTCCGCCCCACGGCCGAAAATTTCTCGAAATACTTTTTCGACCGGTTTTATGAAAGGGACATTCCCGTCCTCGAAGTGACAGTATTCGAGACACCGAATAATAGAGCCTCTTATTCCGGAGATTTCCGGACGGCACAGGCACAGGGAGGACGTCATGACAGAATATAATGTCGCGGAACAGTTTATCAGCATCAACGGAGAGGGCCCGCGCTGCGGCACGCTTTCTCATTTTATCCGTTTCTTCGGCTGCAATCTCGCATGCAGCTACTGTGATACGGCCTGGGCCGCCGATTTTCAGAGCAGAGGAACAGCCGTGACGGCAGAGGAAATACACCGTACCGTCCTGGCCGGCGGTATCCGCAATATAACACTCACCGGCGGCGAACCGCTGTGCCAGAAAGACATCGGCAGTCTGATCGAACTTCTCACATCGGATCCCCGCCTGAGCGTGGAAATAGAGACGAACGGATCTGTCGACATCGCCCCGTTTGCCGCCGCGAAAAACAGACCCGTCTTTACAGTCGACTACAAACTGCCGTCCAGCGGAATGGAAGACCGGATGCTTCTTTCCAATTTCGATCTGCTGAAACCCGGCGATGCCGTAAAATTTGTGGCAGGCTCCCGCGGAGATCTGCAGCGCGCAAAGGAGATCATCGACGCCTGTGATCTGACAGCAGGATGCAGCGTCCATATCAGCCCGGTCTTCGGAGAAATCGAACCCTCCGAGATCGTGGAATTCATGAAAGAACATAAGATGAACGGCATTTCGCTCCGTCTGCAGCTTCACAAACTGATCTGGGAGCCCGACAGGCGCGGTGTATAATACCGGAAAAACGGAACAGAAAAAAGACGCTTCCCGCGGACAGATCCCGGGAATTTGCGCCGCTATTTTTACAAGGAGGCGAATCAATATTGGCAATCGATCAGAAAGCGATAGAGGAACATATCCGCGGTATCCTGACCGCTCTCGGAGATGATCCCGACAGAGACGGCCTGCGCGACACTCCGGCCCGCACGGCCCGCATGTTTTCCGAAATGTTTGAAGGCATGAATTATTCCAATGATCAGATCGCAGAGATGTTCGACCGGACATTTGAAGAGGACTGCGATCCCGCCGAGTGCGACGGTGATATCGTCGTCGTCCGCGACATCGATATCTTCAGCCACTGTGAACACCATCTCGCGCTCATGTACGACATGAAAGTCACAGTAGCCTATATTCCGGCCGGAAAAGTCATCGGTCTGAGTAAAATCGCCCGTATCGCGGATATGGTTGCAAAAAGACTGCAGCTGCAGGAACGCATCGGAGCCGATATCGCGGAAATCATACAGAAAGTAACCGGTTCTGAAGATGTTGCCGTCCTGATCAGCGGAAAACACGGCTGTATCAACGCACGGGGCATCAGAAAGGCAGACGCGAAGACACACACATCGACGCTCCGGGGCCGTTTCCGTACGGATCCGCTGCTCGCCCTGCGGGCAGAGAAATACAGCGACTGACAGCCCGGCGGATTTCTGACAGACCCTCCCGCCCTTGCGCGCATACGCCCGGCAGCCGGCTCCTGCAGAACTCCCGTACAGAAAGGATATCTGAATATGAACGGAAAAAACGACAGAAAAGAAAACGAAAATCTCACACTCCTGGGAAATCAGAAGACAAAATATCCTCAGGATTATGCTCCTGAAATACTCGAAACATTTACAAATAAACATCCCGGGCACGATTATTTTGTCAAATTTAACTGCCCGGAATTCACCAGTCTCTGTCCGATCACCGGACAGCCGGATTTCGCGACGATTACGATCTCCTATGTTCCCGATATGAAAATGGTGGAGAGTAAATCTCTCAAGTTATACCTTTTCAGCTTCCGCAACCGCGGAGATTTTCACGAGGACTGTGTCAATATCATCATGGAGGATCTGATCCGTCTGATGGATCCGAAATATATCGAAGTCTGGGGAAAATTCACACCCCGCGGAGGTATCTCCATCGATCCTTACTGCAACTACGGAAAACCCGGGACGAAATGGGAAAAAACAGCGGAAAACAGATTATTCTATCACGATCTCTACCCTGAAAAAGTCGATAATCGTTAAAAAAACATCCTTCGGACAGATTCATTTATCCGAAGGATGTTTTTTTTCAGACAGCGGATTTCTCATACAAAGACCTCTCTTCTTTTTCTGTTTCTCCGCCGCTGCAGGCAAATCATATTATTTATTGCTCCTGCTGCTCTTCGATGCCCAGCAGATAATAGATCGTCACATCAAGCGCATCAGCCAGAAAGGGCAGTTCATAGTCTGCGATCACCCGCTGACCGTTTTCCATTCTGCTGATCGTCTTCTGTGTGACATTCAGACCCGCGAGCTGAAGACGTGCAGCCAGCTGCTCCTGTGAAAGCGGAACGCTCTCCCGGGTGGCCCGGAGCCGTTCTCCGCTGATATTGCATTTTCCGCCCGGCTTGTATATCTTCAAAACGAATACCCTCACTCATAATAACGACTGATCATTATGTTGACAGTACCACGTCCGTCCCGTCCGTATTATTCCAAAGATAGGTACGGGATATACAAAATTCGCTCCGAGCCGTTTCCGCCTTTTTCAGAAACCTATTTCAGAAGAACAACCGTCGCCAGAATCGCCGCAAAACCGACATAATCCGCAGGTGAAAAAGAAGAACCCATCCAGACGACAGACAGAAAAGCCGCTGTCAGCGGTTCCAGACATCCCAGCAGAATCGCCCTGACAGGACCAACCATACGTATTCCCTGCAGAAACAGCGTAAAGGCTCCCGCCGTTCCCACCACGATAATCAGTGTCAGCAGCACAAAAGCTCTCAGATCCATTCCCTCCGGAATATTCCAGGCCCTGATTGCGGCAAAAAAGACGATACCGCCCGCAAACAGTCCGATTCCTGTAACGGGAATGCTGCCCCAGCGTGCCACCGGAGCTCTGGAGAGCAGAGAATAACTGGCGGCTCCCACTGCCGCCGCCAGTCCCCAGAAGAGACCCGGAACCGACAGTGCGAGATTCCCGGGCTTTCCTCCCGTCGCAAGCAGAAAGACGCCGGAAAGTGCGAGAATTACAGAAATTACCAGCCGCCGGTCCGGCAGCGTCTTCGTCATAATGCATACGACAACGGCGATCAGGAGTATCGAAATATTCTGCAGTACGGTGGCCGTTCCGGAATTCGTCCACTGAATGGCATACAGATAAGCCATCTGACAGAACAGAAGCCCGGCCAGGGAAAAAGCTGTCATCTGAATCCGCGTCTTTTTATCACGCAGCATAGCCCTGATCACGCCGCGCTGCTTAAGAAGCAGCCAGGCCATCATAAGAATTCCCGCCGCCGTCATCCGTACCGCCGTAACCCAGGACGCATCCAGATCATAATCGCGAAACAGCGCCTCACTGCAGGTTCCCGAAAAGCCCCAGCTGACTGCTCCGAGAATACAGCAGATCGTGCCCTTTTTTCGCGGATCCGTATTTTTTTTCGTCTCTTCTCTCGTCTCTTGTGTCATCTCTCTCATCATTTTCGTCAGATCTCCCCTGTGTCTTCCGATCCGTAAGATTTCCTCCCTGTCCGGCCGCGGCAGAAGACACGCCGATAAAAGCAAAACCGACCGCCTGATCGTTCTCCGATCAGGCGGTCAATATATCAATCAGATCAGATGGATTCTCTTCCTGATATCCGTCTTTTTTCTTTTTTCTGTATCATAAAATATCACGATTTTCCGATCTGATCAAGAAAAATTTTCCTTTCGTCTTTTCCTCATTCCTCCGCAGGCCGGTTGATAATTCTGTTTGATCGTGTTACATTAAATCTGATAATAAAATAACAAATATACAGATGATGAAATCTGAGATTTCCGTCTATATGCCGCGCCATCGGTGCGGCGCTTTTCAATGATGAGTGAAAATTTTTCCGTTTCAGATGAGAGGAGAAACGACATGGTTACAGAAATGATGAAAAATATTTACCGCATCGAGGTTCCGCTTCCGAAAAATCCCATGAAGCTGCTGAACTCCTATCTGATCCGCGGTAAAGACCGCAGCCTGATTATCGACACCGGCTTCAACCGTCCTGAATGCAGAGAAGCGCTGATGTCAGCTCTTGACGAGCTTCATGTGGATTTCGACAGCACGGATATCTTCCTGACACATCTTCACGCCGATCACAGCGGACAGACTTTTTCCCTGAAGACAGACAAAAATATCGCTTACGCGGAGGAACGGGAAGCGAAAGTCGTCAACATGCTTCACAAAGATGAATACTGGGAACACATTTACGAAGAATTCCGCAAAGAAGGTCTGAAGCTTCCGAAGGAAGAAGCTCTTGCGACTCATCCCGGCGTCATGTGGCGGCCGGACGGCGAAGTCGATTTCACCTATATTCAGGACGGGCAGATTCTCGAAGTCGGCGATTACCGGTTCCGCTGCGTCGTCACACCGGGTCATTCTCCCGGACACACCTGTCTGTATGACGAAGAAAACGGTATCTTCTTTGCCGGCGATATGATCCTGGGAGATATCACACCGAACCTCTGCTACGAGCTGTATCTCGACGACCCTCTCACCGAATACGTCAGAAGTCTGTATACCGTCGAAAATCTCGATATCCGCACCATCTTTGTCGGACACCGCAATATGCTTCAGGATCTCCCCGGCAGAATACAGAGTCTGAGAAAGCATCATCAGCTGCGCTGCGAAGAGGCTCTTCAGGCGCTGAAGGACGGCGGTCCTATGGACTCCTGGGATGCGGCGGCACATATGACATGGCAGATCGACGCAAAGGACTGGAACAGCTTTCCTCCTTCCCAGAAATGGTTTGCGACGGGAGAAGCAGATGCGCATATGGTATTTCTGTATCACAGCGGAAAAGTGCGGATGCACTATGACGACAACGGAGTCAAAATCTATGAATGCGCAGACGATGATATCAGAGGACTCATTTACTGATTTTTTTCAGCTGATGATATGACGCCTGCTCTGCCGCCCGGATCCGGGCGGCATTTTTTCATCATGCGGAAAATCCGGACATACTAAGACCCCCCCCTGATGCAGTTCTGTCTTCCTGCATCAGGGGAAGAGTGCGAGAGGATGAAAGAGCCTCAAAACGTAAAAAAATAGGGTGGACGCTTTAGACGTCCACCCGGATGGTTGCGGGGATAGGATTTGAACCTACGACCTTCGGGTTATGAGCCCGACGAGCTGCCAGCTGCTCCACCCCGCGATGTCTGATATTCAGTTGCCGAAAAGTACTGACGCAATTCCCCTGAAAAGAGAAACGACCCGAACGAAAAACGAAAGTACCACCGTCGGCCTTCCTCTGTCCATCGGGTTCGAAATGGTGCCGGGGACCGGGGTCGAACCGGTACGATCGGTAAGGATCGCGGGATTTTAAGTCCCGTGCGTCTGCCAATTCCGCCACCCCGGCGAATTGGCTCCAAGGGTGGGACTCGAACCCACAGCCTATCGGTTAACAGCCGAGTGCTCCACCATTGAGCTACCTTGGAATACCTGTCTTGCAGTGATTATTTACCGCCGACAACATATATAATTATAATCGCTGCTTTCCATTTTGTCAAGACTTTTTTTACATTTTTTTTACCGGCTTTTCGGATTCCGATAACAAATGATTCTGTCCTGAGAGAGCAGATATGCTGCCGTGCGTCTCAATCCCGCATCGACCTTATATAGTATAAGGCTTTTAACCCAATACGTCAATATCTTTTTTCAGATTTTTTATATTTTCTGAAGGCGGATCCGGCCGCGCCGCATACCGGCCGGATGACTCATCTTTTCTGCTGCCGGCTGCGGATAAGGTCGAGCTTTTTTCTGTACTTTTCAGCATTGATTTCATCTCCCAGAGCATTATTGGCGATTACCAGCTCTGCCAGGATTTCCGCACCGGACGGATTGTCCTTCAGCGCGTCTTTCAGCTCCTGTATCGCCTCCTGGTATCTTCCCGTCCTGTTATATCCCACGCCGAGATAATAATGGAGAGGCCACCAGCCCTTCAGCATGTCTTCGTCGCGATACGACTCCAAAACGGCGGTTCCCTGTTCCCACCGTCCGTTTACCACATCCATATAGGCCTGTTCGATTTTTACCGGTATTTCGAGTTCTGCAAGTCTGCCCTGTATTTCGCCGCGTTCCTCACACGGTCCGCTGAGACTGACAAAGGTCTTCCATTCCCGCGCCGCGGAAGAATAGCGTCCCGCATTGATATAGGCAAAACCGAGAAAATAATAAGTCATCGCGAATTCAGGACGGATTTCCTTCAGATGCTTTAACGATTCAAACACTTCCATTTTCAGATCTGCGATATAATCGTCGTCGTCGCTGTCATTATAGAGGTTCCGGCAGACAAGCATGTAATTGTACAGAGCGTCCGGATCGTCTCTGTCGATGCGCAGAGCCGCCCGAAGAAGAATTGCTGCATGAATGAGCTGTTCCTCTTTTGCAAAATCAATCGCCAGTGAAACGATAATTTTCGGAATCTCTTTATTCACGTAGTTCAGAAAGTTTATGTACTGCGGCGCATAACGAAATGAGGAATCCAGGCCGATCAGATCCACCATTCCCTCTATAAAATACTGAATCCTGATTCCCTCTTCTCCTGCCAGTTCCTTCAGACATTCCTTCTTTACCGGCATCGGCACTCCCCTCATAAAATCCAGACGCTCACGCTTTATGTAATGAGGCATGAGTTCAAGAAAAACATAATTATCGAGGTATTTTCTGAAATATCTGTCCAGTCTGTCTATCATAGTCTCCTGTCCTCCCCGGCATATAAAATGCGCCGCACGAAATCAAACCTCTGCGGTATCCGTGCGGCGTGTTCTGCTCCGATTAGTGAACTACCCACCGTCTAAAACCAGTGGGCTTGCGGTAGCCTTATTTCAAAGTATTATTCTGCACAGCCCCGGTTAAAGCATGCGGAAACGTTCATCCTTCCACATCTCGCTGTGTTTCTGCGCAACCTTGAGCTGCGCGATCATGCGCTCTCTGTCATCCGGCAGATCGCCTTTCAGAGAGACATAGTTTGAGGCATGATTGCTGCGGAAGACGCATTTTTTTGTCACATGAATGTTTTCCAGCATCAGCTCAGCCTCTTTCAGTACTTCTTCCGGCGTCAGGAGCTCAAACTTTCCGCTTTTCCAGTCATCGTGAAGCGGCGTGCCCGGAACGAGCATCAATGTCAGAAAGCTGGCATAAGTCGGTTCCATCTCCGAAATGATCGTCCCGGTATCGATCGCGTTTTCACGCCACATTTCGCGACCTCCGATACCGGACAGAAATGTGAGAGACGTTTCGATTCCGAGATTTTCCGCCTTTCTTACCGCAGCGATCATCTCTTCTCTCGTCTCGCCTTTATTGATGCGCTTCAGAATCTCCGGATTTCCGGATTCCACGCCCATATAGATGATGCCCATGCCGTGAGCCTTCAGCTCCAGCAGTTCCTCATCCGTCTTTCTCAGGATATCCGTCGCCCGGCCGTAAATTCCCACACGCTGACACTCAGGAAACAGCTCTTCGATCCGCGTCAGTACATCCATCAGATAGGAATTTTTCAGCACCAGAGCATCTCCGTCAGCCAGAAAGATTTTTTCGATGCGCCTGTAATATTTACGAGCCATCTCCAGATCCTCATAGACCTCTTCGATCTTTCTGATTCTGAATTTCTTTGCTTTAAACGATCCGCAAAACGTACATTTATTATGCGCACAGCCGATCGTGATCTGCAGAATATAACTGTACGCTTCGCTCGGCGGTCTGTAAATATCCCCTTCGTATCTCATTTTCTCCTCCTTCCGTCTCATACGGACGTCCGTAAGATCCGTCCGCTTTTACATCTTTTCCGGAGCTTCGATGCCCAGGAGCGCCAGACCATTGGCAATCGTCTGTTTTGCCGCATAGACGACAGCCAGCTTTGCCTGTTTTTCCGCCTCATTTTCTACCAGTATATGCTCGTCGTGATAAAAACGGTTGAAGTACTGCGCAATATCGATGATATGGCGTGTGATGACAGAAGGTTCATATTTTTCAGCCGCTTCTCTCACCACCTCCGGGAAACGGTAAATGAGCTTGATCAGCTCATAGGCCGTATCGCCTGTTACACAGCTCATATCAGGAGAAGCTTCACCGGACATCACCTTTTCCGCCGACTCTCCCGCATTCCGCAGCACGCTCGCCGCTCTCGCATGGGTATACTGCACATAAGGCCCCGTTTCTCCTTCAAAATTCAGGACTTTATCCCAGGAGAAGACATAATCCTTTATTCTGTTGTTTGAAAGTTCCTGGAAGATTACAGCGCCGATTCCGACCTTTTTCGAGATCTCTTCGATATCGGCATCCTTCCCGTTCTTTTCTGTCATGATCTGACGCGTTTTTTCCACCGCATTATTGAGGACGTCCAGCAGAAATACCACTTTTCCCTTTCTCGTGGAAAGAGTCCCGTCCTCCAGGCTGACCATGCCGAACGGAACGTGAATACACTGATCGGCCCAGTCATATCCCATGAGCTCGATGATCTTGAACCACTGCTGGAAATGCAGATTCTGCTGCGAAGCTACCACATAGATATTTTTATCAAAGTTATAGTGTTCCTTGCGGTAGACGGCAGCTGCGATATCCCGCGTGATATAAAGTGTGGAACCGTCCTTTTTTCTGATCAGGGCAGGCGGCATTCCGTATTCCTCGAGATCGACAATCCGGGCGCCTTCCGACTCCTTCAGGAGGCCCTTTTCTTCCATGATGCCGACAATCCGGTCCATCTTATCGGAATAAAAGCTCTCCCCGGCATAGGAGTCGAATTCGATGCCCAGAAGATCATAGACATATGTGAATTCCTTGAGACTCTCATCGCGGAACCACTGCCAGAGCTCCTTCTCTTCTCTTTCCCCGTTTTCGAGTCTCGTAAACGTAGCACGCGCTTCATCCTCCAGCGACGGATCCTTTTCCGCTTCCTCATGGAATTTCACATAATAGGAGAGAAGTGTCTTGATGGGTTCTCTTCTGACGTCCTCTTCGTTTCCCCATTTGCGGTAAGCTACGATCATCTTGCCGAACTGCGTCCCGTAATCACCGAGATGATTGATTCTGACGGTGTCATATCCCAGAAAATCATAGATTTTATAAATCGAATTTCCGATTACCGTCGTCCGGATGTGGCCGATATGAAACGGCTTGGCGATATTCGGAGAGGAGAATTCGATGATTACTTTCCGGCCGCGTCCGAGATCGCTTCCGCCGTACGCCGCGCCCTTTTTCAGAACCTCTTCTGTGACAGAAGCGGTGAGCTGTTCTCTGTTCAGAAAGAAATTGAGATACGCATTGACATTTTTCACATCCGAAAAATGTCCGTCTCCGCGCAGCTGCTCCGCCAGTTCCTGCGCGATCTGATTCGGCGCTCTCCTCATCGATTTCGCCAGTCTGAAGCAGGGAAATGCATAGTCTCCCATGGAACTTTCCGGCGGAATCTCGATCATTCCTTCTATTTCTTCTGCCGTCAGAGCTTCCACCTTCCCTGCGAGAAGCTCCGCTATTTCTTTTTTCTGATCTGTCATAGCTTTTTTCTCCGTTCCTTTTTCTTTCTGCTGCCTCACATTTATTTCAGAGCGACGACTGTCACTCCGTCTCCGCCTTCATGATAATCTCCGGGACGATAACTCTCCACATGGGCATGAGTCCGGAAGAGCTGCTTCAGGCCGTTGCGGAGTATTCCCTCTCCGCGCCCGTGTATGACGGTTACCTGAGGAAGCCCCGACATATACGCATCGTCGAGATATTTGTCCACTTCCATCACGGCATCTTCCAGCGTTCTGCCGATGACATTGATCTCCTGCGAGATATTCATCGTCTTCTGCCGGTACATATTGCTGTAAGACTCTGTCTCGATCCGTTTCTGCACACCGTTTTTTTCCAGCTTCGTAATATCCGAGAGCTTCACCTTTACCTTCAGCGGGCCGATCTGCACCAGCAGCTCGTCCTTTTCATCCGGCAGCGATGCCACATCGCCCTTCTGCCCGAGAGAAACCACGCTGACCCGGTCGCCGATTCTGAGCTCGCTCCGCTTCGCAGGCTTTGTATTTGAAGCTGCCGGCCGGAATACATCACGATATTCGCCGCTCTTTTCCGTCAGCCGTCTGCGGATGTCCAGCTGTTTCTTTCTGACATTTCCGCTCAGGCTCTCCTGCCGGAGATCCTTCAGTTCCTGCCGTATTTCTTCGGCAAAAGCTTTCGCTTCGGCTACCGTATCGTAGGCTTCCTTTCGTGCCTTTTCCACGATTTCCCGGCTCTTTTTCTCGGCCCGCTCCTGTTTTTTCTTCAGCTCCTCTTCCTGCTTTTTCAGACGCAGCTTCAGCTCCAGGGCCTGATCGCGCTCTGCTTCCGCATCAGACATATTCTGCTGAATCGCCGATATGACATTTTCAAATTCAATATCGTCACTTCCCAGAAGATTTCTCGCATGCTCTATTATATCATCATCGAGGCCGAGTTTTTTTGAAATTTCGAAAGCATTGGAACGCCCCGGCATACCTATCGTCAGTCTGTATGTCGGACTGAGTGTCTCCACATCGAATTCCATCGACGCATTTTCCACACCCTTTGTCGCGATGGCATACTTTTTCAGTTCACTGTAATGGGT
>CALXIZ010000036.1 GCA_944388495.1 uncultured Clostridia bacterium | reverse complement strand
AAAAATGCAAAATTTGCAGAAAAAAACAGACAGCCTGTCGACTGTCTGAAAAAGAAGAGTTCATTCCTCATAGGTGAGGTACAGCAACTGTGTTTTCAACGTTTGCTGTTTTCATTATACTCATTTTTTGCCCTTTTTCAAGCATTTTGCACCAAAAAGTCCGTCGACGATGAAAAGTCGAAATCGCCGGAAGCGTTGGAAATACTTGAGTTTCACGTTTTACCATAATTTTCAAAATCGTCGACGCACTTTTTGCCCGAAAACAGGGATTTTTTCTGGCTTTTTTGACGTCGGATCGGAGAGAAACATTGAAATTTCAATAGAAATCGTCGACGCACTTTTTAAGGTTGAATTGTAAAATAAAACAATATATTTCTAAAATAAAGAAATATATGAATTACATGGAAATAAAGAATGCTGAGGTTTTCTGAGAAAAATTTTCTGCAGAAGAGAGAAAAACGGATGATATCTATTTGTGAAGAGGGGTGCATGAGGAGCTGAAGGAGACTTTTCTTTTCAGAGACATGAAATCCTGAAAGAAGTTTCAAAGAAATTTTCATGTTTTTCTGAAAAACAAGAAAATCCGGGAGACATCCATAACAGAAGAGGAGGAGATGATAATGAAAAAATCATTGCTGAGGCGGATTCCGGAGAGACCGCAGAGAAGGGAGATGAAGTTTACAGGAGAAAAAGAAATGGAAGAAATCAGAGATGCGCCGGGAAAAAGAGCGGCTGAAGAAAGAAATTTGGAAGAGGAGGATATTCCCGGTTTTGTCATGTATCCGGACAAGAAGGAAAACTTAGAGACGTTAGAAGCAGAAGATTTCTTTGTCGATCTGGAGGAATTATTTTCTGAAATAAAAAGAGACGAAAAGGAAGAGATCTCTGTTCCGGAAGGAGAAAGGGAATATCTGCCGTTTCGGGTGGAAACAGAATCCGGATTTGCGGAAGATGCTGCGGAACAGGAAGTTTGTGCAGAGAAGGAACCGGATACGATCGAGGCGATGTTTCGGAAAAGAGGATTTTACATCACTCTCTGTCCGGAGGTTTCGATGCCGGAGAGCGTGATAAAGCTGGCATGCCGTATGGCGGAGGAGTACGAACAGCTCAGAGACTTCTGCCGTATGCTGCGGGCGTGCAATTCGGGAACAGGCAGAAAATTTTCATATATCACTCCGGCAGGAAATGCGGCATGTGTGAGACGGTTTGCGGAGGATATGAGAAGATACGGTGTTCTCGTTATGCCGGATCAGATCACAGCTTCAGCGGGCTGTCAGGAGCGTACGATCTGCGGACATATTCCGGATACAGCGACGATCGTCGCATTTTTCAACGGATTGTGGCTGGAAAAATTCGCTTTTATCGAAGCGAAACGGGCAGCGGAAGAAGCGGCGGAAAAGCTGGGAACAGATTGTGAGGTTCTGGCAAACGTCATGATCGAAGAGGAAAGCACCGGACGGAAAAATGAGCTGGATGTCGTAATACGGGTCGGAAAATCGTTCTTCTGGGTCGAATGCAAGTGCGGGACTCTGCATGAATCCGTTTACCGGAAATACTATGAGCTGGGCAGGCGGATCTCTGTCATCCCGGATCATATGATTTTTCTGGCCGCGGAGCTGGAAGATACGGAAAGAGCGGAAATCATCAGTTATTTTTATCAGTATCCGGTATGCGGTCTGAAAGATTATCGCCAAAGTCTCAGAGAGATGCTGAAAAGAGCAGAAAACGGAGGTAAAAAATGAAGAGAGAATATTGTATTTATCACGATATAGAACTGTATCGCAGAGGAAAAATCGATATGAAAGAAGAGCGGATTCCGGGATATCCGTCGTTTTCCGTAAGAGAAGGTGAATATCGCACTTTCAGTGATGAACAGAAAGTCAGCAATCTGTTTCAGACGTTGCAGATGATCGAGAGGGGGCATATCACAGAGACGGAGATACAGATCGTCTGTCTGGTGGCCTGCAGCGGCTATATGACGACACGCCAGATTTTTGAGTATCTGACGCTCATGGGATATGAAACAAAACAGGAAAAAGTTCTGAATATGGTTAAAAAACTGTCGCGCAACCGTTTCCTTCTGATCTCTCATTTTGAGGATGGAGAAAATAAACCTTCCTACGCGGTCATTTCACTGGATAAGTACGGAGAACAGACGGCCCGGCAGAGACATGTAACAGGCCTCTGTTATTCTCCTTTCGAGAGGGTTGATGAGGTCTGGACGGTAAAGCGGGCGCTGGCCTGCGTTCAGATTCAGCTGGCATGGCTGAAATCGGGATTTCCGGTGGCAGAAATGTTCCGCCGCCCCGTCGTGGCGGACAAAGAAAACGCAGGCGTAGTAGTCAGGCCGAATCTGATGATCCGGCTCAGCTCCGGAGAAGTACTCTGGTATGAAGTGGTGCGTTCTCAGCCTTTCTGGGAAAAAACTCTCGCGGACAAGCTTACGCGATACAGACTGGTGTTCGAAAATATCGAACGGACAGACTATGACGGAGAAGAAACGCCGCTGCTGATTCTCTGCGCGGAGAATGAGATTCACGCTGCTATGGTCAGAGAAGTAGCTGAAAAATCGGGACTGAAAGAGGAAGATATATTCTACACAAACGATCTTCAGCTTTTCGGAGAAAATTTCTACCGGTCGCTGTACCAGTTCGGAGCGGACGGCAGCAGAGAGTATTTCGAGTTTGCTGTGTAAGCTGTACAGCATAAATCAGAGAATTTCCCCTGAGTGTTTGAGAAAGGCGGGTGATATAGAAAGAAAAAACAGGCTGTTCACGAGAATACAGCCTGCAGATGAAAAGTCAAGGCTAAATGGATGAACATTGAAAGGAGATGCGATGCTGGAGGATTTTCTGGAAAAATATCTGAATATACATACGAAAACACTCGTGAAAGAACTGGGAAATATCGCAGTGCTCAGAAATTTTTCGAAAGGAGACAGTCTGATCACTGCGGGAAAAAGGCCGGAAGAAGTGTTTCTGCTGATCGACGGGATCGTCCGGAAATATTTTATCGATGAAGACGGTAATGATTTCACAGACTGTTTTCTGTTCGAGGCGGGAGAAACGGTCGGCGGATGCGGCAGAGGAAACGCCGCATCCCGCCTGAGTGCGGAGGCTCTGAGCGAAGTGGCGGCTCTTTCTTTGCCTGTCAGAGAAGTCAGAAGTCTGATGAAAAAGTATCCGGAACTGGTGCGGATTCAGAACCGCCGCCTGACCGCATCGCTGGAAAAGCACCTGGAGTACGGGATCATGAGACGGACCATGAAAGCGGGAGAGCGATATCTCTGGTTCTGCGGAAGGTATCCGTTTCTGCTGGAAAATATTCCTCACAGATATATCGCTTCTTTTCTCCTGATGACACCGCAGACGTTGAGCAGGGAACGTGCGAAGCTGAGAGAAAGAGAAATATACATCCTGAAGAAACACGAAGAACAGTGAAAGTGTTCTGTGGGGTTCAGAAGGACTGCAGCATCGCGGAAGCCGGAAAAAATATCCGGTTTCCGCACGACAGCCGAAGATACGGCAGAAAAATCATCATATATATGCTATGGCGTGAGATCGATGATATAATGATATCAAAAAATTGTAAGGTGAATATATTTCTTCCGATAAATATAAAGAAAGGAAAAAGACTCATGCAGCTGCTGATAAGACACCGCCTTCCGGAGAAACTCGTACTGCCTCTCGCCTATCATCATATGATCCAGGCGATTATCTACAGGAATCTGAACCCGGCTTTCGGATACAGCAGGTACATCCACGATGACGGAATCGGGGAGGGAGAGCGCAGTTACAAGTTCTTCACGTTCAGCCTGCTTCGGGGAAAGTATGAGATCAGAGACGGGAAGATCATATTTCGCGATGAAGTGTCCTTTGAACTGCGAAGTCCGGATCTGTTCATGCTGAAAATGACGGCCGAAAATCTGTCGGAACGCGGAATACGTTACGGAAAGCAATATTATCCGGATGTGGACATTTTCTTTTCGGACGCCTGCGTGGAAAGCAGCCGGATTCTGATCCGTATGATTTCCCCGCTGTCGGTTCATTCCACCGATGAAAACACGGGAAAGACGCATTTTTATTCGCCGGATGAGGAGGACTTTTCCGAAATGGTGAGCGACAATTTTATCCGTAAATATATGGCGTGTTACGGAGTCGTGCCGTCGGAGGGAATCGAAATCCGTCCTGTAAAAGTGACCGGAAAAGACAAGTATGTCACGAAATACAAAAATTTCTATATCACCGGCTGGAACGGCGAGTACGAGCTGCGCGGAAGGCGGAAATATCTCGATTTTCTGTATCATGCGGGCCTCGGGAGCAGAAATTCGCAGGGGTTCGGGATGTTTGACCTGCTGTGATGATAATCGTAAAAAAGAAAAACACATATAATAACAGAAATCGATGACGGCGGATATGTTTTCAGATATGCACGAAAGGAGACATCATGACAGTAAGAGTGGATTTACATATGCACAGCACCTTTTCCGACGGTTCGCTGGGCCCCGACGAACTGATCGGGCAGCTCAGGGCTCAGGAAATTTCGGTATTTTCCCTGACCGATCACGACACGATGCAGGGAGTGGAGGAGATCCGGAAAAGAGATCTGAAGGGAATGACTTTCATAAACGGCATCGAATTTTCCTGCAGGTCGGAAGCCGGAAAATGTCATATTCTCGGCTACGGATACGATCTGCGGAGCAGAGACATGCAGGATATCGTGAAGGCCGGAATGGAAAAACGTGCAGCAAAGATGGAAAAGCGCATCGATTATCTGAAGGAGAGAGGCGTCACGCTGACGGAAGAGGAGAGAAAAACGCTCGAACCTCTGCACAGCAAGGGAAAGCCTCATCTGGCGCGCATTCTGGTAAAAAGAGGAATGGCGGAAAATTACGATGAGGCGATCCGGGAATACATAAATCCTGTCCATACCGGAAACAGCCGTATCGATGCGCGGGATGCCGTCAGAGCGATACGGCGGGCCGGCGGAATCCCGGTGTGGGCACACCCGCTGGGCGGCCAGGGAGAGAAGGCTCCTTCTGAAAGCGAATTCCGAAAACAGCTGGAGCTTCTGATCTCTTACGGAATCCGGGGTCTGGAGTGCTGGTATTCGAAATATCCGGCGCAGGAGGCGGAAAGACTGGAAAAAATCGCCTCGGAAAACGGCCTTCTGGTGAGCGGAGGAAGCGATTTTCACGGCGATGCCAAGCCGGGGCTGCCGGCCGGAAAGCTGAACGCGGAAAATGAAGAAGTCGGTGCGGAAAGGCTGACGATATTGAAAGCGCTTTTAGGATAAATAAATTTTTCACAGGGCTGCTGCAAAATTTGTCTTTGCAGCAGCTCTTTTTAGTGGTAGAATATAAACTGCTTTAACGCGGTGATGCTTTTGTGTGAAATAGTAAAAGGCGCGGTGACAGTATAAAAAGC
>CALXIZ010000035.1 GCA_944388495.1 uncultured Clostridia bacterium | reverse complement strand
CGTTTTCCGCTCCGGCCGCATCCGACGACGGATTTTCCGCAGCATCACCCGCGGATTCTGCCGCAAAAGACGCCGGACAGAGCGACAGCAGCATCGCCGCCGCCAGAAGAAGTGACAGCCATTTTTTTTTTTTTTTAATCTGTTTGCCTCCTTTTCCCTGATACCATTCTCCTTTTTCTCCGCCGCAGCATATTTTCGCCCGGATTTTTCCGTCACTGCAGCAGACGCTCCGCTTTTCTCCGGTGTAATGTAACACCCAGAATGCAGAAGAAACATACAGCGCAGGCAGCTCCGGCAGCCCCGAAAATGATCGCCCGGATACGGATGTTCCACATCTGATCCTCTGTCATTTCTACCAGTTCTTCCCAGGTATCCGATATCGTTTCATAGCCTTCTCCGAGGATGCCTCTGCCGCCGTAACTGTCGGCCAGCTGCTGTGTTTCTCTCTCATTGGCACTGTATTCGATATACTGCGATTTTAATTCCCCGTATTCATCCGAATTAATCGTCGCAATCGACATAATAATCAGAACCGCCGCCGCGATTCCGAAGATCACAAGAAGCGGAATATAATATCTTCTGCCTCCCGCGGAACGCGCCGTCATCTCCGTCCCGGACGCCGCCGCATTTCCCGCCGCCGGTATTTCTTCCGCCGCATTCTGTCCGCCGCTTATGCCGGCCGCACCTTCTGCAGTTCCTCCGGTTCCTCCGCCGGCCTGTCCCTGAGAGGCATACACGACGGTCAGTCCCCCGTCCGGTTCCTCTTCTCTTTGTATCTGTTCCGTTCCGCATACCGGACAGATCAGGCTGTCGTCATCGATTCTGCTTCCGCACTTTGTACAAAACATCTTTTTCCTCTCCTGTATCCGATGCCCGGACTCTGTCCGGACATTTCCGCCGCGCTCTTTTCTCAGCTCATCAGCGTCACACTGCAGTCCGTAATACGATAATTTTTATCCACCGACATGCGGAAGGCGGAAGACTCTCCCGGAGCCAGTCCCTCCGCGCCGACGGCATAAGTCCAGTCCGTATCCAGAACAGTCCCGGATGAATTTTTAAATGCTCCTTTTACTTTCACAAAGCTGTAAGTCCTGCTTCCGCTGTTTGTCACCGTTCCGGTACATACACAGTACAGAGAATTGTTCGACACCTCCACATCGGAAATACTGAGTGCCGTATATTTCGATTCATAACTGCTGCTGTGCCCGCTGTGATCATTATTTTGATAGCGGTAGCCGGAATCATAACCTCCCGTCCCGGAAGACGTGCCGGATGTCACATAGGAAACTCTGCCCGGTGAGGTAAAATAGAGAAGCAGTACCAGAGCGACGACGGCCGCCGCCGCGATCGCGACAAACATGATCTTATGCTTCGTATCCATCGAAGACCGGCATTCCGTTTCCGCTGTTTCTCCCTGCGGAACGCCGCTCACAAACTCTGCGGACGCCGTTCCGTTCTGCCGGGCTTCCTCACCGGCGCCGTCTGCAGAATGCCTGTCCGCATTTTCCGTGCCATATCCCGGCATCTCAGGCTGATCCTGCTGCCAGGCCTGTGTTCCGTTTTTCCGCAGCTGTACTCCCGTCTTTTCCCGTTCCGGACTCTGTTCTTCCCTGCGCAGTTCTTCGCTTTCACGATATTTTTCAGCGAGCTCTTTCAGATGCTCCTCCCGTGTCAGCGAAAACGCCGTCTCCTTTTCCGCCGCGCAGTAGGCACACTGTGCGGCTGCCCCGGCGCCTGCCGCCTCTTCATCCGGATTATAATTTCCGCAGAGACAGATCCAGCCTTTTTCCAGCTGCACCGGTCTGCATATCGTCTGAGGATACCTTTTCCGCAGAGCCGCAAGTTCCGAAGCCTCCTCTTCATCCTGAGGATCAAACTCATCCACATCGAATTCGATCCACTCCGCGCCTTCATATCGTTCCACACTTCCGTCCGCAAAGCTGTACTGCATCACGCCCAGCTCTATCTGGCGGATATCTTCGCGGGGAAGTTTTGCGCGCAGCCCTTTCGCGATTCCGGCCGCCGGAACCGCCAGATCCTGCATAACGAGAATAAATCTGTCCTTGCCGTCGATCGGCAGTATTTCGCCGCCGGCGCCGAACCCTCTCGCGATAAAACGGATCTCCGTCAGTATTTTCGGCGATGTGCTGCGAAACTCCACATCTGCATAGGGAATCCCGTCTTCGATCTGTACAGCCACTCCCAGATCTGTGATTTTCGCATTCAAATCCAGTTTTACATGTTTATGATTCATTTGCAGCCTCCTGTCCCGCCCGGATTTTTATGTATATATTCAGTATATCATGTCATCAACTGTTTATTAAGAAAAAATACATCCGTATATCCGGCAGCGCTTTTCTTCACTGATACCGCTCCTCCTGAAAGAGCGGAGGGGGATTTTCCGGTTATTATACTTTCATGACGGAGTGGTGATACCGACCGGAAAGCATAAAAACTGCCAGCAGGCGAAACCCGCTGGCAGAAAAACTCATATTTTTTCATTGTCTACTTTAACCGGAAGCGGTTCAGATCGTTAATGCGGCAGCCTCAGTCGTCATAGCCTGCAGACAGATCTGATGTTTTCCTGACGGAAACAGGAAATTTTATGCCGTAATTTGATAAAGACCCCGGAAATATAATACTTCCGGGGTCTGTGATAAACGGTTCGGCCTTCTGCAGGTTTCTTCTGCTTAACGCTTGGAGAACTGAGACGCTCTTCTTGCCTTCTTTAAGCCGTACTTCTTTCTTTCCTTCATACGAGGGTCTCTCGTAAGGAATCCTGCAGCCTTCAGAGAAGGTCTGTTTTCAGGATCTGCCTGACAGAGAGCTCTGGAGATACCGTGTCTGAGAGCACCTGCCTGGCCTGTAGTGCCGCCGCCGTTTACACGCGCGATGACATCAAACTTGCCTTCCGTGCCGGAAATGGCAAACGGACGCTTAACCTCGTTCTTGAGGATTTCCATCGGGAAATAATCGTCGAGATCTTTCTTATTGACCGTGATTTTTCCTGTGCCAGGGATTAATCTTACTCTGGCAACGGCTGACTTTCTTCTGCCTGTACCGATATACTGCTTCGCCATTCTTCGATTTCCTCCCTTCCGCTACCAGTTCCACATCTCAGGCTTCTGAGCCGCATGATTGTGCTCAGGGCCGGCATATACCTTTAACTTCTTATACATCTGTCTGCCGAGAGGGCCCTTAGGCATCATGCCCTTTACAGCGTGGCGGATGATTTCCTCAGGCTTCTTCGCCTGTAACTTTTCGAATGTGATTTCGCGAAGACCACCCGGATATCCCGTATGTCTCTTATAGATCTTTTCTTTTCTCTTCTTGCCCGTCACTTCGATCTTTTCCGCATTGATGACGATGACATAGTCGCCCGTATCTACATGAGGTGTATAGATCGGCTTTTTCTTACCTCTCAGAATGGATGCCGCTTCCGAAGCGAGACGGCCCAGTGTCTTGCCTTCCGCATCGAGAACGTACCACTTTCTCTCCACTTCCTGAGGCTTTGCAATATAGGATTTCATTGAATAAAACCTCCTGTGCCTACTCTGATGTCAGCTCTGCTACTGTCGTGCGGACCGTGAAGCCAAAAACAATATCTGACGGTCACCCGTCCTGCGCTCCGCCCCGAAGAGCATATCTCAGCTGCCATCTGTTTCGACGCCTACTCAGATCTTCCCACACAGCCTGCAGCACATCAGACAGCGCACAGATATCCTCTGCGTCCGCAGTCCGGCGATCGCCGCCGGCTTCTGTGACAGAATCGGTTTCGGCACTAAAAATAACTTTTTGTCGCGGCCGGATCCCCAGCCTGACGCCTGCGATGACGCAAGCAGTAGTATTATATATCCGGCTCTTCTCAGAGTCAATTATTTTTTAAGTTTTTACTATAATATTCATCTTCACAGGCTTTCCGGAGCGCTGCCGGCAGATATCATGAAAACACACGAAAAAACACGGAGGCTGCGGGATGGGCCTGCCTCCGTGTTTTTCCAAGCAACTATTTTTTAGGAGAGTTATGAAAAAGATTTGCAAATTTCCTTTGCAGCTATATACTACCTTTTTTCTGTGATTTGAGTATATCGGTTTCATGCAATTTTCGTGTCGCTTTTGTGTCGGTTTGGCGAAGGAAAATACCTCGTGTCAGGAAATTTCTCGTACTGCCGTTCTTCTTTTCCTCCCGTTTCTCTTCGCTCATTTTTTTCTGACAGCCTTTTTTATTTTCTCCAGGACATCATACAATACAAACGGCACAGTGTATCCCGCCGCAAGACGCATCAGCAGGATCTCTTTCGTGCCGAAGAGATAACCCTCCATAATCGCCGTGCCCATTGTCAGAAACAGGCAGTGAGAGAGATAGACCTGATAGGATGCTCCTGCTATTTTCGTCAGAATATTTTCCGCATGTGCCGCACGTCCTCTGATTCTGAGACAGAATGCCCAGATCAGAATTATGCTCATGATATCTGTCACCAGCTTGAGACATTCCAGATCCAGCAGAGAAATCCGGCGGGAATAGTTGATATAGGACAACAGAGCGCCCGTCAGAACACAGAGGCAGAGAATCAGTCCTGTCCCCGCCCCGAGCCTCTTCATCCGTTCTGATATCCGATTATAATCCGCTCCGGCGTACATTCCCAAAACCCAAAAGACTGTATACGGCAGAAACAGCCGGTCAGAATACCCGAAAACGATGCCGGCCCAGCTCAGAATATTTGATGTACGCAGCGCAGTCATCGTCACAAACAGAGAAATAAAAAAGGCCGCAAAAAAAGGAATTTTCCGTATCATTCTCATCCACAGCGGCATCAGCAGATAAAACTGCATGACGATGACGATATAGTAGAACTGTCCGGACAGATTTCCCAGAAAGATTCCCGCAATCAGTTCATATGGTGTTCCCTGTACATATCCTATCGCGTAAAAACACAGATAATAGATCACGACCCAAACCACATAGGGAAGAAAAATATGACGTATGCGTTCCCATATATAGCGTACATATACTCCGGCTGTAATCGCGGCATTCTCAAAAAACAGAGCCATCTTTACCGCTCCCGTAAACAGAAACACGGGAACCACGAAACCGGCCAGCCGCCAGGGAAAATAAATCACCGCAGCCTGCAGAAACTGCGGATCATCTGTCCCCCCTATTCCGTAAGATAATACATGTATCAGAATCACGAGCAGACAGGCGATCGCATTGATATAGTCCAGCTCTGTTCTTCGGATAAAATTTCTCTTTTCCATAAAAAATCTCTTTCTCAAAATACTTTATATCATAAAGTCGGCAGTCCTGTCTCTTTTACTTCTCAGATCGTTTTTTCCCACAGATGTGTCCGGGGATTTCCTGTCCCCGGACATGTATCAGGTATTCAGAAGCTTATTTCGCCGCTTCCTTCAGATAACCCTCCATCATCCCACACAGTTCCGCCAGACAGTCTTCTGTCGCGGAAACATAAGAATAAGCATATCCTTCTGCGGTTCCGTCTGTCTGCAGAGTGTAAGGAGCGGACATCGTCTCTGTTCCGGGAAGCGTACTCCACAGTTTTGTTCCGTCTTTTCCGGAAACTTCGAGCGCCAGACTCCATCCGTCGCTGAGCGGCCGGCGGCTGATTTCATCGTAACGAAAACTGTTGAGCTGACCGACGATATACTCGATCGCCTCACGATCGGTGCAGGTATATCTTGCACCGGTATTTCCGTTCTGAAACAGCATTTCCTCCACTTCCGAAGCGTCAAAATGTCCTATCGCACAGGTCTTCGCATCCTGAAGCAGCTGCTCTGCGTTCATAAACAGCTGCGCCGTCTCCGCCCTCGTCAGAATGCCGTCCGGGCGGAACTGCTCTCCGTCTCCCCGCATGATACCGTTCTGCGCGCACCACAGCACAGCGCCGGCCGCCGATCCGGAAATCCGAGAAGCATCCGCATAATATGCTTTCAGATCTTCCGCAGGATCTCCGCTCTCCGCTTTATTCTCCGCAGAATCCGGATTCTCCGCATCCGGTTCCGCTGCCAGGCTAAGACGGTCAGTGACCGCCGCATACTGATACATCAGCTCCGCCGCCTTTTCGCGCGTGATCGCTTCCTTCGCCGACGCTATCTCATCCCCGCCGATGAGATTGACACAGCGGGCCCATCCCATGGCGTCATCATACCACGCATCCGGAGTATCCTTGCTGAAAAATCCGGCATCATAATTCTGCGTATTATTTGCCAGAGCCTGCAGGAACATCGCCTGTGTCATCTGCATCTGAGGCGAAAACGTACCGTCATCCATGCCGTTGAATATGCCGCGCTCTCCGACATACTCACAGGCCTCATAATACCAGCTGTCCGGAGAAACGTCCGGGAACCTCTGCGGCATCATTCCGGAAGAGGCAAATGCCGGCACCGCTCCCAGAAGGGTCATTCCTGCCGCAAGCAGTATGGAAACAGTCTTTTTTTTCATTATAAAATCCCCCTTTTCATAAACATAAATCTTCACCTTGGAATGAAATACGATATCATTTTTTACCGTAATCCGTTTTACGTTATTATTATATAACCTGATTTCTTTTTTCGCATGAATATTTCTATTATTCAGCAGGAATATTGTATCCATGTAATATTTTTATAATATAACTGTAACCTGTGTATAATATTTTCGGCATTCACCGCTTTTCACAGCCGGAATAGGACGATCGCCTCTCACTTTTCAGCAGGAAGATTCCGCCGGCTTTTTCCACGGGGAAGAAACCGGAAGGATTTCTCCCGCCGGTTTCCCGTTTGCTCAAAATTATGTTTTAAAAGTAAAGAAGTATGTTTTTCAATCTGAACACGGTTTCAGACTCTTTAAGAGATAGCTCTCATAACGGCATCCGACGTGCTCGCCGTCATGGCGAGATCGATGTATCTGCCTGAGATATTCCAGCCGTCCTCAACCTTCAGAAAACTCTTGTAGTTTCCGGTCGTCTCGCTCTGCAGACGCGTATACGCATATCCTACCACACCGTGGCCGCCGTTTTCCGTATATGCTGTGCCGTTTCCCTGCATCAGGCTCAGATAGAAAGGTCTGCTGTTTTCTATCTCCTGCTTGACGTTATTGTAGGAAGCCGTTTTTTCCGTAACGGTCACATCCATTCCGAACAGGTCAAAACTGCCTTCGATATAGTCGTTCAGCGTGTGGTGAGGACTTCCGCCGCTCTGAGAATAATAGCCGTTTTCGATCCCGTAGTCTGCGACTTCAGAAAAGATTGTCCGGTAAGACTGCCCTGTAACCTCACTGTTTCCCTCATAAGCGCCTCTCATTTCCAGCAGGTTTGTAATAGCGGTAGGTGCGCAGTGATTATCATAGCCCGGGAAATTTCCTGTGATTCTGTAATGACAGTACTGTTCAAGATGATTGTTCCACTCATATGCGCTGAAAGGTCCCGCATAATTTGCATTTGCATAGGCGACAGCATCATCGATCGTTCCGTCGATGTCAAACCGGTCACTTGCTGTTCCGCCTGCCTCCGCGCTGCTGTCTGCCGTCACATAATCTCCGCCGTTCAGGATTCTGTCAACTTCCATCAGGTTATCCCTCTGACGGGACACGCTGCGGCAGGCTTCAAAGTCGCTCTCCAGACTGCTCTTTGCAACCATCGTATTGTCCAGAGACATTACGTGAGAACCTCCAGTATCTTTGAAGTACTCCAGCGTTCCCGTATATATGACCTTATCGTCGCCGTCCGGGTTCAGTCTTTCGTACAGAGGATCACAGACGTCGGAATACTCCAGAATCTGATTTTCGATATCCGTATACGCCGATATTACAACATATCCGCTGTCGTCTCCGTCTGTCTCCAGATCGAAGGAATAACCCGAAACGCCGCCGTCTTCATCATACAGAACGGTACACTCCCCAACCTGCGTGTCATCCGTCCATTCCATGTCCAGATCCTCGTCCGACAGATCCTGTACAAAACGCTGTGCGATAATTTCCGCCACATTTTCCGGAATCCGGCTGTCGCCGGATGTATCGACCGCTGCTGCGGACGCTGTTTCCGCAGCATAAGGAAATGCTGCAGACATTGTAAAAACCATAGCCGCGCTCAGTGCGGCCGACAGAATCTTCTTTTTCATAATCATCGCCTTTCTCCGCGGTGCTTTTACTTCTTCAGCCCTTCCGGTCTTTCCGGTTCATACATGCCGCTGCAGGACGCCGTACCGATCGAGATCACGGCTGCCCCTTCTGCGATCGATGCAATTTTTTTCAGAATGAGATCAATAACCTTTTTCATCTTTTTCATTTCCCTCCTTAAATCGCACATAGCGTGCAAAAACAATATTGATCGAGATGATCCAGAGCGCGGAAAAAAGAACCCTTCCCGCCTGCATACCGAAGATAATACAGCATGCCGCCGACGCCGTCCACAGCGTATACAGAACAATCGCGCGCCTCCTGTTTTTCCGGCGTGCGTCATCGTCAAGAGGCCTGTTTTCATTTACAATCGGTGCACATATCAACAGCGGAATATACGCCAGCGTCGTTCCTGCCGCCAGGACCTCCGCTCCGGCTGCCGATAACCCTTCGCAGATCACGGAAAACAGAAGATAAAAGACTGCCATCGCCAGTCCGCATCGCAGATGCGTCTTCGCATGAAATCCTCCGCTGAAAAGTCTGACGGATACAAAGCACAGAAGATACAGAATCCCCGTGCCGATCCCCTGCAGGACCAGACTCATCAGAAGCACGATCGCGAAATTGACGAGATCTCCGAAAATCAGCTCCAGACCGTATGCATAGATTTCCTTCGTCTGTCTGTCATCCGGAATAATCCCTCTCCCGGCCAAAAAGGCTGTCATCCTCTTTGCGATATACATGCCATTCCTTCCTCCTTCGGTATATCTGCAGAATAACTGTTTTTTATTTCCATTTCAATACGTCTGCCATGTTTGGTATTCCACATGCCGTAATTGGTATGAAAAGAGCGTAAAATGCCGGAAATCCACCCTTCCGAAAAAAAGGAACTGTATATCAACGATATTGTATGGTCGGATCAGCAGAAAAATTTTTCCTGTCATTCCCCTTATTCTATTGTAATATTATGTAATATTTTGTAAAATATAAATGTAAATATATGGGATATTCAGAAAGGAGAAAGCGCAGCGGTTTATGAGTTATTCGGAATTTCAAAAGTTGAATCTGTCGGATGATTTTCTGTTCGCAAAGGTGATGGAGGATGAGACGGTGCTCCGCCCCGTGGTAGAGAAAATCCTCGGCATCCGCATCCGGGAGATGACGATCATCCAGTCTCAGAAGATGATCGATCTCGAACCCGATTCCAAAGGCATCCGCCTGGATATCATGGCGGATGACAAAAAAGGCAGCCGGTATAACGTTGAAATCCAGAAGAAGAACGAATACAATATAGGTACACGAACGGTGAGCCTCTAAGCTCCCGCTTCACCCGCCGCAGGCGGGCTTGCGGATCGCTAAGAGGTCGGCGTATACGGGAAACCGACCATTCATCTGTGCCCTGCGGGCTTGATTCACGGGGTTTCTCAGTAAGTCGATACTATCACAGCATGATGGACCTGGATCTGTTGGAAAAAGGAAAAAAGTACCGTCAGCTGCAGAAAAATATCGTCAT
>CALXIZ010000034.1 GCA_944388495.1 uncultured Clostridia bacterium | reverse complement strand
TCTGGAAAAAGGAAAATGCGCTGACGTGAAATTCCAGGCCCATGATCTGCTCGCGGTAGTAGTCTCTGCCGTAAAGAATCTTACAGGATTCGTTCGTCACGCGGTCGGACCGGTTGTCGTTTACCGTGTGCAGAATGCCGGCGACGCTGTTTTCCAGCGGAAGGGAGAAGATCATATCTCTGTAGGCTTCTTCATCGAAGGCTCCGTCCGAGGATGTCACAATATTGATCAGAAGCTCGCCGCAGCGCTCGCTGCGGCGCAGGATGAGATTGCGCATCAGGCCGTCGTGATTGCGCTTGTGATAAAAGCGATAAGAGCGTTCTTTGCAGAATCCGAGCGTGGCGGCGACGATGCGGTTGAAATCCTCATGAACCAGCTGGCATTCGTCTACATTGAGAATCGACATGAATTGACCGCGTTTGTGCATTCCCAGCGTCATTTCCCCGCCTTTTTCCGGATTGCCGAAGGTATATTCCATCTTGTTCCGGTAGCGGTAGATAGCCGGGCTGCCTTCGATGCCGGCAAACGTTCCCGTCCGCAGCTTCTTTTCCCCGATATATTTTTTTACTTCCTCCCCTTTCAGGAGGACCTGTTCCTCATAATCGATACCCTGATACAGACAGCCGCCGCACTGCCCGTTGAGTCTGCAGATTTCCATTTTTCCCCTTTCTCTTACCATTCCATCTTATCCAGTTCCGCGAGATCGTAAGGCGTCTCCTGATAGACGAAATTGAGCCAGTTCGCATAGAAGAGATTGGCATGTCCCTTCCAGGTCACTTCAACGCCTTTGGCCGGTTCGTCCTCCACAAAGTAGTTGAACGGAACGCCGATCGCCTTGCCTGCCGCCACATCCCGGTCATACTCTCTCAGAAGTGTTCCGCGGTCGTACTCCCAGTGACCCTGCAGGAAGATCCAGCGGTTGTTCTTCGTAACAATCATATGCGGTCCGGCCTGTTCGGATTCCGCAAGAATTTCCAGATCGCCGACTCCGCGGACGGAATCGGAATATATCTGGGAGTGGCGGGAGTGAGGCACGAAAAACCGGTCGTCAAAACCTCTTGTCAGCGGATGATAATAGTCCTTGTGCAGCAGATGGTGCGGATAAATGCCGAAAATCTTGTGATCCAGCACGGTCTTTTCGATATTATAGTGATAATACAGACCCGCCTGTGCCGCCCAGCAGATGTGAATCGTGCTGAAGACATTTTTCTTCGTACTGTCCATCAGCTGTTTCAGATCGTCCCAGTAATCCACCTCTTCAAAGGCCAGCTTTTCCACCGGAGCACCGGTGATGATCATGCCGTCGAACTTTTCATCCTTTACTTCGCGGTACGGCTTATAGAACTGATTCAGATGAGACAGATCCTCTTTTCTGCGGTAATCCGTGTCCATCATGATCAGATGAAGATCCACCTGAAGCGGCGTATTCGCCAGCATCTTGATCAGCTGTGTCTCCGTCACTTCCAGCGTCGGCATGAGGTTGATCACGCCGACCTTCAGCGGACGGATATCCTGAATCGATGCCCGGTCGCTGCTCATGACAAAGACGTTCTTTTCTCTGAGAACATCGTAGGCGGGATAATTATGCGGTATTAAAATAGGCATGGGTATTACCTCGGCTTTCTGTCAGAGTTTCATTTAAGAAGCTCTTCATAATCTTCATACTTGCTGTAAAATTCTCTCTTGTATTCCCTGAAACGCCCCTCTTCGATCGACTCTCTGATCTTTTTCATCGTGCTGACGAGAAAATGAAGATTGTGCTCGCTCAGCAGCATGGAGGACAGAATTTCGTTCGCCTTATACAGATGGCGCAGATAAGCCCTCGAATAATTCCGGCAGGTATAGCAGTCGCACTCCGGATCCAGCGGCGTGAAATCTCTCTCATATCTCGCGTTTTTTATGGAAATGCGCCCGTGTGAAGTCATGGCCGCTCCGTTTCGCGCCAGTCTCGTCGGAAGGACACAGTCGAACATGTCGATTCCCCTCTCCACGCCCTCGAACAGATGATCCGGTGTGCCGACGCCCATGACGTAGCGCGGTTTTTCCTTCGGCAGATAATCAGCCGCATAATCCAGCACTTCATACATCAGTTCTCTGGGCTCTCCGACACTCAGCCCGCCGATGGCATAGCCCGGCAGATCCAGCTCCGTGATTTCGCAGGCGCTCTGATAGCGCAGATCCTTATACATACCGCCCTGCATGATGCCGAACAGCGACTGGCGCTCCGTGTCCTTATGCGCCGCCTTGCAGCGCGCAAGCCAGCGCGTGGTACGCTCCAGCGATTTTTTCACATAGCTTTTGTCCGCAGGATACGGCGCGCATTCATCGAACGCCATGATGATATCGGAACCAAGCGCGTTCTGTACCTCCATCGATTTTTCCGGCGTCAGCATATGACGCGATCCGTCGATGTGGGAATGAAACATGACGCCTTCTTCCGTGATTTTGCGCAGCGCCCCGAGGCTGAAGACCTGAAAACCGCCGCTGTCCGTCAGGATCGCTCTGTCCCAGTTCATGAACTTATGAAGTCCGCCGGCCTCTCTGACGATCTCATGACCCGGCCGCAGATAGAGATGATATGTATTGGAAAGAATGATCTCCGCTCCAAGCTCCTTCACCTGCTCCGGCAGCATCGCCTTTACCGTGGCTGCCGTTCCCACCGGCATGAAGACCGGTGTTTCCACCGTCCCGTGCGGTGTGTGCAGGCGCCCCCGGCGCGCATGAGTGGCGGGATCCGTCTTTAAGATTTCAAAAGTCACTGCATCCATAGCTGATTCTTCTCCATTTCTCCGTTTTTTCCATTTCTGACATTACCATATTATTATATCTGCCAACTTCTTCGTTTTCAATACAATCGTTTCACAGAAAACGGAAAGCCCCTGAAAACTTCTGCTTCGACGGGATTCTTTTCCGTCACTTCAGATTCCTCCATTTCCGCCGCTTCAGAAATCGACCGGCATCGCATCCGGCTGTTTTCCCGTCATTCCGCCTTTTTTCCGGAAAAGTCCTGTTTTTCACAATATGATTTATATTATAATGGAAATATATATTTTCCGGACGCACATTTCCCGTCTGTCGCCGCAGGCCGGCAGACGAACAGAGAGACAGATGCGTCCTGCCAGAAAGGAGAGAAAACAGTATGAAAAAAAACAGGATGAAGAAAATCCTCATCCCGGTCCTCGTATTTCTCGTCGCCGTCACGGCTCTTCCGCTCAGCGGTTCTGCGGCGGAAACAGATGATTACGCCACCCGCGGCGAGGTCGTGCAGATGCTGCTTTCCGCAGCCGACGACTATAACCCGGACGTTCAGAAGAGCGACATCATCCGCGGCTACGGAGACGGCAATCTTCACGAGGAAGATACCGTCACGCGCGCGCAGGCGCTGATCATGCTCGCCCGCGCTTTCGGTGGTTTTCCGGAGCTGAAGGGAAACAGTCTCCGCACAGCCATCCCGAAAGAGGAATTCACCGATATTCCGCAGTGGGCTGAAGCCGAACTGGCTCAGGTCTTTGACGCGGGCATCGTAGCGGGAACGGCTCCGGGCGTCTTTTCACCGAACGATCCGGTGACGAAAGAACAGATGAAAACCTTCATCAGCCGTACCTGGGCGGTCTACGCTTCCAATAAAAACGACAGTTTCTATTTTACGGTGAACAAAGATGCGCTGGATACTCTCGAAATTCCGCCCGGCAGCAGTACCGCCGGAACGATTTCCAATATCGAGGATCAGACAACCGCGCAGATCGCGGATCTGATCAGAGAAGCTTCCGTTTCCGATCCGCAGGACGGATCCGCACAGGATAAGATCCGGACTCTGTACAGCAACATTACGGATATGGACGCGCGCAATGCCGCAGGCATCACACCGATCGCAGACGATCTGGAAAAGATAGAAAATATCAGCAGTATCTCCGAGCTGGACGATGTCATGCTGCTTGAGGATTCCGCATCGGCGCTTTCTATGCTGGCAAATTTCAGTCTCAGCATCGATCCTCAGGACAGCAGCACTTACATGACTGTCTTTGTACCCGCTTCCGCTTCTTTAGCGAAGGAAGCCTATAACGGTCAGGCGGAACAGCAGAAAGACGCTTATCTGAAATATGCCGCCACGCTGCTGACGCTCTGCGGCGAAGAGGAAGAAACTGCCGCAAAACACGCGCAGGCCTTTTTCGACTTCGAAAAACAGATTTCGGACGCATCTCTTCCGATCGCCGATCAGTATGATCTTTCGAAAACATACAATATCTATACTCTCGATCAGCTGAAAGCGATCTTTTCCGCTGTCGATCTGCAGTCGATCTTCGAACAGACAGGACTTTCGGACAGCAGCAGAATCCTCGTGCCGGATGTCGGACAGACGACACAGGTCGCACAGATGCTCACAGACGAAAACCTGGATAACATCAAAAATTTTCTGAAACTCTCTCTGATCGGAACCTGCGCGGATCTTCTGAGTGAGGATTTCAGAAATGCGAAAATTCTCTATAATCAAGAGTCGATGGGAACACAGGGTTCTGCCACGCTGCAGGAAGAAGCCACATCCATGGTGTCGACGCTGCTTCCGGACTATGTGGGACAGGTCTACGCCGAAAAATACTGCTCCGATGAAATCGTCTCCGATGTGACAGAAATGGTTCACGACGTAATCGACGTCTACCGGACGAGAATCACCGGACTCGACTGGATGAGCGAGACGACGAAGCAGAAAGCACTACAAAAGCTCGACACCATGCACATCAACGTGGGAGCTCCGGATTACAGCCAGGTCACCTGTCCTCTGGATACCGCCGAGCTGAAGAGCGCTTCCGAAGGCGGAAGCTACTACCAGAATGTCATTGAGATCCGGAAAGCAAACCTGAAATATACGGCGGAGCTGGCCGGCAGTCCTGTAGACAAAGAGCAGTGGATAGCCACCCCGCAGACGGTCAACGCCTTTTATTCTCCGAGCTATAATTCCATAAATTTCCCGATCGCCTTCCTGCAGGCTCCGATCTACGATCCGGATGCCTCCTATGAGACAAATCTGGGTGCTACCGGATTTACTATCGCACATGAAATCACGCATGCCTTTGATTCCAGCGGTTCCCAGTACGATGAAAACGGAAACGCCGCAGACTGGTGGACACAGGAAGACAGACAGACTTTCGAAAGTCTGTGCCAGGACGTCGTCGACTACTTTGACGGCGCGGAAGCCGCGCCGGGCATCGTGACAGACGGCACGCTGACGCTGACGGAAAATATCGCCGATCTCGGCGCGATACAGTGCATCACAGCGATCGGAGAACAGACGCCGGACTTCGATTTCAGCAGGATGTTCGAATCCTATGCGAATCTCTGGATGTCCACCTCTTCGAGAGAATATCTGCAGATGATGTCTTACCTCGACGTCCACAGTTCCTCCAGAGTGCGCACTGACCGCGTCCTGCAGAGTGTGGACAGATTCTATGAAACCTACGGTATCACAGAA
>CALXIZ010000033.1 GCA_944388495.1 uncultured Clostridia bacterium | reverse complement strand
AAAAGATTTCAGAAGAGGAAGCAGGAGAACTGGAGGCGCTCATCGAGAAATACCGTCAGAAATAGGGAAAATGGCGGAGAGAGTAATATGATATACGGAAAAGACATTCAGGCGCTGTGACTCACAGCGCCTGAACGGATTAAGAAAATGTCAATAATTTTATATAGAATTTGGCGTTATACTTAAAGAGAAATATTGTGCAGAAATATAACCATACTGACCTGTTTTCGGCCGGTAGACGTATATCCAGGATGACGGTGTGCCGGCAGGACTTGGATGTCTATAAAGAGTTTCGTTCTTATAACAAAGCCCCAGCGTGGTGCCGCCTGCACCCGGAGAGGCTTTAAACTTCACGCCGTCTGCGTTGCAATAGCCGGGGACACCATTGGATTTCATGCTGATCAGATTTGTCGTCTGAGATGTGTTCCGGTTGTCTGTCTCATGATCTGCATCTGCAAAACAGAATGCAGTCATGGTAAGAAAAAGTGTGATAACTAATATCGAACGGAATATTCTGTGTCTGTTCATTTTAATTTTCTCCCTGTAATTCTGAAAACATCTGATTAACGGCAAAGGCCACTTCTTGATTAAATACTGCCATGTCACTATCATGTGTCACATGATTAAATAAAGAATTTGTATCATCATCTTTTGCAATGGCGGTCACATAGATATTCTGTCCCGATATGGATACGAAACCGGAGAAAAAGGCATAGCTGTACAGCGGGTGACTTTCTTCGTAGGACAGCCGTCTGTCGATCGCTTCTGTAATCTCTGTCATATCTGTTCCGACAGCTCCCGCCAGCCCGACATCCGGATCGTAAGGAGATATATCTATATGCTGAAAAACATTATCCTTTAGGACTGCGACAATCCGGAGTAAATATTCTTCGGACTGCTGCCGGAGTTCCTCCAGATCGGCGCCTTTCAGAGAGGTTTCGCCCTCAAAGATGCGGCGGCACATTTCGTTCAGCTCTGAAGCGGTATATTGTCTCGCTTCCTGTCCCTGCCCTGTGCTGTAGTCGTAAAACTGACGTGCGCTGTCAAAAGTGAGATCGCCTGCTCCCGCTTCGCGAAGAAAGGACTCGG
This sequence comes from uncultured Clostridia bacterium, assembly GCA_944388495.1. Taxonomy (GTDB): domain Bacteria; phylum Bacillota; class Clostridia; order Peptostreptococcales; family Anaerovoracaceae; genus Alangreenwoodia. The sequence goes on along the minus strand of CALXIZ010000033.1, from coordinate 24,077 downwards.
CTTTTTTGAAGTCCGCCTGCAGGTAGATTTCTTCAATATCAGACAGGTTATTGGTGACCCCTGTCAGCCAGTTCAGATAATGATCAAAAATGTTGACAGAAGACAGCTGTTGCGGAAGGCTCTGACGGAGGGCGGCAGCCGTGATCAGATCGAGAGAGGATCCGGGAAATGCTCTCATCTCTGTATCGCCTGTCTGTGCCAGTATCCGGCCGTCGCCGTCTGTGACGACGGCGCTGACGGAAGCGCCGAGATCTTTGGCAAAGGAGAGATGCTTTTCCAGCACAGTCTGATATTTCGGATCGATCGTATGATCTGTTGTATCTGTCTGATCTGTCTTATCGCCCGACATGTCGTTTTCGGCTTTTTTATCCTGTCTGTCCGATGTGTCAGCCGCATCCTTTTTTTCCGATGCAGTCACAGCATCCGGCATAGCTTCTGAACTGACAGCAGATACGTCACCGCTGCCGCTGACGAGCGGAAGACATAGTATGACAGCAGCCAGACCTAAAGAAACAGCAGTCATGAAAAGGAAAAGAGATGTCTTTTTTTTCACCAGAACTTCTTCGATCCTGCAGGAGAGAAGGGATTTTTTGCTTCCCATATGTGCCATGGGAGTGGTGCGTCTGTCCGTGCCGCAGACGAGAAGAGCTGCTGAGTAGTCGTTGATATATTCTCTGGGAAGTCCCGCGACCGCTTCTTCATCGCAGCTGATTTCCATATCCTTCCTCATCAGTTCACGTGCGAGCCAGATCAGCGGATGAAACCAGAAAAGTATGACAATGATCTGTGCGAAGAGCAGAACAAAATTGTCTCTGCGGTATATGTGATATCTCTCATGCAGGAGAATATATTGCAGGTGTCCGGGATTTGTCGAAACAGGAAGATAGATCCTGGCGCGGAACAGTCCTTTGACGAAAGGATCCGGTATCTGATCCGATTCCCAGACATCGGGCTCATCTGTCTTTGTCGCAAAGCGGATGCTGCGGTTTACTCTGCAATAGGAGAGGACAGACAGAATGGTCAGGATCATAATGCCTGTCAGCCATATCAGCGTAATCAGAGCCGGCAGAAGCTCTGCATAAGAGACCGTGTCAGCAGACGGAACGGCGGGCGTATCCGGTATGATATCTGCTGTCTGCCCGGAAGCGGCGGTCATGAGCGTTCCGCTCTCCGAAGAGACGGATGGGGTTACCGATATTCCGGAGGTGTGAGCAGGAGTAAAGAAGCGAGAGACAGACTGATTCCACTTTCCGATCTGCATAGGTATGCTGCCGGAAGAAAACTCTCCTGTCAGACTGCGAATCAGATTTCCTGCCGAGTGAAAAACGGAACCGGGGATGACGACAAGAACGCACAGCATACCGAGAATGCTCCACAGATAGTAGGAATAGGAGCGCCGGTAGTTTCTGAGCAGAAATCTCAGAAGGAGAATCACTCCGATCAGAAAACTCATGGCGATACCTGCAGCCAGAATCCGCCCGAATATACCCTCTGCAGTCTCCAGAATCCGCGCAACCGGCTCATAAGAGAGCAGATTTATAAGTATTCTTTTCATATTAAGTTATTCGATGTGATCCGGCCCGGACTTTCCGTCGCAGATCAGAAGAAACGAAATACCTCCTTTCGGACATATGTAAAACGATATTTTTCATTCCGCTCGTCTGCGCTCTGCGACTCAGTAAAATTCACGAAATCAGAGATTTCGGAATTTCTTGAGTAAGACCTACCGCGATTTTCTGCGGAAATCGGGTTAGGGCTTCATTGACTCGCGGAGTATCATAGTTCGCGGTGAGCCTCTAAGCTCCCGCTGCGTCTGTTCAGACAGACTTGCGTTCGCTAAGAGGTCGTCGCGTACATGATACCGACTGCTCATCTGCGCTCTGCGAGCTTGACTCGCAGGGTATCATAGTAAGTCTATACTAATAAATCAAAATTGTCAAGAGTGAGCAAAAAATGAAGAAATATACAGAATACTTATAATTTTTACTTGACCATTTCCTGAATATAAATTAATCTGTAGTCGTAAACTATAAATTAAGACTGCAGATTCTGAAAGAAATATCATATATGAGACATCTGTTTTATAGAACTAAGCTTTTAATCATAATCTATACTCTTACAGCCATGCTGCTCAATCTGGGCAGCATGGCTTATATGAAACATCTGCATGACAGTAAGGCATTTGAACAGCTGTCACCTGATTACATAATGGGTTTTGTTACTTCTGCTGAAGAGAATCCGGATCTGCGGGGCGTGTTGCTCAATACGATGAAGCGGCACAGTGATAATTTTCTTCTTGCAGCGGATTTTACCGGTATCCCGGCTTTTGCTGTATATTATACAGATCCATCTTTATTTTCGATGGAACTGAAAGAAGGAAGACTGTTTCAGATTGGTGATTTTGAGAACAGGAGAGATGTTGCACTGGTAAATAAAGCGACGGCAGCGGAATGTACCAGGCAGAACGGAAAACTTTGGTGGAACTACGGAGGCACCCTGTTTGAGGTTATTGGCGTTTATGAGGATGAGGATTCCTTTGGAGGCAGAACAGCGGACTGTTTTTTGAATCTGGCGGCGGAATCGCTGGATACCTCGATTTTTTCCTCGTTTCTTTTCGATGCAGGAAGCAATACAGAAAGCGATTTTACGGCGATCCGGCAGGAAATCAGCAACCGGTCGGGCGGCTGGTATATTGATGGCGCTCCTGTCGATACAGAAGAGGCAGGAAAATTTTCTGTTTCGGGGAGTAATTTCGGTGCAATGTTTCTGTTACTGCTGCTGATTGCGGCACTGATTCTTCTCAATTCTATATCGGAAGTCGGAAACTGGTTACAGGTCAGGAGAAAAGAGATTGCGGTCAGAAGACTCTGCGGAGCGTCGGCGGGAACGATCGTTTTCTGGATATGGAAAAATCTTCTGGCGCTGATTCTGATTTCCTTTGCTGCAGGCACTGCTCTTGCCGGATGTATTCTGGAAGCAGGTATGCATACAGCGGCAGCCGAATCCGTTCAGATGATGTTCGGACTTCACCTTCAGTGGTTTCATATCTTTCTGAGTTTTGCCGCCGTCATCCTTTTCTGCACGGCGACAGCTTTTCTCGCCGTCCGTCAGTTCCGGAAGCAGGAAATCGCGGAGGAAACAGCATGAATGACAAAAATAATAGGAGAAGGATCCGCACGCAGGGATTTCTGTTTTTTGAAGATGCATGGCAGAATCGATGGAATTTTCTGCTCGGTCTGATTTAGGTTCTGCTGGCTCTTCTGCTGACCGGCTACATGGTTTCACTGGCGCAGACAGGAATGAGAACGATAGGAGCTTTTGAGCACCTGCAGAGTCTGGGAAATGTCTGGCATATCAGCTGTATTGCAGAGGCCGGTCAAATTCAGGAAGTGACAAATGATGACAGGAAAATTGCGGATTTTGAGGCGATTTACCAATATATCGACGATATGGAAGATACCGAAACGTTTACGGCGGATGCTTCCATGAAAACGTTTCTTTATGACAAAGATACGGAAGCAGAGAAGCTTGCGGCAGATATCAGGTATGGCACAGCAGCATTTCGGACACTTCGCGTGACGGAGGGATTTTTTGATGCTTTTCCTCTGCAGATGAGTATCAAAAAAGAGCGAGTACAGGAGATATTCCGCCAGTATGCCGATGATGATATAATGCCGGTTTTGTTGGGCGACAGTTACCGGAAATATTACCGGGAAAATGAAATTTTCACGGATTCGGGCAGTAAACAGTATCGTGTGATAGGGTTCCTGAAAAAAGGCAGTATTTATGCGGCTCCCTTTGAATCGGAACGGGCGAGGGCACTGGACCGATGGATGATTGTCCCTCTGGGAAATGACCGGCAGGGCGGAGGAATCGGATATGTCACAGAGTTGACGAGTACTTATCTTATTACCGACAGAGAGGATCTTATGGGCGAGTTAGTCCGGGAATTCCGGAAGCGGCAGCTGATGCCTTTTGAATATAAACAGCTTACCGACCAGGTAAGAAACGATGTCAGTGATCTGAAAAATGAAGCACTAACCATGGGATGTGTGATGCTCCTGCTTCTGACTTTTGCCACAACAGGAATGGTATCTTATATGGTGCGCTTCGTACGGAAGAGAATGAAAGAGTTTGCTGTTCATTTACTGTCCGGAGCGGGTATCCGGGATATCATGCTTCGGATCGCCATGCAGCTTGGTGTCATTCTGCTGCTGTCTGATTTCGCTGTCTTCTGTATTTTCGGAGCCGGAAGTGTGTTCCTGTGTGTGCTGTTGTTCAGTATTCTCTACGGTGTCTCTGTCTCTGCATATCCGCTGTATCTTTTTCGGACTCAGGAAATCGCTGATGTTTTGAGAAAGAACGGCAGCAGATAGGAATAATAAAAAGGCTGATAAGCTGATAAATAGAATAGAGAGGTACATTATATGTATGCGATCCGAACTGAAAAAATATACAGGAGGTATAAAGGGAAAGGATTTCAGGTAGAAGCTCTGAGAGATGTTACATTAAATGTTAAAAAAGGCGAGATGGTGGCTATCATCGGCACATCCGGATCGGGAAAGACGACGCTATTGAACATTCTCGGCCTGATCGATGTGCCGGATTCCGGGGAATATTTTCTGAACGGAATCAGGACGGGAGAATGCCGGGAAAAGGAACTGGCACGAATGAGAAATCAAAATCTGGGATTCGTACTGCAGGATTTTGCTTTGATTGATCGTTACACAGCGGAGCAGAATATTCGGGTACCTTTGATGTATTCCGATATTCCGAAAAAAGAATGGAACGGCAGGATTCAGGCTTGCCTGGAGCAGATGGGAATTTCCGACAGAAAAAAGCGCTTGCCATCGGAACTGTCCGGGGGACAGAAACAGCGCATCGCTATCGCCCGTGCTCTCGTTACCGGAGCCGATATCATTCTGGCGGACGAGCCGACAGGTGCTCTGGATTCAAAAACATCTATGGATATTATGGAAGTTTTTTCGGGATTGAGGGAAGAAGGAAAGACGATTCTGATAGTTACACACGATAGCAGCATTGCAGATCTGTGTGACCGGCTTATCTGTATTGAAGACGGCAGATTGGTATAGGCTTTGCCTGTTCTATCTGGTTCACAGCTAATAATCTGTTTAAATTAAAGTGAAGTTAAGAGGCCTTCGAAAGCCGGAAACCTGAGAAAGGGAGCAAAAATGAGAAAAACAATTCCGGCAGGAATCTTGTCTTTCCTGCTGATCTTTACATTCTGTGCCTGCAGTCTGTTTGAACCCGAGCACGGTTTCTGGCGGGGCGGAGAAGACAATCCGGGCACGGTCGTCTGCGAAGAAGCGGAGCTTTTGCCGGAATCTCTGCAGAGGCTGGATATACCGGAGGATGCGAGTATCTGCTGCGGGGAGGAGGAATCTATTCTGTATCTGACGGGCGAGCGGGCGAATGAAACACAGTTTTCAGGCACGGTTCTGCACCGGTATGACCGCAGCACAGGGGAGAGTACGCCTGTTGCAGATCTGCCGGGACTGATATACCGGTATAAATCGGAAGAATCGGCGTGCGTAATCGGACAGAATCTGTATATCATATCGCAGGAACCGGGGATCCGGGAAAACAGTATTTTGCAGGTCGATCTTCTGTCCGGTGAAACAGAGGTTCTGTATCGCTGGCAGGGAATCAGCGGGCAGGCAGAGATTTCTTCGGCTGCTGACGGCAGCAGACTGATTCTGTTCCGCGTGGACAGAATGTCGGAAAAAGAATGGAATTATATAGCAGAAGTTATCGATGCGGAAGACGGAGAGGCGGTTACTCTTGCAGATACGCGCGGAAGCTGGAATGATGGGAGGAGTATCCTTTCCGCAGCCGCAAAAGATCAGGATATCGCTCTGTGCATCTGTGAATATAAAGACGGAAAGAAGAGTATCTTTATCGACAGTTTCCGCGCAGAAGGACAGCGGATAAAACGGGAACAGGTGATCGGTCCGGAACTTTCCGGAAAAGAAGATTCTGAAGGAGAAAACCTTCCCGATGTGACAGATTTCGGGTATGCGGCGGGATATTATATCCTGGATCTTTTTTACCCTGAAAAGCCACAGAATAGAATCCGGCTCAGCCGGGAATCGGACGGCGGTCCGGTAACGGCAGCCGAGCTGGTGGAAGCGGAAGGTGAAATGTTTTCTTATATCCCTGTGCCGGGCGGACGGGAGAATACAGTGATCTGCTTCGGCGATCGGAAGGAGCGGGGAAACAGCATCTTTCTGTTTGATACAAAGGAGCAGAAATGTCGCCGCGTGCAGCTGCCGGAGGGACATGAGGACTGTGTTCACGGTTTTATCGGTACGGCAGAGGGCTCTCTGATCCTGCTGGATACGGATCCGTGGGGCGGTCTGCAGGGTACCCCGTATCTGATTCCGAAAGAAGAACTGTATGTCTGAGGCAGGACGAAAAGGAAAAAATACAGAAATATACAGAATACTTATAATTTTTACTTGACCATTTCCTGAATGTAAATTAATCTGTAGTCGTAAACTATAAATTAAGACTGCAGATTCTGAAAGAAATATCATATTTGTCCGGACGGTCTTTCGGATGCTGTAAGTAAGAACGGAGATGAAAAAATGAAACGAAAGATTACGTTATTATGTGTTCTGATTCTGATCCTTTCCATGACAGTACCGGTCATGGCGGAAGAAAGTGATTTACAAAACACAGGATCTGCGGAACAGATCTCTCTCGGACAGATCGGATGCGATGAGGAGGATCTGTATGAAGCGATCCGTCCGGTGACGGATGCATATGAGAAATATTATGACATTTCAAAGATCAGTCTGGACGGGATCACGGTGACAGAGGAAGAGGACGGTATCTTCAACGTGGATTATTTTCTTCACATGGAACTGTCTCGCAAAGATACCGGAAATGAATCCGGCGCTGATGCTGTCGATGAAGTAAATATAGGACTTCGGACGCAGTTTGACCATGAGGGAAATTTCATAAAACAGTTATATGAGGCATCTTACGGATATACTGACGATATTTCCGTCATTCTTCCGGATCCGGAAAGCGGCAGCGAGGAACCTGTGCTGACGGAGCCGCTGTTTTCCGATGTGTCCCCGGAAGCCTGGTATTATGATGCCTGTCAGTATGTCGGACACAGGGGAATTTTTAACGGTATGGGAGACGGGACGTTTGCTCCCGGAAAGCAGATGACAGTGGCTATGTTTCTGCAGGCGCTCGCCAATAATACGGAAGGTTATGAAAAAGGAAAATACAGCGGACCGGATGCCGGAGCATGGTATGACGATGCCATGAACTGGGCCTGCGCTGTCGGGCTCATCGATGAATCGGATCTTTCTTCGGCATCCGAACCGGTGACGAGAGAGCGGACGGCGGAGCTGATGTACCGTTACGCAGAGCTGACGGGCCGTCTGGATACGGGAGCACAGAGCAGCGCATTTGGTCAGCTTTCTTCATACTATCAGGATGCCTCTCAGATCGATACATCGGCAGAGGACGCTGTCTTATGGTGTACACAGCGGGAGCTGATGCAGGGAGACGGCGGATTCTTCCGTCCGTCCGGCATTCTCACCAGAGCGCAGACGGCGCAGCTTTTTCAGAATGCTGAGACATTGATGGAGAATGCGGTTATCTGATCTGTGTTTTCAAAGCTTGGGGTACGGATACAGACAGAAAACGAGGAGCAGAGATTCGATCAGACAGAGGGGATAGATGATGCAGGAAAAGAAACGCAGTTTATCGGGAAAAAGAATGCGGATATGGATCGTTTTTTTGATAATATTGGTTCTGGCCGCAGCTTTCCTGCTGTATTTTCTGCCTTTCCCGGATGAACGCGCGCAGGCGCGCCGGGCGGTGAGCGGGGCCTATGAGGTGATTGCGGGTCTGGGGCAGTTTGTCTCTGAGGACGGAACGACTGCATCTCTGTCAGAAAAAGAGATCCGGAAGGAAATCCGGGAATTTGACGAAAAGGCGGACCGATGCTATGCGGAAGAATTTTCAGCACGGGAGTATTATAAATGGCTGAATCAGGACTATCTGACGAGAACATATAAATCGACGGTAGACTATATCGTAAAATCCGGTGTGGCGGATGTGCATACGCCTTTTCTTTTTTACAGCCCGGGCCGGAATCAGATGAAGCTTCGGGGCGAGCTGACCGGCTGGAATCTCCGGATCACGGAATCGGACGGAAAGTATCAGATATCCTGTGATTATAATAAGACGCCTCTGGACGTCACGCTGGTGCGGGAGGACGGTATCTGGAAGGTGTGTCAGATCGAAGGAATCAAAGGGGAACCGGAAACTGTCGCAGATGAAGGCATAATCCGCGACGCGGAGGAGAAAAGCAAAGTGGGAAAACTGTCGGCGGAGGAAGAGAATATTCTGAAGAGAATCCGCGCCGTAAATGAAATCTGTGCGAAAAAATATAATACCTTTTCCGAAGCATTGCAGGCAGCGGAACAGATCGATTTTGAAGATTTTAACGGATATCAGCTGAAAAGTGCCTGAAGTGTTTAAATTTCAGGGCATGGAGTGAAAGAACCTGCGCTATGCCCTGAAATCATATCGGCATCTCTATTTATTTTTCAAACAGCTCTTCCGGTATCATGAATGGTCAGGGATCGGCTTAAAAGCCGGCAGAATCTTAAAGAGAGAAAATCCGATGCAAACGGATAAGGGCAGAATTATTGAAGGTATTTCCATATTATCTCACTATAAAGAGATCTCTGAAATTTTTAATATATAATATATTATTCTTCCTGTTCATAATATTTAAAGTAAATATCTTTTTGTTTTATATATCAAATATAATAAAATAACAGAACGCCGCACCGGGCAGCACGGCATATCGCGGCATATGAGGAGCAAAATTTCTGATTTTTTGTCTGCACTTTTGTTTTATGCAGGATTTCCGATGGTCCGAAAATCAGCTGTCGGATTTCTCCGCAGGATTCGGGATTCGACTGACAGTCCAATGACACTTCAGATCTGATATGTTATGCTGAAAAAGAGAAAAAAGATCGGCGCCGCTTTTTCCGGACAGGGAAGAGGAAAATTCCGTCAGGAATTTCAGTTCTCAGGGCAAAATGGCAGCACAATCCGCAAAAGATACCTTCCCGGATAAGAAGAGTCAGATATCAGATATCGAAACACGGCAGAACACCGACATGTATCCGGAAGAATTGCCGCCGTCTGTCTGCCGGAAGAGACCGGGCCTGCGGAAAGAGCAATTCCTCAGAGAGCTCTGCTGAAGCTTTTGAATATTCTTTTGTCTTCCTGTATAGATCCGGAAGTTAAGATAAAAATTCCGGAGAAAGAGTTTGGAATTCCGATGAGCAGAGAATTGAGTCAGGAGGTGAGATATATGGGAAATCTCGGACAGGGAATCGAAGACAGAGCTCTTGCCAGAGGCATTAAACAGGGACTTGAGCAGGGTATTTTTTCTGCAATCCGTACTCTGATGGAAACACAGCAGTTTTCCGAAGAAGAGGCGATGAATGCGCTGAAGCTGTCCCTGGAGGATCAGATAAAATATGGAAAAATGATCAGACAGCTGAAAAAAACGGAATAAAATAAAAATCATACATAATGAAGGGCAAAGGAAAGAATTTTCCTCTGTTCTGTTCCTGATATGATTGACAGGAGTCTGACTCTGAAATCATAATATAGGAGGCGGTAAATCTGCCGGGTGGTCATGAGGGGTAGAATATCGTTTTCATCCCGGAGCGGTTTTCTGCGGCCGGGACGAGAAAGGAAGATGTGACGATGAAATACTGTTCAAAGTGCGGAGCACAGTTGCCTGATGATGCCGTCTTCTGTGAAAGATGCGGAAATCAGATCGCTCCTCCTGCAGAATATGGCGAGGCAGCCGGATCTTCCGGCTGCAGCGGAAGCGGCGGATCAGTCGCATATACCGGGGAAACGGCGCAGATAAAAGTGAATCCGGGACTCGGCATTGCTGCTTTTGTTTTGTCTGTTATCGGCTTTCTGACGGCTTTTCTCATTATCGGTATCTTTCTCGATATCGCTGCCATCGCTCTGGGCGTGATCGCATTGATTCTGGCGAAAAAAAAGCCTTTCCGAAGGGGATTTTCCGTCGCCGGTATTGTAATTTCCGGTGTCTCTCTGGTGTTGTACGCAATCCTGCTGCTCGCGGCAAACGGACTGCCGGGCCTGCCTTTTCAGGATATAAAACTGACAGATGATACAATTCCTTACGGTTACGGCATGGAATACGGGGAAGAGGATCAGGCCGATCAGGACTCTGAACGGGCGGAAGCGACTGTCGGAGGACAGGCTGAGAGTTTGGAGGCGGCGCTTCTCGATCGTGTGGAATCCGAATATACCTGTAAAGTCGCCGACACAAATATCGATGTCAATAAGCTCGGGACATATTATGCGGAATTCGTTTATCTGAAAAACGGTGAGGAACATACGAAGCGGTTTGATATCAGAGTCACAGATCAGACAGGTCCGGAAATCACATTCCTCAATAAAAACAGTTCGGGAGATGTCTATGCTTTTCTGGATGACGAAGAGTCTCTCATCGGAAACATTTCCCTGAAGGATAACTGCGACGGAGATCTGGCGGCATCCGATGAAAATGTGAAGGTGGAAAACGTGATTTTCAGTATGGAGGGCGCGAATGAAGCGACGGTCGTCTGCAGTGACAGCTCCGGCAATACGACAGAAGTACATGTCAGCGTGCAGGTGATCGATCCGGAAGTTTCGCTGTACGATTATCTTGAGCATTATATCACCTGTGACGGTGTGCGCTTTTCCGGAACTTCCGGAAATATCTCTTTTGCCCAGGAAAATGACGAACTTTTCGACGGAGATTCGCTTTATCTGACGGACATGAGATATGTTACGTCGAAATCATATACGAGCGGTGACGACGGTGCAGTCTTTTTCCGGAGGTTTTATTTTGATGAAAACTTTGTCATTCAGAAGGTGACGAGCGACCATACGCTCAGAAGAGCGACGGTAAATTCAGCGAAAATCGCGGTACAGCATGAGGATGCCTGGGACAGCGGCGGATATCAGACGATGACGGGCAGCACGCTGTCTTATCCGGCCTTCAGCGGACTGGAGGAGGACCCTGTCATTAAAGAGCTGGGAGGCCTCCGTTATTTCTGCAGCAAGGGAGAATCGGATATCAGCAGTATCAGGATAGACCTGAGAGACAGGAGTGTCGTTTCTTAATTATGCTGTAATAAAACTATACATCTAAAAAAAGATGACCGTATGGGCCATCTTTTTTTACGCTGCGGCCGACCTGCCGCGGTATGTTTATCTCAGAATATTTTCGCAAAAACGCGTCATGATTGCGGCAATTTCCGCGCGGGTAGCATCACCTTTCGGGTTTAGCGAAGTGTCGCTGACACCGTTAACGAGGCTTTCCGCATGAGCCCACTGCAGTGCAGGCAGTGCGTAGTCGCTGATCTGGTCCGCGTCGGCGTAGCCGTTCAGTGCCGAGGAGGCGGACACGTCGCATTCTTTGAAGAATGCATAACGGTAAAGAATAGCTGCCATCTGTTCTCTGGTGATGGGGTCTTCCGGACCGAAGCAGCCGTTTCCGTAGCCGTTTACGATATCGTTTTCTTCTGCCCAGTCGATGGCAGAAGCGTAGTATTTATCGACAGACACGTCAGTGAATCCGGCAGGCTGTGCGGCAGGTTCTCCCTCCAGACGGTACAACATTGTCACGATCATGCCGCGGGTGGTGGTGAGAGCCGGACTGAAGGACGTTTCGGACGTTCCGTTCATCAGGCCGTTTTCATAGGCATACGTCACGGCGTCGGCGTACCACGCGTCAGAGGCCACATCCGTGAAAGGATGCCCGGCACCGCCGGAAGACGGGCGGAATACAGCGCTGACTGTCACGTCGGAAGACGGCATGACAAAAGTATATTCCGTTCCGGAGCCCGTGACGGCGATTTTCTCTCCGTCTTCGCCGATCACTGTTATGCCGTCTGTCTCATATCCTTCCTCTGCAGATGTGGTGATGGTGACGGTTTCACCTTCAGATGCGCTTTCGGGACTGACAGTAACCATTCCATTCTGCGGGCTGCTGACGGTAATACTGTGTTTTTCATCGGAGCCGCTGCCGTCGATTCCGCCGCCTCCGCCGCTGCTGCCGGAACCTCCGGAGCCGCCGCCCGGATTGCCGGTATCGTCAGACCGTGTGACCGTTACGGTAAAAGACGGCGTTGTGGTATCGCCGGAGGTCTGTCCTGCTTCGCTGACAGTGACGATTTTCGATTCAGCAAGGCGGACTGATCTGTCAGCCGTCCCGCTGTAGCGGTATGTCACGGTAGCCACCGTATGTTTTCCGGCCGCGTATTTATTTTCCGACGCGAAAAATCCGAAGTACAAAATACCGTCTTTTACGGTCTTCACCTGAGATTCGCCGGAAAGCTCCTGTGAAAAAGTGATCTTTTCGAATTCTACATCGGAAGAAGAAGGCTGAAGACCGAATTCCGCGCCTGCAAAGTCGGAATCCGCATCCAGGATAACATCGAAGGAAAAGATATTTGTCCCTTTCGGCAGTGTGACGGATGTTTCAGACGGCGAGATGACTGATGCGAAGGAAGCTGTACAGAATCCTGCCATAAGCAGACACGCGGAAAACAGTGTGAGTATCGTTCTTTTTAAGTGCTTGTGCATAATTTCTCCCTGAACCGGAGCACCGCAACGCGGGCTCCGGCCGATATTTCTTTCAGTTCTATCGTTCTTTTCTCTATTTGGAAGTATAGTGCAGCCAGATTTCGACGAAATCGTCGACGGAGATGACGCCGTCCGCGACAAAGTCGCAGCGGGACGCATCCTGCCAGTTGTCATCACCGGAATCTGCGCGATAATATTTTACCGCTTCGGTGAGATCGAGCTGATCGACGGAACCGTCGCCGTTGACATCGTAATCCGCTCCGGCTGTGGATGTCGCCTCGTCCGGAGAGATTCCGTCCACCGTGCCGAAAGCGACTTCTTCCGATTCATTCCAGCCGGCAATCGTCAGGCCGGTGATTTTCAGGACAGCACTTTCTTCTTCGGTGAGAATCTGCGCGATGACCTGCGTTCCCGTGGTGGAGAAGAGGTCTCTGCTGCCGTTCAGATAGGCGAGGATTGCTGTTCCGGTATAGAAGCCGTCGTTCCATTCGCCGCGGATTTCCCCGATGACAGTGAATCCGTTTTTGCCGGTTATCGTGACCTCATCTGTGGAAGTTCTGAAAGAAACTTCTACAGTGGCAATATTGGAAGCTTCTCTGAGGGACAGAGAAAAGGCAGACTGACCGGAAGCCGACGTACCGTCTGCGTAGAGCGCGGCGCCGGCTCTGATAGACTCATCGGCAGGCGGATCGATCGGCTCCGTCGTGCTGTCTGTTACCGTAATATGGCATACGGCGCTGATTCCGTTGTGAGTGGTGGCAGTGATATCTGCTGTGCCGGCGGATACCGCAGAAACGATACCGCGGCTGTTGACAACAGCCACCTTTTCATCAGAGCTGGACCAGATGACGGATTTATCTGCCGCGGAATCCGGCTGAACTGTGGCGGAAAGCTGGATCTGCTGTCCTTCGGAAAGTTCGGCGGATGTGCGGCTGAGAGTGATGCCGGTGGCATCTCCCTCTTCATCAGAACCTGTCACTGTATTGTCGATCAGCGCGAAACAGCCGGTGGAGGAGATATCGGCGGACACTGTTCTGGAACTGTAGGAAGAATCAAGTTCTGTGACGATTCCGCTGTTACAGGAGTAAAGTTCTGCGTCTTTTGTAAAATCTGTCGGCAGACCGATACCGAGTCTGAGTGTTCCTTCTGTTTCAGCGTCTTTCGGAAAAAGTTCTATGCGGTAGGCGCGCAGCGCGCTTTCTCCGGCTTTTTCACGGAAAGCATCATATTCCTCACCGCTGAAGAGAGGTGTGACTTTCAGCGTGGTTCCGATTTCAAAGCTGCCTTCGAGGCGCACTTTATTGCTCATATCCATCAGATAATAGTTTACGCAGCCGATGCCGCTGAGATCGGAGAAATCATCGATGATCTCGTAGGTATATCCCCAGTCACTGACATTGTTGTACGCCCACTTTTCCGCTGCGGAACCCTTTTCCACGTAGATGACAAGAGATCTCGGAGAATCGTCAAACGGGTCGTAATATCCCGCGTATTCGTCATTTGGAAAATTGATGACGCTCGGAGGAATGACGACTCGCTGCAGATTTGTGCAGCCTTCGAAGCATGCCAGCGTAAGACTCGAAAGACGAGGCGGCAGAATCATCGAAGTGAGAGAGGTACAGTCTTTAAAGGCATAGGTTTCAAAATTTGTCACACTGTCCGGAAGATTGACTCTCGCCAGACTGCCGCAGCCCTGGAAGCAGGCAAACGGGACGGAGGTTATACCTTCCGGCAGCGTAACTTCCTGCAGATTTTCGCAGTTTTCAAAGAGGGACGAGCCGATGGACGTGACAGTATCCGGGATGACGACGTCTGTCAGTCCCGTCTCTTCAAAGGCGTTGCCGCCCAGAATCGTAATTCCTTCTTCAAAAGAGATCGAAGTCAGTCCTTTTGCCGTCCGGAATGCGCTGGCCCACACCTGGTTAATCTTTTTTCCGTCGACTTCATCCGGAACGGTGTAGCTGCCGGCGCGTCCGCACGGATAAGCTGTCAGCGCGTAATATTCGTCCTCATACTGCGGCTCGCCGTAATCCACCCATGGTCCGAAGAGAACGCCGTTTTCATCTGTGAAGTAATACGGATTATCTTCATGAACCCGGATCTCTTTGAGACTCGTACAGTCCTTGAAAACATTGGCTGTTACATAGACAGCAGTGGCCGGAATCTCTATTTTTGTGAGCTTCGGGCAGTTGACAAACGCATCGAGACGGATGATCATATCAGCTCCGTCAACCGGATCGGAGAAAATGATTTCCTCCAGCTCGGTGCAGCCGCTGAAAGCGGCGTAGGAAATCTGCTGCACACTGCCGGGAATTGTGACACTCGTCACATTGTCATTATCCTTGAAAGCCTCTTCTCCGATGATGGTTACCGTGTTGGGGATGACGATATCTCCGCCCTCCCCGTAGTAGCCGAGAAGCTGCCCGTCCTGAATGTTTGCACCGATGAGCCCGTCGTTTGAGGCGTAGACGTCATCGGAGCAGAAAAAAGTCAGAGCAGACAGAATCCCAGCTGCGAGAAGCGTGAGGAAGAGAACTCTGCTTTTTTTTATGCAAATCATATTCATAAACTTGTTCCTTTTCAGATATTAAAATCAGATGTGAAATCCGGAATATCCGGGATTGATTTTTTAAATACCGGCGATTTTGAGGAAAATACAGATATAGTCCTCTACATCGATCTGACCGTCTCCGTTGACATCACACTGTCTGACGGAATCCCAGCCGGCATCTTTATCTGTCTTTTGATAATAGCGCTGGGCTTCCGCGATGTCGACGATGGTCACCGTTCCGTCGCCGTTGACGTCGCAGTTTTCCAGGATTACTGAAACCTCGGATGGTGAAGTGACGGTGACCGTGCCGTCCAGGGCGCTTTCCTCCGTGGTGATGATTCCGGCGCAGGCCGCTTTTTCCAGAGTCGCCGTAATGCTGCCGGAGGCGCTGTCTTTTACAGGGACGGAAACGGAAGCGAGAAGCGTCTTTTCCTGCGAGGTATAACCCGGTTCATCGCCTGTCTTTCCGAGATAAGCGGTGAGCGTCAGCCTGCCGTTTTCCTCTGACCAGCCGGACTGCGTGATATTGAAATCCTTTAATGCAGAGGTGAGGGTGCCCTTGTCTGTTGTTCCGCTGTCAAAGGAAAGTTTCAGAAGCACGGTGGTGACATTTTCCGCGCTGTCGAGATAAATGTCGTATACCGCATTGCCGTTTTCCGGTCCGGAATGCGCAGACAGAGACAGTGACGCGCTGACCTGCCGCGGATTTTCCGGTTCCTGGGGATTGCCGGAAGTTCCGGCGATTTCCACCGTCGTCCTTCCTTCGGTATAATAATACGTAGGCCACAGAGATTCCGGATTGTCGACGGCAAAAGCATCTGCCACTTCCTGATTTTCGACGATGATTTTACTTCCCTGTGCCATGTCAGTGCAGGCGTCGGAACCGAGAATCGGAGGAACTGTTGTCCTGAAAACGATTTCTCTGATCGCTGCCATTTCATTAAAAGCGTATGACTGAATATCCGTTACGCAGGCGGGAAGCGTGATTTTCTCCAGATACGGGTGATAGCGGAATGCGCTCAGACCGATGCCTGTAACCTGCTTTCCCGCCACTGTTTCCGGAACGGAAAATTCCACGTCCCGCTTTCCGGGTGCGTAAACGACGAGAGAGGCGGAATCGCCGCTGAGCTGATAGATATTGCCTCCTTCCGATGCGAATGCGGAAGAACCGGATTCGACCTTCAGAGTGGAAAGAGCGGCATTACCGACAAAAGATGTTCCGTGCACATCGCTCAGACGCTCCGGCAGCGCGACGGATGTGAGCGCGCAGTTTTTAAATGCGTTCATTCCGATCGAGAGTTTGTCCGCCGTAGTGGTCGTATCGAAACGGACGGAGGAAAGAGAGGTACATCCTTCAAAAGCATTATAGCTGACAGATGTCACGGAACCCGGAATGTTAATTTCGGTAAGAGAAGTGCATCCTTTGAAAGAATCGCCGTCGATCGTCGTATATCCGTCCGGAATGGTGACTTTTGTGATCTTTTTATTTTCCTGAAAGACATCTCTGCTGGCCTGGATACCTGTAACCGTTACGGTTTCTCCCTGGATTTCGACGCTCTGCGGAAGAGTGATCTTTCCGCCGTCTCCGGTGTAGCCGGTAATTCTGACAGTTCCGGACTTTGCAGTTACTTCAAAATCTCCTTCCGTCACAGATCCGCTGACAGCGGCTGTATCTGACAGCTCCGACGCATGAGATTCCGCCGCTTCTGCCGCGCAGAGCAGCGTGACGGAGAGCAGGCCGGCCAGTGCGGTGCGGCATATTTTCCGCATTCTGACGGCCGCATCATATTTCGCCATGAAAATTCCTCCTTTAGCATGACAAAACGAACGAGTGATAACGAAGACAGACTGCTGCGGATTAGTTTAAACTAACTAACTAACCCCTGAAAAAAAGGGCACACGGCAGTCTTCCTTTCCGTCAGCCTTTTACCAAATGAACAAGTTCATTCTTGCATGCCCGCGGGGAAACTGTCAACGGAAATTTACATTATTGAGAGAGAATATCAGCTGAAAACGGGGGGAGAAAAGTGTGAGAATCCCATGAATTTCAGGTATCATTCACATGAAATTCAGTGGAAATTCGCCTTTTTCCACAGGACCGAAGAGAAAAAATGTCTTTACAATGACGGGGGATCTGTGATAGCATTCAAGAGCCTTAAAGTTAGTCAAATCTAACCAAATGAACAGAGGAACGACAGATCGGAAAGCATCGATAAAAATGATGCATAAACAGGAAAGGATAGAAAAAGAAACGATGGCTATATCACATTTCAGGCGTTTTACCGCTCTGACACTGTCCTGCTGTCTGCTGTTTTCTGCGGTGCAGCTGCCGTCCTGTGCGGCGGAAGAGCCTGCAGGGACAGGAACGCCGGAAAAAAATACGCTGTTTGTTCCGGCCGAAGATTCCGTCAGAAGAAGCGACAGGATGTCGCCGGAGGAACGGGTAAAGATTATTGTGGAGCTGGAGGAAAAGCCTCTTTTATCCTATGCGGTTTCGGCAGCTTCCGGCAGCAGTTCCGTTGCGGAATTTTTTGAGACAGACAGAGCAAAAGAACTGCAGCGTGCCGCTTCGGAAAACCGGCAGCTTTTTCGCAGGGAGCTGACCCGCAGTAATATGGACGTCAAAATTGAAAGAGAATATTCCGTCGTCATGAACGGTTTCTGCGTGGAGGCGGCTTACGGAGATCTGGACGGAATCCGCAGCATGGACGGAGTGAAGAATGCGTTTGTTTCAGGATTTCATGAGTATACCGATCCTCCGGAAAACGGGACGAAACTGACAGAAAGTGTTCCCGGTATCGGAGGAGATACCGTACATTCGGAGCAGTATACGGGAAAAAATACGGCAGTTGCGATTCTCGACACGGGGCTTGATCTTGAACACGAAGCGTTTGCTGCACAGGTCAACGGCCCGAAATATTCGAAGGATGACATTGAGGAACTGCTGGATAACAACAGGCTGACTGTCGGTAAGCTGAGCGTGGATGTTCTTTATAAGAATACAAAGGTTCCGTTTGCCTACGACTACGCTGACACAGATTACAATGTCTCCGATGTGGAGTCTCACGGTACACATGTAGCCGGAATCGTCGGCGCAAACAGCGGCGGAGTCGTTACGGGAGTGGCCCCGGACGCACAGCTGTTTATCATGAAGGTCTTCGGCGATGATACGGGCGGAGCTTATGACAGTGATATCCTGGCGGCTCTCGATGATTCTGTCAAGCTGGGGGCCGACGCAATAAATATGAGTCTGGGTTCGCCGGCAGGATTTTCCGAAGCTTCCGACAAAGCGATGAGGGAAGTCTATCAGCGTGTGAAAGAGGCAGGAATCGGACTTTACTGTGCGGCAGGTAACGAATACAGTTCTGCATATCAGAATATCGCAGGCAATGATCTGCCGAAGGCGGACGAGCCGGACAACGGAATCGTAGGTTCTCCGTCTACGTATGAAGCTGCCGTTTCCGTAGCCAGCATGAATAACACAGTGAGCACGTCAGTCTACTTTAAAGTGGGAGATCTTGAAATCCGGTATAATGACTCTGCGGAGTCGGAGAAAGATCAGTTGATCTCCCTGGATGGCACATGGGAATACGTGGACTGCGGAGTCGGAGCGGCATCCGATTTCTCCGGAAAGGATGTGAGCGGAAAGATCGCGCTGATTCAGCGGGGCGGCGAAGAAAACGGAGAGCCGCTGAGTTTTACACAAAAAGAGGCACATGCTGCGGAACACGGCGCGGTAGCCATGATTGTCTGCGACAATACCTCCGGTGAACTGGTGAGCATGCAGACGGGAGGACTGATTCCTTCTGTCTTCATCAGCCGGGAAAACGGAGAACGGATGCGGAAGGAAGAAGTAAAAGAAGTAACTGTCAGCGGTGAGTTTATCGGCAAATTCACAGATGCTTCGAGCGGAAAAATGAGCGATTTCTCCTCCTGGGGCACAACGCTTGATCTTTTACTGAAGCCGGAGATTACGGCGCCGGGCGGGGATATCTACTCGACGCTTCCGGGCGGTACTTACGGCAACATGAGCGGAACGTCGATGGCTTCTCCTCATATGGCGGGGGCCGCTGCCGTGATGAATCAGTATCTTATGGAACAAGACGGCGGATTGTCGATGACGGCCGTACAGAGAACGGAAATCGCCAATGCGCTGATGATGAGTACAGCTGTTCCTCTGAAGGATTCGGGCGATCATCTCTATTCTCCGAGAAAACAGGGAGCCGGCCTGGTGCAGCTTGACCGCGCCGTGACGAGCGGAGCGTACCTTCTGGACGGCAGCGGAGGAAGACCGAAGGCGGAACTCGGTGCGGATGAGACGGGGAAATATTCTTTTGAAATGCAGGCGGTTTCGTTGAACAAGGAAGGGGATATATCCTACGATGTCAGTGTGACTGTTCTGACGGAGGATACCGTCACGGAAGACGGCGAAGTTTATATGTCCCAGTCTTCCAGAATTCTTGGCGAAGATGAAGTGCGCGTGTCAGCGCCGGAAAATATCACTGTGTCAGCGGGCGGAAGTACAGAGATTCCTGTCAGCATTGAGCTTACGGAAAAAGGAAAACAAAATCTGAAGGATGACTTTCCGAACGGAATCTATGTGGAAGGATTCCTGACTCTGACTCCGGTGACGGACGGTGAGCCGGCACTTTCCGCTCCGTTTATGGGATATTACGGTGATCTGTCGGATATTCCGGTCTTTGACTCTGATATATATGATGATGAGACGGCTTCCATGTATGAGACTGAACTGGGACAGTTCCGGAATTCCGACGGAGGCGGATATATTCTCGGGCATAATATCTATATCGCAGGGGCAGATGATTATGACGAGAAAAAAATAGCCATTCAGGGAGGCGACCGGTCGAAAAATGTGACGGCGGTACTCTCGCTGCTCCGGAATGTGGAGAAACTGACTTTCTCTGTAGAGGACAGCGACGGAGAACAGGTTTATGAAGAGACGGAAAAAAATGTGCAGAAGACATTCCTCAACGGAGAAGCTTACTATACGCCGATGGCTCTTGAAGGCTGGACACCGTATGATTACTGGAATGAAGCTCTTGCGGACGGAAATTATGTCTATAAAGTTTCCGCGGAAAATGACGGAAATGTGCAGACGATTGAATTTCCGATCGTCATCGACAGTGTACAGCCGGAAGTAATATCGAGCACGGTACAGGGATCAGAGTGGATCGTGGAAGTAAGCGACAATCACTATATTCAGGCGGCCTGTGCAACGGCTACGGGAACGTCGCCGATTACGGAATATGTGGAACCGGAAGCTTCGGAAGCCGGAGAAATTTCAAAACTCGTCTTTGATCTGAGCGATCCCGCATTTAAAGGATTATCTCAGGCAAAAATCGCTCTGATCGACTATGCGGGAAATCAGTATATTTCCGGTTACTATTCTCTCGACGGCGCGGAAATCGTCTATCCGGAATCCGTCAGCCTCGACAGAACGGAGATAAGTATGGATGAAGGAACGTCAGTTTCACTGTCCGCGACAGTTCTTCCGCAGAATGCCTCGAATAGAACAGTGACGTGGAAAAGCTCCGACAGCAGCATCGTGGCGGCAGATAACAGCGGAAGGATCGAAGCTAAAAAAGCAGGAACCGCGACAGTGACGGCAGAGACGGTAAACGGCCTGACGGCATCCTGCTATGTAACGGTAACGGAGCGGCAGAGCGCTTCCGGAAGTGTGATTGCTTCCATATCCGCTCCTGTTTCTTCCGTCCGGCCGGGAGAAAAGCTGCCTTTCGACTTTCAGCTGGAAAACATGGAGCGGGTGGCAACCGTTGCCTTTACCTTTGAGAAGGACGAAGATCTGACATACAGCAGTCTGGAAGGGAAAAACGGATTTACCTCTCTCGGCGTGAAGTGGGAGAAAAATACGGGAACCGCCGGCCTTAGCTATCTGAAGGACGGTGCGGGCGGCTGCCTGACGAAGAAAGCGCTGACAGATATCGCCCGGATTCAGTTTGAGACGGAAAAGAGCGGCGGCTCCGCCGGCATTCGTCTGACCGGTATCACCGTGGCAGGATATGATGCGTCCGGCAAAGCCGTGCTGCTGAAATCGGAAATGGGACAGGACAGCGCAGAGGTGACCGTAACGGAAGATCCGCAGACGGCCCGTTATGATCTGAACGGAGACGGCAGCGTGAATCTTCTGGATATCACCTATGCGCAGCTGTTCTATCAGCGGAATACCGGCTCTGCGGACTGGACAGAAGCTTCCGGATGCGATCTGGACGGAAACGGAAAGATCGATATCGAAGATCTGATCATACTGCTGATGCATATATAACGTTACGCGTGTCGGATGTACATCGGAACCGGCTGAGAGGCAGGAAAGCGGAAGACGGAAAGCGGTCTTCCGCTTTCCGTTTTTCTGCAGGCGATTCTGTCCGCCGGGGCAGAGCAGGATACATGTGTAAAATGACGGAATTTTCTGGAAAGGGATTGTATCGGCTAAAAAAATTCACTATAATAGATATAACATAAAATTGAAGTATTTGAAGCGTATTACATGTATGACGTACTATGTAAGATGCGGTTCGTTTTTTCCGTAAAACGGGATCCCGGCATGCGGCGTCTGACGTCCTGCGGCGCGGGATTCCCTGCCGGTACGGAATTCTGTGCCGGAAGGCAGAGAACGGGAAACGGCCGTTTTTCCGACATACTGCGTCCGGAAAGGAGCATCGGATGAAAGCATTTCCCTGGTGGACAGAGGAGCAGAAGGCATTTCAGAAGGAAGTGAGCGAATTTACGAAGACGATTGCGGCCCGGGAGGCAGTGACGCGCTGGACACGTGAATTTCCGAAGGATATTTTCGAGGAGATCGGCAGAAGAGGATATATCGGCGCGGCGATTCCGAAGGAATACGGCGGACTGGGACTGGGCGCCACCGGTTCCTGCATCCTGGCAGACGAACTGAATGCGAGAATGCCGGGTGTAGGCCGTATTGTCGTGGGAAATATGAACGGCGGTCTGCGTCAGATTATAGAGTACGGCACCGAAGAACAGAAGAAACGTTTTCTGCCTGAAATCGCATCCGGAGAGACGGGCGCGGTAGTTATCACGGAGATGACGGCGGGAACCGATGCGGCGGGCGTATCCGTCACGGCGAAAAAAGAGGGCGATCACTATGTTCTGAACGGCAAGAAACGCTTTATCGTGGCGGCAGGTGTGGCGGACCGCTATTTCGTCTATGCGAGAACGAGCGATGATCCTGAAGATTACAGAAAACGCCGTCACCTGTCTGCTTTCATCATCAAAAAAGGAACGCCGGGTTTTACGACGGAAAAGATCAATGAAATTCTGGCCTTTGAAAACATTCAGAACGGATCGCTGGATTTCGACGATGTGATCGTGCCGGAAGCGGACCGGATCGGAAAGGAAGGCGAGGGCTGGAAGATCATGATGGCCGGTCTCAATTTCGAGCGGACAAACATCGCAGCCGGCACGGTAGGCTGGATCCGTCTCGTGCTGAATCAGTGCGTCCCTTATGCACAGCGCCGCGTCCAGTTCGGAAAGACGACGGCGGACATGCCTTCCAACCAGGACAAGATCGCCAATATCGTCATGCGTCGGAATTTCCTGAGAAATTCCGTCTACTATACGGCTCTTCAGTGGGATCAGGGAGAAGATATCACCGTCGAGGCCAGCTCTGTCAAGTGCATGGGCGTGGAAATGGCGCTGAAGTCGGCTGAAGAGGCCACACAGATCATGGGCGGCGACGGCGTAAACCGCTTTTATCCGGTACAGAATATCTTCGAGGTCTCCAAGACGGAGCATGTGGCGGGCGGAACGGTGGAAGCCTGCCGGATGACGGTGTTCCGTTCCGCCGTCAAAACGATGAAAGAGGATCTGGAAATGACACGCCGTATTGCGGATCCGGAAACCGGTGTACCTGTTCCCGTCTTTGACGAGGTGGAGAAGAAGCTGCCGGTATCGGAGGAAAATGTCCTCGCCGTGCTGGCCGAGGATTACCGCGTCAATCCGGCGCTTCACATGACAATCGGAGATCTTCAGTGGTATCTCGACGGAACGGAGGAGGAGATCGCAAAGGCTGCGGAAGCTCTCGCGGAAAAAGGAGATGTAATGCTCCTGCGCGATAAGAAAAGCGGCCGTATGAAGCTTGCAAAAGCGACTTATGAAGGACTGAAAAAAGCGAATCCGAAGGAACATTACAGATGGTTTCCTGAATGGATTACGGATGAGAGAAAGTTCTGATTATAGCTTTCGGTAACCGGTACATGTCTGTATATATATCCTGAAAACAGCAGGTGAAAAATAAAATCATGAATATCGGAAGATAACCGGTGGCTGGTATCGATCCGGATTATACCGGAATAGAAACGGAAAAACGAGAGAATATCGGAGGACAGATAGTTTGTTTATGCTGAGCAGAAACGAAAAATATGTCGGAAGATATTCTCTCTATTTTTATTTTGGTATTGATTTTCTCTATAACATGTATTACATTATACGTATGATGTGTGATGTAATAGAACTTCAGAACCGGAATGTATTGAATTATGGTCTGAGAAAGGAGTTAATCATGAAAGCATTTCCATGGTGGACAGAAGAACACAAAGCGTTTGCAAAGGAAGTGAACGAATTTGCTAAAGAAATTGCGGCAAGAGATGAGATAACGAGATGGACAAGAGAGGCGCCGTTTGATCTTTATGACGCGATGGGAAAGAGAGGTTTTATCGGAGCTGCTATTCCGAAAGAATACGGTGGTCTTGGCCTGGGAGCTACCGGTTCCTGTATTTTAGCAGATGAACTGCATGCAAGAATGCCGGGAATCGGCCGTATTGCAGTGGGAAATATGAACGGAGGACTC
>CALXIZ010000032.1 GCA_944388495.1 uncultured Clostridia bacterium | reverse complement strand
ATCTCTCGTCTATCAGCCGTATCATCCGCGCTGGCCGGAGGATCTGAGAGAGGACACCGGTATGATTGAACAGATACAGGCGCGTGACAGGATGCTTTTCTTTCCGTTCGACCGGGTCGATCCTTTTCTGAGACTCCTGAATGAAGCTGCGGAACACCCGGATGTCATCTCCATCAAGATTACGATTTACCGTCTGGCGTCCACGTCGAAAATCGCTCATGCGCTCTGCCGTGCGGCGGAAAACGGCAAGGAGGTCACCGCACTGATGGAGCTGCGCGCCCGCTTTGACGAACAGAATAACATCTCCTGGTCCAAGGTGCTGGAAGACTCCGGATGTCAGGTTATTTACGGCGTCGAAGGGTATAAATGCCACAGCAAGATCTGCCTGATTACGCTGCGTCAGGGAGAAAAGCTGAAGTATGTCACACAGATCGGCACGGGAAATTACAACGAAAAGACGAATACAATGTATACCGACCTCAGTCTTATGACGGCGGACCCGAAGATCGGTCTGGACGGAACCGTCTTTTTCCAGAATATGCTGCTGGGAAATCTGGACGGCAGCTATGAAAGGCTGCTGGTAGCGCCGAACGGTATCCGTTCCTACCTTCTGAACAGAATCGATAAAGAGATCGAAAAAGGCGAACGGGGATATGTGTGCATCAAGGCAAATGCCATGACAGAAAGAAGAATCATCGACAAGCTTCATGAGGCCTCCTGCGCCGGTGTGCATGTCGATCTGATTCTGCGCGGAATCTGCTGCCTGCTGCCCGGTATTTCGGAGCTGACGGAAAATATTCATGTTACCAGTATCGTGGGACGTTTTCTGGAGCATGCGCGCATCTACTGTTTCGGCAGAGGCGAAGAAGAAGAAATGTATATCTCTTCTGCGGATATGATGACGAGAAATCTGAACCGGAGAGTGGAAATCGCCTGTCCGGTGTCTGATCCCGATCTGAGGCAGATGCTGCGTGAGATCATAAAGACGGAACTGGAGGACAATGTGAAGGCGAGTGAAATGCTTCCTGACGGAACGTACCGCAGGAAAGCGAACGGAGGACTTCCGACCGACAGTCAGGTCGTCTTTATGGAGAAATCTCTGCACAGCGGAGAAAACCGCATGGCTGCACCGAAGCAGCGACAGCACGGCGGAATGGTTCAGAGACTGAGAGGCTTTTTTTCACACAGATAGAGAAACGGGAAAAAACAGGCAGGAGAGAAATCTGATTACCGCAGGACGGTATGACAGAGGAGTCATACCATCCTGCTTTTTTCTGTAATAGTATGATAAATTTGTTTCGGCAAATTCCGCATATGCGGGAGGGGTGGACATGAGGATAGTAAAAGTGACGGACAGGACGCCGGATCTGACAGAACAGCTGATGGAGGTATGGGAAAATTCTGTGAGAGCTACGCATCTGTTTCTGTCAGACAGCGAAATAAAAGAGATAAAAAAGTATGTACCGCAGGCATTAAATGAAATTGAGCATCTGATCATTGCAGAAGATGAAACAGGCCGTCCGGCAGCTTTTATGGGAACAGAGAACGGAATGCTGGAAATGCTGTTTGTTTCCGCAGAGGAAAGAGGAAAAGGTCTGGGAACACGCCTGCTCCGGTACGGGATGAAACATTTTGATGTGGAGAGGCTGGCCGTAAATGAGCAGAACCCGCAGGCCAGGGAATTTTATGAATATATGGGCTTTCATGTCTGTAAAAGGACAGATCTCGATGAACAGGGAAGGCCTTATCCTCTTCTGTATATGACCTGCCGCACGGTCCGTTAAATGAGAGAAAAGTCCGCACGCCTGTTTTTTTCCGGCGGTGCGGACTTTTTTCCGCTCTGTTGATCTTATAGATTCCGGAGCGGAATAAACTCCGGCTTTCTCTGACGGAAAGCCGTGATATACCGGAATCCGAGGGATTCCAGATATTCATATGCAAAGCGGAAGTGGTATGCCACATGCTCCGGATAATGGGCGTCGGATCCTGTGGTGATGATCTCGCCGCCCAGAGAACGGTACAGACGCAGAATCGCCTCTGAAGGGCAGGTCTCCTTCATGTTGTAGCGGAAGGAAGATGTGTTGAGTTCGATGCCGTGTCCGTTTTCGATCAGATGGCGCAGAATCGCTTCGATGATGTCGCTGTAGTCCGAAAAAGGAGCGATTTCCGGCGCATAACGGTCGATGATATTCATATGGCCGAGATTGCAGAAGTCATCGTACTTTTTCAGATTGTTAAGTACATAGGTGTAGTAATCTTCATAGACCTGACGTGCCGTTTTGCCGTCGAAAAAATTACCGTTGTAAAGCGGCTCTGCGCATGCACAGTGGAAAGATCCTATGATATAATCGTAATCGTATGATCCGGCAGCTTTCCGGCAGTTTTCAAGCTGATCGTGCTGAATACCGATCTCGATTCCCTTTACCAGACGGATGCGGTCTTTGTACTCTTCCTGCTTTTTTTCCAGCTCCCTGTGATATTCTTCAAAGGGAAGCTCAAAAGGAAAGTCCGGATCGGGATAGCCGGGATCGTAATGATCTGTTATGGCCATTTCGGCGAGGCCGTTCTTTATGCCGGCGTCGAGCATCTGTGTCATCGGTGTATCGGAATCATCGGAAAAAAACGTATGTGTATGATAATCGTAAAACATCTGTCTGATACCTCCATGTGACGAGTATAGCACAGCGGAGGGAGAAACGCATATAAAAATCGGGTAAATCCGTCTTTTCCGGAGAAAGCGCTTCCGTCAGAGACATCCTGATGTGAGACAGAGAATGTGATCCGGAAAAATGTATCGGATATTGCATACAGATTTTCGTTGACTTTACTGAGGATCCTGATATAATGTTTACTATGATAAAGTGATAAAGCGATAAAGTAAAATACATCGGACGGAGAGCCGCAGCAGCTGCAGGAGAGATGTCATTCCGCACGGCGGTGCGGATGATCACAGAGACAGGAGAAAATTATGATTAAAAATTTTATTCCGGAAGGGGTTTCCGACCTTAACAATGACGAATATGAAAGAATAAAGTCGGTGGAGGACACACTGACGGCTGTGTTTTGCGAAGACGGATATCGTCAGATTATGACGCCGACTTTTGAATATTATGATCTTTTTGCCGACGACACGATCTTTTCCGGCACGGAGGAGATTTACAAGCTGACGGATAAGAGCGGCAAGCTGATGGTGCTGCGCCCCGACGCTACGATTCCGATCGCCAGGATGGCGGCGACACATTATAAAGAAAGCGACAGGGATCTCAAGCTGATGTATGTGACGACTGTCTTTCGTTCCGCGGATTTCAGGGCCGGGGAAAAGCGCGAGTTCAAGCAGGCCGGAATCGAGTATTTCGGTTCGGATACGGTACAGACGGATGTCAGTGTCATCGAGACGGCGGTAAAGGCTCTGAAAGAAATCGTAGGAAGCGATATGCAGGCGGAGATCGGCGACGCGGGTTATTTCAACGGCCTGCTGGAGGCGATGGAGGAATATCCGCATCAGGCGGAAAAAGAGGTGCAGGCAAAGCTCAGAGAGCTGATGGAGAGCAAAAACATACCGGGCCTCAATCAGTTTGCAGCGGAATATGATCTTTCGGACCGGATCAGGCAGGTGCTGCTCTCGCTGCCTTTCCTGTTCGGAACGCCGGAGAAAATCCTGCAGAAGGCGGAGACTCTCGCTCTGAACGATACGATGCGCAGAGCCGTCAGAAATATCCGTGAGATCTGTTCCGGCATTGCAGAAAAAGAATGTATTTCCGTCGATATGGGACTGATCAACAGGCTCGAATATTATTCCGGTATGATATTCAAGGTGTATCTGAAAAAAACAGGCGTCATCGTAGGAAGCGGCGGCCGGTACGACAAGCTCATGAAGAAGTTCGGAAGAGATATTCCGGCGGTGGGCTTCGGTCTCAATGTGGATATGCTGGTGGAAGCGCAGAAGGAAAGCGCAGGAAGCGAAGCGGAGAAGCCGCTGATGATCGCGCTGGGAAAAGGCCGGCTTGCGGATATCACATTTCAGAAATTTGAGGAAGCCGGGATTCATTTTCCGGACTATTCGAAAGAAAGCCGGAAGCTGATCTTTGATGATGAGACGGGAAAATTCAGGCTGATCTTTGTGAAGGCTGTCGATGTGGGAATCTATGTGGAAAAAGGAGCCTGTGATGTGGGAGTCATAGGAAAAGACACGCTGATGGAAAGTCAGTCTGACGTATTTGAAATGATGGATCTCGGTTACGGAAAATGTATCTTCGCCGTGGCGTCTCTGAAGGGATTTGAATACGACAGAATCAAAAAACTGAGGGTGGCCACGAAATATCCGGGCGTCGCCAAAAGATATTTTGAAGGCTTCGGACGTTCCATCGAGGTGACGAAGATAAACGGTTCGGTGGAACTGGCGCCGATCGTCGGGCTGTCCGACGTCATCGTGGATATCGTGGAGACGGGAAATACGCTCCGCGAAAACGGCCTGACTGTAGTGGAGAAGGTCGCAGATATCAGCGCCCGGTTCATCGTCAACCGCGCGAGTCTCAAGACGAAGCAGAAGCAGGTTGAGGAAATCATCGAAGCACTGAGAAATAACTGAAAGGAAGAAAATCCGGCAGGACCGGAAGGCGAAAAAAATGAAAAAAGTAAGGATAAAGAAAGGAGAAGAGCTTCAGGCGGCAGAAGCTCTCAGTAACCGCACGGAAAGCGATTTTGACGGAGTGGACGCCTCCGTGCGTGAGATCATCGAAAGAGTAAAACGGGACGGAGATGAGGCGCTGTACTATTTCAGCGAAAAATTCGGAGGTCCGGGAAGAGAAAAGACAGGCCCTCTTCGTGTCAGCGAAGAGGAGATCGAAGAAGCATGCCGCGCTGTGGAACCGGAATTCATGGAAGCTATCCAGACAGCGGCGGAAAATATACGTTCCTTTCATGAAAAGCAGCTTTCGGAGAGTTGGAGCTACAGAAAGGGAGACGGTATCCTGCTCGGCCAGCTGGTGCGCCCGATTCGGAACGTAGGCGTCTATATCCCGGGAGGCAAAGCGCCTCTTTCCTCTTCCGTACTCATGAATGTGATTCCGGCACGGATAGCCGGCTGCAGAAGGATCGTCATGTGTTCCTCTCCGGAAGCCGACGGAAGAATAAATAAATATATTCTCGCGGCGGCCGGAGTCGCAGGAGCGGACGAGGTTTACAGGACGGGCGGCGCGCAGGCGATCGCGGCGATGGCATACGGGACGGAAAGTATCCGGCCGGTGAGCAAAATCACAGGTCCGGGAAGTGCTTATGTGGCAAGAGCGAAAAAATATGTCTTCGGCACAGTGGATATCGACATGATCGCCGGCCCGAGCGAGGTCTGCATCATCGCGGATTCTTCGGCGGATCCGGAATATATCGCAGCGGATATGCTGGCTCAGGCAGAACATGATGAGATGGCATCTTCTATTCTCATCACTGATTCCGAGGAGACCGCTGACAGAACTGTTTCCGCGCTGAAGCGCCAACTTTCCGTTCTCGAACGCGCGGAAATCGCTTCCCGGTCGATCGAAGACAATGCCGTCATTTTCATAACGGAAGACATGGACAGTGCTTTTCTGATCGCCGATGAAATCGCTCCGGAACATCTGGAACTTCTGATTCCGGATGCGGAAAGCCGGCTTGACGATGTGAACTGCGCGGGAGCCGTTTTTCTGGGACCGTATTCACCGGAGCCGCTCGGAGATTATCTGGCGGGGCCGAATCATACGCTTCCGACCGGAGGCACGGCGCGTTTCGCTTCTCCGCTGGGTGTCTATGACTTT
>CALXIZ010000031.1 GCA_944388495.1 uncultured Clostridia bacterium | reverse complement strand
GTATCTCCCGCAATGCGGTAAACCGTCCAGTCCTTCATAGGCTCGGCCCCCAGCGAAAGATAAAAATCGATGCTCGGTCTGTTCCAGTCCAGACACCACCATTCGAGTCTGCCGCATCCTCTTTCCACCGCAGTCTGCGCCAGTTTTTTCAGAAGAGCGCTCCCGTATCCTTTTCCGCGTTTTTCCAGCTTCACATAAAGATCCTCCAGATATATTCCCGCGCGCCCGAGAAATGTGGAAAAATTATGGAAAAACAGAGCAAATCCGATTTTCTCTTCATCCTCCAGCGCGAAAATTACCTCCGCTTTCTTTTTTTCAAAAATCCACTCTCTCAGGATGTCCTCTGTCGCCACGACCTCATCCAGCATTTTTTCATAATCTGCAAGCTCTCTGATGAATTTCAGAATCACAGCAGTATCCTTTTCCTCCGCATAGCGGAACGTCAGCTGTTCCATCACTCTCTGCCCTCACACGCAACACCGGATTTCTTTTTTTACCGTCAGAAGACGACGGCCTTCCGGCTTCTCTTTTACTGCAGCATATTTCCGACGGATCTTCCCTGCAGCGGAACGATCCGTCCTTTTTATATCTGTCGTCAGAACGACACTGTTTATTTTACACTATCAGCACACCGTCAGGAAATTTTCTTTTTCTAAATCCGGAATGCCCGAGACATAGAAACGCCGGACCCGCTGAATAACCCGAGTCCGGCGCTTTTATCACGGTACGGCATGCAAGGATCCGAACTTACGGCCTTCACCCCTCAAAGCTGAAGCTCAGCAGATACCCGTCGGCATCATATCCTACATTGATTATGGCAACAGCCTTATCATCTCTGAGAACAGTCATATGTGTGCCGCTTTCGCCCGGTTCCAGCGCAAAGCCGCAGAGATCTGTCAGGATCGTCTGATATTTCAGATATTCCAGATAAGCCGCTTCCTTATCTCCCGGCAGACGGTAAGTGTTTTCACCTCCGTCAGTGATGGTCGTCACGCAGGAGGACGGAACAGGAATCGCTTCCTGACTTTCAAAGGAGGTCCACTCCGCCGGAGCTGTCAGTTCCGGATGAGTCTGCGGAGACATCGTGAGATAATCCACACATTCATAATTATATGTGTTTACACTTTTCTCTCCCTCCGCATTTGTCACGTACTCGCTGACCCGGTGTCCCTGACTGTCGTAGACACACTCCAGAACGTATGTATTGAGAGGCGTCGTCTGCGTCTCGCGGATCACATTGCCGGCATCATCGTATTCATAATCATAGACTGTCGTATAATTATCATCGGATGTCGTGTTTACAACCGTCTCCCTGACGATGCGGTTCATGTCATCTTTTTCATAAGTATGAGTGAACAGATTGCCGTCTCTGACGGAAAAATCGGATGATTCGGCAACGGTGGCGACTGTGCCGTCCTCATTATAGGTATAGGACGTCTTATCATAACCGTAGTAATTCGTGTCCGTCTCACTGAGCACGCGGCCCTGATCATCATATTCATAAGTGATGGTTCCGTTCGAGTCGCCGCTCTCTTTCTTCTCCGTCACCTGTCCGAGCTCATTGAAAACAAAGTCACTGTACTCATAGGAAAGGCTCAGAATATTGTATCCTGTCTGTTCATAAAGAGGCAGTTCGATCGAATAATTTTCTTCAATCTCCGAAAAAGGAGAAGAAGCGCCGCAGGCACACAGCGCGGTGAGAACTGCTGCAGACAACAGCAGAATCAGCGCTTTTCTGATTTTTTTCATGGAATCGTTCCTTTCTCATCACATCTCTTCCGCCGGAAAATATTTTTCCCGCCTTCTGCGATGTATTTTCATACGACTCATTCTCCCGTTCCCTTTTGTTTGAAATAAGATACATCTATTTTATAATAACCGCAATTCGAAAACAACATTTTCCATATCATTTCCGCTATGTCATTTCCGCGGGAAAGAAAAAACGCACAGAAGAGATCTCTGCGATCCGCCTTCTGTGCGTCTCTTATGCGGGCTGCCGTCTTACGGTTCCGCATCTGTATCATATCTTTTCCGCATTTTCCGCCGCATCATTACAGTTTTTCCACCGTTTCAAACGTCAGACCGTCTTCGTCCGTTCCGACGATGATATCATCTCCGTCCTTACAGTCGCCGCGGATAATCATTTCCGCAATTGCCGTCTCCACATATTTCTGCAGATAACGCTTGACCGGTCTTGCACCGTAATGCGGATCGTAAGCCTCTCCGGCAATATAGGATTTTGCCTCATCCGAAAGAGTGATGCGCATATCTCTTTCCGCCAGCTTGTTCGACAGAGATCTGAGCGAAAGCTCGATGATCTGTCCGATCTGGGATTCTGTCAGAGGCGAGAAGACGACGATATCGTCGATCCGGTTGATAAATTCCGGCCGGAAATGCTTTTTGAGCTCATCCTCCACCTGCTGTTTTATCTGAGGATCGATCGTGCCGTCCTGATGGATATTTTCTGTCAGATAAGCACTGCCCAGGTTCGATGTCATGATGACGATCGTGTTTTTGAAGTCTACCGTTCTTCCCTGATTATCCGTCAGACGGCCGTCGTCCAGCAGCTGCAGCAGGATATTGAAGACATCCGGATGTGCCTTTTCGATCTCATCGAAGAGGATGACACTGTACGGATGACGTCTTACCGCTTCCGTCAGCTGACCGCCTTCATCATAACCGACATAACCCGGAGGTGCTCCGATCAGTCTGGATACCGAGAATTTTTCCATATATTCCGACATATCGATACGGATCATATTCTTTTCGCTGTCGAACAGTGCCTCTGAAAGGGCTTTCGCCAGTTCGGTCTTTCCGACGCCGGTAGGGCCCATGAAGATGAAGGAACCGATCGGCCTGTTGAGATCTTTCAGCCCTGCACGCGCACGGATAACAGCTTCCGTAACGGCTTCCACCGCTTCGTCCTGTCCGATAACACGATTATGCAGCACATCGCTCAGACGCAGAAGCTTTTCGCGCTCCGCCTCTACCAGCTTTGCCACAGGAATGCCGGTCCATTTCGAGACGACCTCTGCGATTTCCGGCTCGTCCACTTCCTCTTTGATCAGGCGGTTTTCGGATTTCGAATCCTTTTCCAGCGTCTCCTTCGCATCGCGCAGCTGCTGTTCCAGAGCAGGAAGCTCGCCGTATTTCAGCTTTGCCAGCAGATCCAGATCGTAATTACGTTCCGCCTCTTCCATCTTAAGCTTGACATCCTCGATCTTCTGCTTTATCTCCTTGGAAGCGCTGATATCCTTCTTTTCCCGCTCCCACTGAGCGCGCATGGCGTCGTTTTTCTCTTTCAGGTCGGAAAGTTCTTTCTCTATATTTGCCAGACGTGCCTGAGAAGCGGCGTCATCCTCTTTGCCGAGAGCCTGTCTTTCGATTTCCAGCTGCATGATTTTTCTGGAAATCTCATCCAGTTCAGCCGGCATGGAATCGATCTCCATACGGATCAGAGAAGCCGCTTCATCCATCAGGTCGATCGCCTTATCCGGAAGGAAACGGTCACTGATATAGCGGTCGGACAGCGTCGCACAGGCAATCAGCGCATTGTCGGTGATACGGACGCCGTGATGGATTTCAAATCTCTGCTTCAGACCGCGGAGAATGGAAATCGTATCTTCCACGGAAGGCTGTTCGACCAGAACCTTCTGGAAACGGCGCTCCAGTGCCTTGTCCTTTTCAATATTCTGACGGTACTCGTCCAGCGTCGTCGCACCGATACAGTGAAGCTCACCTCTCGCGAGCTTCGGCTTCAGAAGATTGCCGGCATCCATAGAGCCCTCCGTCTTTCCGGCGCCGACGATGGTATGGATTTCGTCGATAAAGAGGATGATTCTGCCTTCCGATTTTTCGATTTCATTGAGTACGGCCTTCAGACGCTCCTCAAACTCACCCCGGAACTTCGCACCCGCGATCAGCGCGCCCATGTCGAGGGCGAAAATCGTCTTGTCCTTCAGGCCTTCGGGAACGTCGCCGTTCAGAATGCGCTGTGCCAGGCCTTCCACTACCGCCGTCTTGCCGACGCCCGGCTCGCCGATCAGAACAGGATTATTTTTCGTCCTTCTGGAAAGAATCTGAATCGTATGGCGGATCTCCGCATCTCTGCCGATGACAGGATCCAGCTTGCCCGCACGGGCGTCCTCCACCAGATCTCTGCCGTACTTCGTCAGCGCTTCGTAGGAATCCTCCGGATTTTCGTTCGTAATGCGCTGATGACCTCTTACTTTCGACAGCGCCTGCAGAAATCTGTCTCTGGTAATGCCGTGCCGGCGGAAGATCTCTGCACTCGGAGTATTTTTTTCGTCAAGAAGAGCCAGATAAAGATGTTCCACACTTACAAACTCATCTTTAAACTCTCCCGCTGTCTTTTCCGCATCCATCAGCAGTCTGTTGAAGCGCTGCGACGCATACAGCTGGCCTCCCTGAACCTTCGGCAGCTTTGAAAGTATCGCTTCCAGCTCGGATATGATATCTTTCTTCGGAATATCCATATATTCAAGAAGTCTTCCGATCAGACCCTGATCCTGCCTGACGAGAGCCAGATGAAGATGTTCCCCGTCCAGCTGCTGATGGCCCTCTTCGATCGCGTAATTCTGACAGTCCATGATGGCCGAACGTGCCTTTTCGGTAAACTTTTCAAAATCCATTTATATCATCTCCTTACTTCCTCAAGATACAGAGACGAACAAAGCACGAAAATTTTCACGCTCCGTTCGCCTCCTTACAATCAGAAAAATATGCCCATAATTAGTGAATAAGTCCACGATACCGCCGGTGAGATCACATAAGATGTCACACGGAACAGGATGATAATCATGAGAAACATAGGTCCCAGCTGGCAGAAACGGTAGTACCATGATTTTCTGTCCAGCCTGAAAATCTGTGTGATAATCCCGAAGCCGTCCAGAGGCGGCAGAGGAATCAGATTGAAAAACATCAGCACGAGATTGATGGATACCACGCTCGCCAGAACCTGCCAGACGATATTTCCGGCGTCTGTTCCGAACAGGAAGGCTGCTCCTGCTCCGTAGGCGATGCGCATGATGCCCGCAAACGCCACAGCTATCGCCAGATTCATCGCAACTCCCGCCAGTGAGACGATCAGTTCGTCACGTCTGCGGTGCTTATAATATCCGGGATTGATCTGTACCGGTCTTCCCCAGCCGAAACCGATCAGCAGGAGAAGAACAAAGCCGAGCGGATCGATGTGCGACGCAGGATTCAGAGAGACTCTTCCCTGAAGGCGGGGCGTCGGATCGCCGAGCCGGTCAGACGCCAGCGCGTGTGCAAACTCGTGAAATGCCAGGCCTATGATAATTCCCGGAAGAATTATCAGTCTTCCTAATATGTATGCGGTTATTGAACTCATCTAATATAATATCCCCTTCTTTTCCCGGCTTAAACGCCGTTATTTTTTTCTTTTCGCTTTTTTTCTTCCAGAATACCGGAAATATGTGTGACAAACTGCTTTGCCGATCTGCCTGAACGGCTCGTCTGTCTCATATCCCATTTATTTGCTTCGCTCAGGAGTTTCTTTTCATCGATGTCGATTCCCTCTTTTTCGATCAGAGATTTTACGATCTCAGAGTAGAGCTCTTTATCCGGCGCGTAAAAAGTGATTGTCAGTCCGAAGCGGTCTGCCAGCGACTGACGCTCCTGAATTCCGTCAGAGGCAAAGATCTCGCCGTCGGTGGAATTTCTGTCTGTCCACGTCTCTTTGACGAGATTGCGGCGGTTTGATGTGACATAAACCAGGACATTGTCCGGCTGAACTTCGACTCCGCCTTCGAGGACTGATTTAAAGTGTTTGTATTCGATTTCCGTCGATTCGAAAGAAAGATCATCGATGAAAATGATAAAGCGGCATCCTCTGTCGGCCACCAGCTCCATGATCTTCGTAATATCAAAAATTCTGGCCTTCGGTACATTGATCATTCTCAGACCTCTGTCACCGAAATAATTGAGAAGAGCTTTGACACTGGAGGATTTTCCCGTCCCCTTATCTCCGTACAGAAGGACATTGTTCGCTTTCTTTCCTCTGATGAAAACTTCCGTATTGCGGATCAGCTGCCGCTGCTGAACATCATAACCGATCAGATCGTCAAACGTGATCGGATCATGCTTTTTGATTCCCTGCAGACTTCCGTTCCAGACAAACGCCAGATATTTCCCGAGAATTCCGCAGTAATGCTCACGGTAGTACCCTTCAAGGCGCCAGGTCGATTCTTCCGCGGAAAGCTCCGGCGACAGCGCCTCTTTCACGAGGCAGGCGCGCCCGTCTTCCCTGATTTCCGGAGACATGGAACAGACACACGGTCTGCCGGAATCGATTTTTTCCGAAATCATATTCCAGTCCAGGCGAATGAGTTCCCGGATGATTTCTATGTCGCCCTGCGCCAGAAGTGCCGTATCTCTGCTGATATCGTCTTTTTCCGCGCTGAGGCTGAACGGGTTCTCACTTTCCGCCACAAGCCGGAAGATATAGTTTTCCCAGCGGCTTCCCTGCGTATCACCCGTCACGACGCTCCGCAGCAGCTGCCGCTGCAGATCATAGTAGAGCGATACCGCATCCG
This sequence comes from uncultured Clostridia bacterium, assembly GCA_944388495.1. GTDB lineage: Bacteria > Bacillota > Clostridia > Peptostreptococcales > Anaerovoracaceae > Alangreenwoodia. The sequence continues at coordinate 10,968 of CALXIZ010000031.1, read as the reverse complement.
CTCTTTTCTCCTGTCCGCCGGAGGCCGCATAATCCGCCAGGCTGACAGCGGATCTGACGATCTCATCCGTTCTTATATTATCGTAAAACAATAATCTGTCTAAATTCATTTTCACCACCTGATCTTTTTCATAACAACAGTGAGTCTTTCCGGACTCGACTCACGGGGTTTCATTGTAACGGTGAGCCTCTAAGCTCCTGCTTCGCTTTTTTCCGACAGGCTCGCAGATCGCTAAGAGGTCGGCGTATACATGATACCTTCCGTTCCTCTTCGTCCTTCGGACTCGACTCACGGGGTTTCATTGTAAAATTTCTTTTCATTCTATCACAATGAACATGTATTGAAAATACTATAATTCCAAAGGAGTGATGTGATAAAAATGAAAACGAAGGAATCTTTCAACAAAAAAAACTGTGCTTATGTACACAGGGCAGCTGCAGGTGAAACGCTGTATAAAATCGCCCGCCGATACGGAGTCGATTATGGCAGGCTCATGGCTCTGAACGGAATCACGAATCCCTATCAGCTCAAAGCCGGTACCGAGATCTGTATTCCTCCCGTTCTTACTTCGGGCGATCGTCACTGTACAGGTTTTTATGTCATCCGCGAGGGAGATACGCTCTACAGTATCGCCCGCCGGTTCGGCGTAACGCTCGATGATCTCTTAGCCGCCAACAGCGATATCGACCCTTACCACATGCATATCGGCATGAAGCTCTGTATTCCGCCGAAAAGCAACGCCGGCTCTCCAGGCAGACCCGATTCTCCGGGACAGCGGCCTCCTTCCGGCAGGCCCGATTCTCCGGGGCAGCGCCCTCCTTCCGGCAGGCCCGACTCTCCGGGGCAGCGCCCTCCTTCCGGCAGACCTGATTCTCCGGGACAGCGTCCTCCTTCCGGCAGGCCCGACTTTCCGGGGCAGCGCCCTCCTTCTGGCAGACCTGATTCTCCGGGACAGCGTCCTCCGGTAACAGGCTCCGGTTCCGCAGATCATGTCTATCCCCGCACCGTCGAAGCCGAAGATGCTGACGGAAAGGCTGCTTCCGCAGAGCAAGGCAGCTCAGGGGCTGCTGCCGGCGCCGGCAGCGCCGCTTCCGCCGCAAATACAGCGGTTACTCCGGGAAATCATAACATCGCCGCCGATCAGGATACGGTCAGAAACAGCGCGGAAGAAGCCAATTTTGACTCTTCTTCTCTGGCCGATGAAGCAAACTTCGACTCTTACGTCGTAAGGCCTCTTCAGACGACAGATTCCGAGTATTCGGACTTTTCCACGCCGCCGGAAAAATCCGTTCCCGCCGCAGCTTCCGCCCCGCCGCACGGCGATACGGCAGATATGGCGCCGGTACAGGATGCCGATACCGGGCAGCAGAGTGAAAACAGCGAAGATATCATCTACACGGTTCTGAACCCTGCCGAGCCTTTCGCATCAGACAGTGCGATGCCTTACGTTTCCGATACCATGCCGGACGGTATCCTCTATCGTGTAGAGCAGGGCGAGTCGCTGACCGATATTCTCAGAAAATTCGGAATCTGCTTCAGCGCCCTGGACTACTGTAACTCCTCTGTCGATTTTGACCGGGATCTCACAGGGCTGACACTCAATATTCCTTACGGTGACAAATTCTGCATTTCACCGAATAATCAGCCTTACGTCATACGCCGGAACGACTCTCTCGACACTCTGTCTCTGAGATTTCATATCTCCACTGATGATCTTCTTCGTCTCAACCCGACGAGAAAGCCGGAAGATTTTTCGAATACCGGAAGCCGCATCAGCATTTCCGATGAAATCTGAGAGCGGATATACAGCAGACAGCCAGGGAGCATAATACCCCCTGGCTGTTTCGGAACGCGATATATTGAGAATACAGACACAGTCTCCGCCGCTTCGCACCCTCGCGGCACAGAAGACTGACAGAAGAGCCTGAACAGAAGAACTCACCAGATTCCGAGAACATGCTGCATGCCGAGGCTGACACAGGCGATGCCCACCCAACAGCACAGCCCCATGAAAACAGGCTTTCCTCCGGATTTTACAAGCTTTACGATATTGGTATTCATGCCGATAGCGGCCATCGCCATCACGATAAAGAACTTGCTCACCTGCTTCATGAAGGCGAAGAAGCCTGTGATGAAGGCTGCCGCATCTCCGGTGATGACACCGGCGGAGATGAGAGCCTGAAAGACTGTCGTGATCACAGAGGCTATGACGAAGTAAAGGATGAAAAACGGAAACACAGACTTCATGCTGACCTTTACTCCCTCGCTGCTGCGCTCCTTTTTCGCACGCCAGAATGCCAGAACCAGAGTGATCGGAATGATTGCCAGCGTCCTCGTCAGCTTGACGGTTACCGCTTTATCCAGCGTCGCCGAGCCCAGTCCGAACATCGTATCCCAGGTCGAAGCCGCTGCCGTCACAGAAGACGTGTCGTTTACCGCTGTCCCGGCGAAAATTCCGAAAGCTTCCGCATCCGGTGTAAATCCGAGAATATGCGCTCCCAGAGAAGGAAAAATAATCGCCGCCAGTACATTGAAAAAAAAGATGACGGAGACAGACTGAGCCACTTCTTCATCATTCGCGTCGATGACAGGAGCCGTAGCTGCGATGGCGGATCCTCCGCAGATCGATGATCCCACACCGATCAGCGTCGAAATCTTTGCCGGCATTTTCATGAGATGACAGAGAATATACGAGATGATCAGCGAAGCCGCAATCGTAGATATGATAATCGGCAGAGACTGCTTTCCCGTGCTGAGTATGACGGAGAGATTCAGACCGAATCCCAGAAAAATTACTGCATACTGCAGAATTTTTTTCGACGTGAAAGTAATACCCGACTGTAAGGACGATTTGTCACGGATGAGCAGAGTGATGATCATTCCCGCCAGAATGGCGATGACCGGTCCGCCTATGATCGGAAATCTGTTTCCGAGCAGTGTGGACGGTACTGCGATGATCAGACAGAGCAATATCCCTGACCAGTTTTTCCTGACAAAATCCATAATTTCTGCAAGTCCTTTCTGATTCTTCATGAAAACGGCGCCGTATTTCCGGCGCCGTGCTTTTTTCTTTTTTCTGTATCTCAGGATCGTGATATTAGTAGAGAGGATATTTTTCACAGAGTTCTTTTACGATATCCCGCGCTTTCTGATGAGCCGCTTCATCCTCCGGATTGTCGAGTACCAGAGCGATGGCCTCCACCGTTTTTTCCACGTCCGCTTCCTTAAATCCTCTCGTCGTCATCGCCGGCGTTCCCAGTCTGAGTCCGCTGGTGATAAAAGGACTCTGAGGATCGTTCGGAACGGCATTTTTATTCGTCGTGATATTCGCCTCATCCAGCAGTTTTTCCGCCTGTTTTCCGGTCAGCCCTTTTTTTACGAGATTGAGAAGGACGAGATGATTGTCCGTACCTCCCGTAACGAGATCAAAACCTCTGGCAAGAAGGCCGTCCGCCAGAACCTGAGCGTTTTTTACCACCTGTTTCATACATTCGCGGAACTCCGGCTTCGATGCTTCGAGGAAGCATACCGCTTTTCCCGCGATAACGTGCATCAGCGGACCTCCCTGTGTTCCCGGAAAGATCGCCTTATCGATCGCTTTTGCGAATTCCTCTTTGCAGAGAATCGCTCCGCCTCTCGGTCCTCTGAGCGTCTTATGAGTCGTCGTCGTGACAATATGTGCATGCTCCACCGGATTCGGGTGACATCCGGCAGCCACAAGACCTGCGATATGAGCCATGTCGACCATGAGAATCGCGCCGACCTCATCGGCAATTTCACGGAATTTATCCGATTCGATCGTTCTCGGATAGGCGCTGGCGCCTGCTACGATCAGTTTAGGCCGGTGTCTGAGAGCCAGTTCTCTTACATTGTCAAAGTCGATTCTGCCTGATTCCGGATCGATTCCGTAAGACACGAAATTGTAGGATTTTCCCGAATAGTTGACAGGGGAACCGTGAGTCAGATGACCTCCGTTTGAAAGATCCATTCCCATGACGGTATCGCCGTAATCGAGTACTGCCTGATAGACCGCTGTATTTGCATTTGCTCCGCTGTGAGGCTGGACATTGGCATGTTCCGCGCCGAAAAGAGATTTCAGACGCTCGATCGCCAGTGTCTCCACTTCATCGACAAACTCACATCCGCCGTAATATCTCTTTCCCGGATATCCTTCCGCATATTTGTTTGTCAGCGCACTGCCGACCGCCTCCATCACCGCTCTGCTGACGAAGTTTTCGGATGCGATCATTTCAATTTTGTTTTCCTGTCTGTTCATCTCACGCCGGATGGCAGCTGAGATTTCCGGATCTGTGTTTTCGAGGTAGTTAAAATACATGTTTTCGCTGTTCCTTTCCGCTGAATGTCTCGTAAAAATCAGGATAGCTCATAGTTGTGTCTTTCACAATTTGTACTGATGCATTATAGCACAGGCAGACTGAAATATAAACGCTTTCTTCCGCAGAAACACCTTCTTTCCTCTTGTATAATGTATATTTTCCGTTCCCGTACCCGCGGAAAAATCCGGACTTTTCTGCCGCACACTTCGATTTCCGTTTATTTTTCTCTCTTTTTCGGCGTATAATATACGGATACAGACCCGGAGGAAAAAAGATGAAAAGAACATTACAATCAGAAAAATCAGAAAAAAAGTCCGCCCTCTCACTGCTGATCGTCGTAATGATGACCTCTTTTCTGACGACGTTCACCGGCAGTGCCCTGAACCTTTCCGTACCGGCGATCAGCGGGGAATTTCATGCCGGCGCCGTCAGCATCGGCTGGATTATCACCGGATATATTCTCGCATCTGCCGCACTTTCCGTTCCTTTCGGACGGCTGGCGGATCTTTACGGAAAAAAGAAGGTTCTCGTCGCAGGACAGATCTCTTTCACCGCCTGTGCGTTTCTCTGTTCTTTCGCCTGGAATATAGAAACGATCGTCGCTTTCCGGCTCGCGCAGGGAATCGGTGCAGCCATGATCTTCGCCACTAACACGGCCATTCTCGTAGCCTTTTTTCCGCCGGAAAAACGCGGAAAAATGCTGGGACTTTCGGTCTCGGCCACGTATGCGGGCCTGTCGCTCGGCCCTGTCATCGGCGGCGTCATGAATCATCATTTCGGATGGCGCTCGATCTTTTACATCACAGCCGCCCTGGCCGCTGCGGCGGCATTTCTTGCCGTCTTCCGTCTGAAAGAGCCGGCTGAAACGACACAGGACATGCCGGTCCGGCAGAAAAACGGACAGACAGGACCGGCTCCTGCAGAAAAAAAACGCATGGACCTGCCGGGGTGCCTCTTTTCCAGCGCCATGCTCGCCTGTATGATGTACGGTCTCTCCTCTTTCACATCCGGTATCCTGCCGAAAATTCTGTTTTTTTCGGGAATTCTGCTGTTCTTTCTTTTTCTTCATCGTGAAAAAAACACGGAAGAGCCGCTGATCAGTCTCGACCTGTTCCGGAAAAACACCGTATTTTCCTATTCCAATATCGCAGCGCTTCTCAATTACGGTGCATCCTACGCTGTCAGCTATCTGCTGTCGATCTACCTGCAGACAGTTTCAGGACTCGATTCTCAGACAGCAGGCCTGATTCTCATCACGAGTCCCGTCTTTCAGACGATTCTCTCTCCGATGGCCGGGAGACTCTCCGACCGTTTCTCTCCTTTTCTGCTCTCCTCCTGCGGAATGGGAATTTCGGCGGCAGGTATTCTTGCTTTTATCTTCATCAGTGAAAATTACCCTCCTGCACTGATCATCGGAGCGCTGGCCGTCATCGGCATCGGATTCGCACTGTTTTCTTCTCCGAATACAAATGCGATCATGTCCAGCGTGGAAAAGAAAGACTACAGTATCGCATCCTCCGTCACAGCGACCAGCCGTTCTATCGGCCATACGCTGAGTATGGCTGTCGTCACCACAGTCGTGGCTCTGACGATCGGAAATATTACGCTGGAAGAAGCTCCTCATTCCTCCGTTTTATATGCCATGAGGATTTCCTTCATTATATTTACCGTTTTCTGCGCAGCCGGTATTTTCTTCTCCGCAAAACGAAAGGAACAAAAATCATGACAGAAAAAGAATTCGATATTCTTCAGCGCGCCGGCATCAATGCCGGACGTGCTATCGAACGGCTCATGGGCAAAGAGCATATCTTTCTCAAATATCTGCGCCGTTTTGCGGACGACCGGAACTGTGAAGATCTGATGATCTCTCTCGAAAGAAACGATTATGAGGAAGCCTTCCGTGCGGTTCATACGCTGAAGGGAACAGCCGCAAATGTCGGTGCGGAATCGGTAGCCGCTGTCGCAGATATTCTGACGGAAGCACTCCGCAGCGGAAATCCGTCCGGCATGCGGCAGCTTCGTCAGAATACCGATGAGCTTCTGAAGGCCTTCCGTACAGCACGGGATGCGATTCTGAGAATTGTTCCCTGAAAGAAGACATACAGAGAAAGAAGGAACGTTCATGACAATGCTGGACTGGAATATTTTAGAATTTATTCAGATAATGCGCACGCAGGCAGGCGATTTTTTCATGCCTCTGATCAGCAGCCTCGGAAACAGAGGCTTTATCTGGATCGCTCTGGATATCGTTCTGCTGATCTTTCCGAAGACCCGCCGGATCGGAATCGCCGTGGCATTCGCCCTGATTCTCGAGCTGATTCTGTGCAACGGTGTCCTGAAGCCCCTGTTCGAAAGAACGAGACCTTTTGATATCAATACAGACATCGACCTGCTCATTTCCCCGCCTTCCGATTTTTCTTTTCCCTCCGGACATACCGCTTCGGGCTTTGCGGCCGCCTCGGCTCTGTGCTTTGCAAAAAGCCGGCTGCGTTTCCCCGCGCTGATTCTCGCTGCGCTGATCGCTTTTTCGCGTCTGTACCTCTACGTACATTTTCCATCCGATGTTCTGGCGGGAATTCTTCTGGGCGTCCTCACCGGCGCTGCAGGCACCCTGCTCGCCCGCAGGCTGATTCCCTCCTGACAGGCGGATATTCGGCGGATATTTCCCGTTTTATTTTCATTTCTGTTTTTTATCCGGCCGGATTTTCTCTCGTCTGTTTTTGTCCGGTCTGATTTTATTCGGATTTCGTCCGTCCGTTTTTTGCCCGGCCGTACAGATGGTATACATACATCCGCACGGCCGGCGATATAGCCGCTCTCTCCGAAACATGCTATACTGAAATTGTAATCACTTTCCAACGCATGCTCTGAAAGGAGAGATTTTTATGAAAAAAACACTGTCGGCCGTCCTCGCAGCGGCTCTTTTGTTTTCGCTGTCACTGACCGCATCGGCAGCGGAAGACAGTTCGGGCAGCATGGACAACTTCCGTCCTTCTGCGGACTACAGCGGCCGGTTCACCGACGTAGCTGCCTCGGACTGGGAATATTCCGATGTCTCCACCTGCTATGAATACAACCTGATGCAGGGCATGACATCTTCTTCCTTCCAGCCCGACGGAAATCTGAGCGTCGCGCAGGCTATCGTCATGGCCGACCGGATTCACGAAATCTATCACACCGGTCAAAGCACCATAGAAAACGGATCGCCGTGGTATCAGCCTTATGTGGACTACGCCGCGGAAAACGGTATTCTGGAAACCGGAACTTTTTCCGACTACAACGCGCCGGTCACCCGCGCCCAGATGGCGCTGCTGCTGTACAACGCACTGCCGGCGTCGGAATTTACCGAAATCAATACGATCGATCATATGAGCTTCGGGAGCTTCGGAGAAAAAGCCGGCTATGAGACAACCGATAAAATCCTTCAGCTCTACCGGGCCGGCATCGTGACGGGAAACGATATCTACGGATCGTTTCTTCCTGAAAATTCCATTACCCGGGCGGAATCCTCAGCGATTTTAGCCCGCACCGCCGTTCCAAAGCAGCGCAAGGCTATCACTCTCGTCCGCGACGGATACGGCAGCGATCTCCTTCCTCATGTGGATCTCATACTCCCTCACGGTATGGAGACGATTTCCGGCGATAACTTCACCGCGTTTACCGGAGACGCCGCTCTGGCCGTCGTCAGTTCCGAATACGATGCAGAGCTGGAAGGAATCAGCATCACGGAGATATCCCCTGATGACTACGGTCAGGCACTGCAGGAAGGTCTCGGCGACAGCGGCTGCGCACTCACCGATATATCTTCCGAATCTGTCAGTTTCGCGACGATGCAGGTCTACCGCATCACAGGAACCTGCACCTCGCCGGATTTCACCATGGACTGCGTCATCTACGCCTGGATCTCCCGGGACGGCCGCATGAACAGCATCGCGCTCCTGTCGGATGACGATACTGTTCTGAAAGCGATGGCCAATGACCTGCGCATTTACGGTACCTCTGTCACGCAGAAACTGTAACGTTTCCGGCGTTTCCTCGCCTTCCGACATTCATCCCGATGATTATCGGTGAGGTCCGCCGCTATCTCAGAGACAATAACGCCATGCGCGTCAGCCGCTCGCTGCGTGATCTGGCCTATCGCGCTCTTCGCGCGCGGGAACAGCTTGTTCACAGACTCCAGCGCGAGCCCTCCGTCGACGAAATCGCATCGGAAATCGAATCGACCAGGGAGGACGTCGTGCGGGCCCTGGACTCCATTCAGGATACCGTCTCGCTGTATGATCCCGTCTTTCACGATGACGGAGATCCTGTCTTCATCATGGATCAGATACGCGACAGCAAAAATACAGATGAACAGTGGATGACAAATCTTTCACTCTCTGAAGCCATGTCCCGTCTCAATCCGAGGGAACGTCACATTCTTTTCCGGCGTTTTTTCGACGGCAGAACGCAGACAGAAGTCGCTGATGAGATCGGCATCTCTCAGGCGCAGGTAAGCCGTCTTGAAAAAAACGCCCTTCAGTATATGAAGAAATATATCTGACGCAAAAAGCAGACGGAAACCAGAGCAGAAAAAATACCGGCGAAATACCACCGGATAGCAGATAAAAGAGGTGTACAGCCTGAGCCGCACACCTCTTTTATTTTTCATTATGAGGATAATATCGGTGAATCGATATTATCCGGGGTTATCTGCCTCATGCGGCTGTCCCGCAGGTCTTCTTCCGTTCCGTCTCTGTTTACTTACTCACGGAAACCGTTCTTCCCGAATCCCCGTCGGCACGGATGTCAGCCTCCAGCTCTTCATCGCTGAGCTCCGAGTCGAGTGCCAGATTTACCGTATCCTCTCCCTGCAGAGAATCCGCCGCTCTGACAGAACCGTCAGGATACCAGATCCACGTGCCCGCAGAACTGAGATGTGTTTTCTGGCTGCTCATCTGTATCACTTCGACCTCATCGCCCGGATCCATGGAGATCTCATCCTCTGTACGGATACGTCCGGAATTCAGATAGACCGTATCGACCTGCCTGCCGTTGATGAAAATCTTACTGGCCGTCGTAAAGTTTTCTCCGGTCACATACAGGTGACCTCCCACAGATATGAGATCTCTGACAGTGATCGGATCGATTCCCATCTGCATATCTGTCTTTTCGAACGGCTTTCTCCCGCCGTAAGCGTAAGCCTCTCCGTAAAGGATATCGTACTGCAGCTCATAAAGAGAGTTATAGTAATTGCCGCTCTCCGACATCAGCTGATGCAGGGAAGTGATCACTCCGTGATGCATATCGAGCCGGTCGAGCGCATAGGAATAGAGCTGATATGTGGTCAGATCCTTATCCTGCTGCGGCAGTTCGAAGTTATCCCAGATCACGTATTCTGTCTGATAAATGTTGCCGTTTTCCAGGTCATCCGCTTCGATGCTGAACTTCGGCAGATGGTCTCCGTATACGACGAGAACACACGGCTCTCCCGATTCTGACAGCGTATCTGTCAGTTCACCGAGAAATGCGTCCATCTCATGTATCTGATTGACGTAATATTCAAATCCGACGGCCTCATCTTCGGAAAATCCGCTGACTGTGATCGTCTGATCCGGATCTATGACTTCCTTCGGATATTTTCCGTGTCCCTGTACGGAGACGGCAAAGACAAAATCCTGCTCCTGTGTGGAGTCCATCGCCTTGGTGATCTCTTTGGTCAGACATTTATCCTCTGCCCAGTCCAGCGGATTGCGCTCCACATTCTGCATATACTCCACAGACGTATAGGAATCGAATCCGAGATTCGGATAGACGAGATAACGTCCGTAAAACTTTCCGGTATGATTATGTATCGCATGTGTCGAATATCCGTAGTCTTTCAGATCATATGCCACGGATTCCGATGTCGTTTCTCTCATTATCGTCGTAAACGGATATTCTCCCGGTCCGAAATACTCCAGACTCATGCCGGAAAGCACTTCAAATTCCGTATTCGCTGTCCCGGCGCCGAAGGACGGTGTCGTCAGATAACCGGAGGTATGATTTTCCTTCATCTCCGTGAAATTCGGAATCGGATTTTCGGAATAAGTCACGCCCTTCAGATGATTCACATCGAAAAATGATTCCATCTGCAGAAAAATGATATTCGGTGTCTCTTCCGTAGCATGATCCGATATAACAGCGTCCGCATTTCCGCCTTTTTCTCTGATCTCATCCACAATCGCCCCGATGCTTTCGCTGCTGTAGTCATCCGGTTCGGAAATTCCCCGGTCTACCACACTGCAGGCAAAGCAGTAGGCGAAGCCGTAATTCTTATATGCATCCTGAATATTGTGAAATGTCGTGGCCAGCGATCCGGATGAAACGGAAAGCGTCGTAGCAGCCGACAGCGCGATTCCCAGAACTGCGATCGACATCAGCGCACTGACAGGACGGCGCGGTTTCGTCGGCGCCGTGATAAAGATAAAGACGACAACAGCCCCCAGCAGCGCCGCGCCCACGCCCATCAGGATCAGCTGCGTCTTCGTAAAGTAGACGGTAACGATACTCATGACATTTTTAAATGTCCGAAAATCCATGGCATTCAGCGGTGTCGTCCGGAATCCGAGCAGAACGCAGTTTGTTATGCCCAGTCCCAGCCAGACCAGAG
>CALXIZ010000030.1 GCA_944388495.1 uncultured Clostridia bacterium | reverse complement strand
ACGTTGAAATCCAGAAGAAGAACGAATACAATATAGGCAGACGAACGGTGAGCCTCTAAGCTCCCGCTTCGCCCGCTGCAGGCGGGCTTGCGGATCGCTAAGAGGTCGTCGTATACGGGAAACCGACTGTTTATCTGTGCCCTGCGGGCTTGATTCACGGGGTTTCCCGGTAAGCCGATACTATCACAGCATGATGGATCCGTATCTTAAAGGAAATAAGGCGGGAAACAGACCGCATTATTACTGCTTTGAGGATACAAGTATAGGAATATACTGGATGATACCACCGTCCAGCCGTATTGACAAATACAGACGAATTATGGAGAAGAAAGAAAAAGCAGGAAAACCTTGTGATATTCTCCATATCGTTAAACTGGACGATAGCCGGGAAAGCGCATTTCTGATACAGGATATGTTCCCGATAACGGAAGAATACATAGAATGGGAATATACGATTGCTGGAAATCATTTGATGTTGACCAGTGAGCATACCGTCAGAGAGATTGAGCGAAAAGCGAGAAAAGTTATGGGGATGTTGAAACGTGGCATTAAATTTACTCCAACGCAACCAGATGTTATGGTGATATTGAAGAAGCTGAAGGAGCGTAGATAGTGATTCCAACTGGCTCTATTTTGATTCTAAAATTAGGGTTGGAACAAATAAAAGAAGAAATTTTGAGAAGTGAGAATAATAAAATCGCAAATTGCAATAGCAAGTTGAACTAATTTTTTTACGCCGGAGATCGGTAAATAATGTCCAGCTGTTCTTCAAACAGTTCTTCCGGTGTGCGATATCCATATCCTTTGCGTGGCAGTCCGTTCATCCAGTCTCCGATCCAGTCAATCTCCTCTGTGCTGCACGCGTCGATCCGATGGCCTTTCGGCAGAAATCTCCGGATTAGCCCGTTGTGCCGCTCGTTGCTTCCACGTTCACTGGCCGTATACGGATGCGCATAGAATACTTCGATTCCTTCCTCCCGGCGGAGACCGGGCGGATGTGTGGCAGAATAAAAAGAGCTCCCGGGTCGGAACGGGGAAAGGCAGAAAGAGATTTTTGAAAATACTCGCGGACAGCGAAATCGCTCAGACAATTGATGTGACAGAGACAGAAGACTACCGCAGCCGGTAAACTCGAAGCGGCAAAAGATCTCCTCGCTTCCGGTTTCGATGAGGAAACGGTGATTAAATTGCTGAAGCTCTCTGCCGATCAGATCAAAGCGTTAAAAAACCCGACTGCGCAGTAGGATGTGAACGGAATACGGAAATTCCCGGGGAAAATTAACACAGGTTAATGCCTGATGCTCTCCGGAATCCTATAATATAATGTAGAAAAAATTTTACCGGGATTCTGTGATGATTTTGTGGTAAAATAACAGCAGGACAATGTTTCCGTTATGTAGCAGCGTGCGGAAGATCTGAGAGGAGATAAAGCAAACGGACGCTGATGCCGGAAGTCCGCTTTGGGGTACGGCTTTGCTGACTGGGAGAGAGTAAAGGCTTTAGTTATTGGATACAGGAGAGCAGTAAAAATGAAAAGATTCAGAAAATTTGCTCTGCTGCTGGCGGTCATAGTGGCGGTGACGTCCATGCCGGTGGCTGCTGGAGCAGCGGAAGGTGATGCTGCGGATTCTTACAGTGCAGCGGTTCGGGAGAAAGTTTCGGCGGATACCGGAGACGGAAGCGAATCCGGACAGGCTGATCAGACTGACAGCGAACAGACGGAAAACGGGGGATCGGTGCCGGACGAGGACAGCGGGAAGGTAACGGACTCCGACAAAGATGCGGATGATCCGGCGGATACAGACGGCACATCCGGAGAATCCGGAGATAATGACGATCCGGCGGCGGAGCCGGAGGACGGAACCGACGGAGATGAAAATACGGGCGACGGAACGGATTCAGAAGACCCGGGCGCAGAGCCTGACGGAAATGAAGGAGAAGAACCGGGAACGGATGATCCGGCGGATCCGGCTGAGCCGGTGACGCCCGCTGTGACGGTAAAACTGAATACGACCAGCCATATCCGTTATATGAACGGCAGCAGCGACGGAATGTTTTATCCTTCGTCAGCGCTGACGAGAGCGGAAGCGGCACAGATGCTTTACTCTCTGCTGCAGGGCGCTTCGGCGGCTGACATCGTACAGAATGTCAGCTTCAGCGATGTGGCGGCTGACGCCTGGTATGCGGAAGCTGTAAATAATCTGGCAAAATACGGCGTTCTGAACGGCAGCGGCGGTACATTCCGTCCGGACTCGTTTATCTCCAGAGCCGAGTTTGTGGCTATGCTGTCGAAATTCTTTACGCCGGTGGAATCCGGCCGCACATTTACAGATGTGCCGGAGAGTCACTGGGCGCATGACATCGTCGCTTCTGCGGCGGAGCAGGGATGGATCAGCGGCTATACCGACGGATCATTCCATCCGGACGGCACGCTGACGAGAGCAGAAGCAGCGGCAGTTACCAACCGCGTTCTGGGAAGATCCGCGGATAAGAATACGGTCAGCTCTGCGGCCGGCATCCGTATTTTCCCTGACCTGGAAAAATGGCACTGGGCGTATTACGACATCATGGAAGCGAGCATCGGCCATCAGCACAGCGGAAGCGGAGCCGGAGAAGTATGGACTTCTTTCACGAAAGAGAAGACGGCCATGTCCGCCGGAACGCACGTAATCAACGGCGTTCTGTACTGCGTCAAGTCGGACGGCACATTTGCCGCTAACGAATATGTGGACGGCCACTGGTATGACACGTCCGGCAGATATATAACAGGAAATGCGACTCTCGACGAACTCATGCGCGCCGCGACCCGCGCCTGCGTCAGCCCGGGAATGACGAAGCACGAGATGCTGAAGTCGGCGTTCAATTACATGATCAACAACTATACTTACATTTCCAGAGCAAAGCTTGCCACGGGAGCTACCGGCTGGACAGAAGAGTATGCCGTACCGATGTTCCAGAAGCATAAAGGCAACTGCTACAGCTTTGCGGCGGCCTACTATTATCTGGCGAAAAATATCGGCTACAATCCGCGCGAAGTAGCCGGTCTGGTAGGATACAACAGACGGCCGCACGGCTGGATCGAGATCGATATCAACGGACAGACATATATTTATGATACTGAGCTGACGATGGCGAAGAGAAGAGACGGATACAGCTATTACCTCTTCGAGATGACTTACAGAAATGCGCCGTTTGTCTACGCGAAGAAATAGACGGATAAGCGAAAAGACAGACGGAAAAACAGAAAAAAGACAGGCGGAGAGCGGAAAACAAGCATACTGCGCGAAGGAAACGGCCGGAAGGCGGCCGTTTCCGGTATATATACGGCGGGAAATTCTTCCTGCCGTAATACGTTTTTTGGACAGAAATCGGAAAAACACAGAACGCAGGATACTCTTCCGTGGTAAAATAAATAAATAAAGGCAGAAGATGTAACAGAAAATATCGGAGATGAGAGACGCTGAAAAGGAGGATGCTGAGATGGCAAATTCTGCGGCAGAGGATGACGGAAGAAGAAAACAGCAGGATGCCGGCACGGAGGACGCCGGGCTTTGCGGGTCGCTGATGGAAGCTCTTAACGGAATGTTTTATTCCATCCTGCAGGTTGATCCGGCAGAGGATACCGTTCTGATTCTGCAGAGCATCGACCGGCCTGCGGGATCTCAGATCAGAATGTCCTGGTCTGAGATCATGAATATTTATGGCGTTCTTCTGACGGAAGAGGGACAGAAAAAATTCCGGGAGCGTCTGTCGTGTGAGGCGCTGCTGGCAGAGTGGCGGAGCGGTGAAAGATCGTTTTCCCAGGACATTCCCTATATAAAAGAAGGAAAGACAAACTGGCTGAGTATCATGGTTCAGATCAGAGAAACGTCCGGTGACAGCTGCCGAGCGTATATTTTCGTGCGCAGAAACGATGAAGAGCATCTCCTTAAGAGCATCATCGATCTTTATGTCTACAACAGCTGCGATTATTTTATCTATCTGGATGCAAAAAACAACAGCTACGTCATGTTCAGCGGAAGCTCTTCCGGGACGCCTCTGCCTCCCGAGACCTGCGACGATTATGCTTCGGCGCTGGTCGATTACGCGAGAGATTTTGTGGTTCCGGAGGATCAGGAAATGGTCATACGCGAAATGCAGATCGACCGTGTTCTGCAGCAGCTGGAAATGCACGGCTCACATTCATTCTTCTGCGGCGTTTCCGATCCGGTCAGAGGCTATACCAGAAAGCAGCTGACTTACCGCTACTATGACCGCAGTGCACAGATGATTCTGCTGTCGAGGACGGATGTGACGGGAGTTTATCTGGAGGAACGCGCGCGTCAGGAGGAGCTGCGAGACATGCAGCTTCAGGCGCAGACGGATACGCTGACAGGCCTGTTCAATTACCGCGGAATTTTTGAAAGAGTCGAAGAAGCTCTGAGCCTGCGCAGCGGAAAATCGGCGCTTCTGTTTCTGGATCTTGATAATTTCAAACAGGTGAACGATACACTGGGACATCCGGAGGGAGATCGTCTCCTGAAAAAAGTCGCGCGTGTCCTGCGGACGCAGTCGGGAAAACAGGGAATACAGGGGCGCGTGGGCGGCGATGAGTTTATCGTCTTTCTGTCGGAGATCGCGGATACCGGTCAGGCGAAAGACTGTGCGCAGCGGATCTGCGAATCGGTCGCCAAGCTTTCGCTGCCGATGAACGGTGCCCCTACTATATCCTGCAGTGTGGGTATCGCCGTCGCACCGGAGGACGGACAGAATTACAATGCTCTGGTACGGTGCGCCGACCGGCATGCCTATCGTGCAAAGGCGCTGGGGAAAAATCGTTTTTTTCTCGGAAAGCGGGAAGAATAAGATGGCAGGGAAAACGGAAGAAAGGGAGGCCTGATGTTAGAGGAAAAAATTCAGAGACGACTGCGCAGGGGCGTCATTTTCATCTCCTGCATCATCGCTGTGCTTCTTCTGTGCGGAGTGCTGTTTTCCGCTTTTCTGAGCAGCTCCAGACATGAAGCGGCCAGAGGGCAGATCAGCGCAGAGGCGGAGGAATACAGATCCAGAATCATAAAGCAGCTCAAAGCCGATTTTCAGACACTTTCCACGCTGGCTGTCTTTCTCGGCAGCGAAGATACCGGAGAGAAACAGCAGCTGGCGGAAAAAATGGAAGAGGCGAACGAACAGAATGATTTTCTGACCATAGCCTATTACGATACGGACGGAAACGGTGTTCTGGCGACGCAGGGAATGGAGCCGGCTGTCGGGGCACGGCTGTCGGATCTGGCGCCGGAGGGACGAAGTGTCGTAAAAGCGGCTCTGGAAGGAAGAAGGTCGGTTTCAAGACTGTTTCAGAGCGAGGCTTCGGACCAGCGTGTCTTTGTATACGGCGTGCCGGTCTATGACGGAGAAAATGTCATCGGAGCACTGGTCGCCAGCGATCATATCGAAATCTTTTCCGATATCCTGTCGGGCAGCACAGTTCTCGCGGGAGGCGGATATATTCATATGGTCGGTTCGGAGGGAAAATTTCTTGTCAGATCGCCGAATACGGTTGTGAAAGAAGATCTGAATACGATCTTTGACGGCCCGTATCTCGCAGATGCAGAAAAAGAAGAGGTAAGAGAGGCACTGAAGAATCAGGAGGAAATCTTCGGACAATTTTCCTATGAGGGAAAAGAGTATCCTTTCCTTCTGGAACCGGTAGGAGTCAACGGCTGGTATCTGTTCTGCGTGGATACGGGAGAATGGCTCGGAATGACCTCTTTCGGGCCCGCCCGTGTGCTTCAGATCACTCTTCTGGGGATCATTCTGCTGATGATCTTTCTGATGCTGTACGGATACCGCCTGCTGCGGAATTATAATAATGAACTGCTGCAGACGGCATATCACGATCCTCTCACCGGTGCGGAAAACCTGATCCGTTTCCGGCAGCGGCTTCCGGAAGAACTGGAACACAGCGGCGGCAGCGTCGTTGCCCTCAGCGTGAGACAGTTTCCGTTTCTCAGCGAGATTTTCGGACGGGAAAAAGCGGAACGGTTTCTGTGCCAGATTAAAGAAACCGCGGAAAAACACGTATACCGGGATGAGTTTTTCTGCCGGGGAGCAGAGGACCGGTTTTACTTTTTCCTGAGAGAGACCGATCAGGAGACAGTCCGCAGCCGTCTTGCAGCCTTCACGGATGAGATGGAAAAAAACACCGAAATCACCCGGACGACGGATTATCAGCTGGCGTTTTACTGCGGCGTGGCGGTGCTGCCTTCCGCATGCGGCAGCCCGAAGGAGGCGAAGGCGGCGTCGGAAAATCTGATGGCGCATGTTCTCTTTGCGCTGGACAGCGCAAAAGGCGTGCATTCCAGCTATATCTGGTTTTTTGACACGGAGCTGCATAAAAAAGAAGAACTGGAAAACTATATCGAAAGCCATATGCATCAGGCTCTGCGCGACGGAGAATTCAGACTGTTTCTGCAGCCGAAGAAAAATCTGCACAGCGGTACGCTGGACGGCGCGGAAGCGCTGGTGCGCTGGAAAACGGGCGACGGGAAAATGATTTTTCCGGATCAGTTTATTCCTCTGTTTGAGCGCAACGGATTCTGCGTGGAACTGGATCTGTATATGGCGGAACAGGCATGCCGGCAGATCCGCTCCTGGATCGACAGAGGCATCACACCGGTTCCGATTTCCGTCAATCAGTCAAAACTTCTGTTTTTTGAGGCAGATTATGTACAGCGGCTGACAGAACTGGTAAAAAAATACGATATTCCGGCTCAGCTGATCACGCTGGAAATTCTGGAGGGACTGGCGCTTGGCAGAGTGGAAGAACTGAACGAAAAGATCGCCCGCCTGCAGGCTGAGGGATTCCGCGTCTCTCTGGATGATTTCGGAAGCGGATATTCTTCTCTCAATACACTGATGCGGCTGAACATCGATGAGATGAAGCTGGACCGTGGTTTTCTGCTGAATACGGAAGGAGAGGGACAGGAAAGAGCTCTGGTAATCATGAAACATGTCATCGTGATGGCAGGACAGCTCGGAATCTTCATCGTGGCCGAAGGTGTGGAGACGGAGGAGGACGAACAGCTGATCCGGAAACTCGGCTGTGATGCGGGACAGGGCTACCTGTACAGCAGACCTGTCAGCGCGCCGGAATTTGACGAAGCCTATATGAAAGACGAAATGAAAAGATACATGTAAAAGGCGGGCGATGAGCCCGCTTCGTCTGTATTTATGAAAAAACATGAGAATTTCATGTCACAGACGGCCTTCTCCGGTTGTTTTATTTACGGAGAGGGGAAATTTCTTGAAAATATGACTTATAAATGACCTGAAATACAAATATATGTGTTAAAATGAAAACATTGTAATAACTATAATGAATCAGGAAAAAAACAGGATTTGAAAGAAGAGTTATGGGAATGTTTTCGGGATCGGTGAAAAAGAAAAAATCAAAGCTGGAGGAGATTTATGATACTTATGGCAGCTTTATCTATCACGTCGCTCTGAGATATCTTGGCGACGTACATCTGGCGCAGGACTGTACGCAGCAGAGCATGGAGCGCCTGGCAAAATATCTGGATCGTCTGGGAGAAACGGAGGCAAAGGAGACGAAGAGCTATATCTATCGTCTCGCGGTGTCGACGGCGCTGAACATGAAAAAACAGCAGGAACGCTATCTCGTAAAAGAGGACGCAGAGCTGATGTATCTCGTCGACAGAGTTCAGAACGAGGATGAGATCGAGAGAGTACTTTCACAGGCGGAGAGCAGGGAAGCTCTGAGACAGGCGGAGGAAAACCTCAGTGCAGAGGAAAAAATTCTGCTGACAGAACGCTACGGCAGAGAGCGTACCTGCGCGCAGATCGCCGAAGACATGGGTATTTCGGAGGCGGCCTGCCGGAAACGCCTGCAGCGGACGAGAGAGCATCTGGCAAAGCTGCTCGGATATCAGACAGAAAACGGGCAAAAGGGAAAGGAAAACGCGGCAGAAGGAGGAAGGAGAGCAGATAAGGTATCAGGAAAAGGCGGCGCGAAGGGAGGTGAGGCGGAATGACAGACAGAAAAGACAGCAGAAAACCGGAAGAACTCAGAAGGCCGGAACGGGAAGAGGAAGAACGGAAACAGGACATTCCCGGATCAGAAGCAGAGGAAAACGACGACGAATTTGAACGGCTTCGCCGCCACAATGCATCAGATGCTCTCCTCAAAAGTCTGGCGTTCCGCTTTGAAGAGGAATTCGCTTCGGAATACGACAGATTCCGGGAGGAGATGCCCGACGCCCGCGTGCCGGAGGAGCTGGACAAAAAGATACGGGCGGAGATCCGCAGACACGGGCGGGAGGAAAACGCCGCCCGCAGCGGAAAAAAGTATGCGGGCATTCTGGCGAAAGCCTGTGTCTTTGTCCTGGCTGTCTCTCTGACAGCGACCGTTCTCTTCGCGCCGCAGGCCTCGGCGCTGCGGCAAAAGGTCTATGAGCTTTTTACCGAGCAGAATGACGGCAATATGAGCGTGGATTTTCAGGAGACAGATCCGAAGAATGCAGAAGCCGGTGACGGATCGGAAGAAACGGATCCTTCACAGGAATCCGCAGATAAGACGGCCTTTCCGGAAGGGGAGGAGTATATTCTCTATCCGTCCGCCGTGCCGGAAGGGTATGAGCTGGAGGAGATTCATAAGTTTGCAAATAACATTCACATCTATTTTTACAATCAAGAGCGGGATGACTGGATTACCATGGATTATTACGATGTCGACAGCGTATCCACCAATATCGATACGGAGCGCAGCCGCATCACGGAGATAGAGATCAACGGGCAGCCTGCGATCCTGCAGGAGGTAGAAGATTATATCGGGGTGATATGGATCGAGGATCAGAAGCAGGTGAGTATGGGCTGCAACCACTCTTATTTCAATAGGGAACAAGTGCTGAGGATCGTCGACAGCATACAGTGGTACGACAGAGGGAGTTTTGAAAGAATGAGGGGAAAACGATGAAGAAAAAAATGATAAGTATTATAGCTTGCATATCATTGCTGATATTCAATTTAAGTTTTTCCGTTGGATTTGCAAGTGAAACAGATGTAAAAGCGGGAAGAGATGAATTGAGTATTCAGGAGAGAAATTTTAAAGATCTGTTCGATAAGAAGTCTTCTATTTCCTT
>CALXIZ010000029.1 GCA_944388495.1 uncultured Clostridia bacterium | reverse complement strand
GTGAGATATGAGAATATGGTAAAATTTCTGAGAAGACTGCTGCTGATTTTTTTTATCCTCCTTCTTTTTGCCGGTACGGCGGCGCTTGGAATCAGCTTTTATATGCAGGCAGTGACATACAGCCGTATTTTTTCTCCGGAAAGCGGAGAAGAGACGGAACTTTCAGAGATCCGGGAATTTTTCGGCGGGAATCAGGCGGACTGCATTCTCGTTTTAGGATGCGGAGTCAGGAGCGACGGAACACCGAGTCACATGCTCGAGGACAGACTCCGTGTCGCCGTCAGCCTGTACCGTGCGGGCGCGGCGCCTAAAATTCTGATGTCGGGAGATCATGGAAGTATCTATTACGACGAAGTACATACGATGAAGGATTATGCGATGGCGGAAGGCGTTCCGGAGGAAGATATCTTTCTCGATCACGCCGGGTTTTCCACTTATGAAAGCATGTACCGTGCGGCAGCCATCTTCGAGGTGAAGACGGCTGTCGTGGTGACTCAGAAGTATCATCTCCACCGCGCGCTGTATGCGGCGGAAAAGATGGGAATACAGGCCTGCGGAGTGAACGCCGGCCTGAGAAAGTACGCCGGGCAGACGATGCGGGAGATCCGCGAGGTGTTCGCAAGGGATAAGGACTTTTTCCAGCTGATTTTCAGACCGGAGCCTTCTTTCCTCGGCGAAACGATTCCCGTCAGCGGAGACGGACGGGCAAGTGACGTCTGAGAAAGCGCCCTCTGAGGCGGAAAAGGCGGCGGCGCGGTCTTTTTTCACAGATCCCTGTCTTTACAAAGGCGCAGGTACGATTTAAAATAAAAAGGAGTATGCCTTAAGGAGGAAAACGAATGATAACAGTCACAAATGTCAGTGTCAATTTCAGCGGGCAGCCGCTGTTTAAAGATGTAGATCTCAAATTTACTCCCGGAAATTGTTACGGCATCATCGGTGCGAACGGCGCGGGAAAATCCACATTTCTGCGTGTTCTGTCCGGTGATCTTGAACCGTCGACGGGATCGGTAAGTTATCCGCCCGACATGCGTATGTCAGTCCTGAAGCAGGACCACTTCGCATATGATGAGTATACCGTGCTGGATACGATCATCATGGGAAATCCCCGTCTCTATGAAATCATGCAGGAGAAAGACGCTCTCTATGCGAAGGAAGACTTCAGCGATGAGGACGGTATCCGCGCTTCCGAACTGGAGGGCGAGTTCGCCGAACTGGACGGCTGGGAGGCGGAGTCGAATGCGAGCCGTCTCATTCAGGGACTCGGACTGTCGCAGGATATTCTCTATGACAGCATGGCGTCGATGTCGGCGAAGGAAAAAGTGAAGATCCTTCTTGCGCAGGCACTGTTCGGCGATCCGGAAATCATACTCCTGGACGAGCCGACAAACCATCTGGACATTCAGGCGATCGACTGGCTGGAGGATTTTCTGCTGGATTACAGCGGCCTTGTCATTGTCGTTTCCCACGACCGTCATTTCCTGAATACAGTCTGCACGAATATCGTGGATGTGGACTACGGCAAGATTACCATGTATGTCGGAAACTATGAATTCTGGTATCAGTCAAGCCAGCTGATGCAGAAGATGATCAAAGATCAGAACAAGAGAAAAGAGGACAAGATCAAAGAACTTCAGTCCTTCATCCAGAGATTCTCGGCCAATAAATCAAAGTCGAAGCAGGCGACCGCCAGAAGAAAGCTGCTCGATAAGCTGACAGTGGAGGAAATGCCGGCATCGTCGCGCCGTTATCCGTATGTAGGCTTTACGATGGACAGAGAAGCCGGCAAAGAACTGCTGACGGTGGAAAATCTCAGCAAGACGATAGACGGCGTAAAGGTTCTGAACAATATTTCATTCCGCGTAAACAAAGATGACAAAATCGCCTTTGTCGGAGAAAATGAACTGGCGAATACGACACTGTTCAGGATTATCATGGGCGAACTGGAGCCTGACGAAGGCAGCTACAAATGGGGAACGACGACAAGCCAGTCCTATTTTCCTCTGGACAACAGCGCGTTCTTCGATGACTGTGATCTGAATCTCGTCCAGTGGCTCAGCCAGTATACGGAAGAGACGACGGAGACATTTATGCGCAGCTTTCTGGGAAGAATGCTCTTTTCCGGCGATGATGTATACAAACCGGTGAAGGTGCTTTCGGGAGGCGAAAAGGTGCGCTGCATGCTGTCGAGAATGATGCTGTTCGGCGCCAATATCCTGATTCTCGATCAGCCGACAAACCATCTGGATCTGGAATCCATTACGGCGGTCAACAACGGACTCATCGATTTTAAGGGCAATGTGCTCTTTGCGTCTCACGACCACGAATTTATCAACACGATCGCCAACCGTATCATGGAAATCACGCCGGACGGCCTGATCGACCGTCTGTCCACCTACGATGACTACATCGTATGGAAGAGAGAAAACATGCCGGGTGCGTAGCGCGGCATATACGAATACAAAAAAACGAAAAGGAGAGTTCTCGGCGAAAAAGAGGCTCTTCTTTTTTCTTTGTCTTTCGGCGGCAGTATGACTCCGTATTCTTTCGGGATATTTTGTATCATCATGGATTTATCACATTTGCGGTGTATAATATTCAGAATCCGAGACCGAAAAAACGTTCGTTACAGATCAGGAAGGACCGGAACGGCGTGAGTCCGATCCGAAGAAAAAAGGAGTTTTCTGGCATGTGCAGATCTTTTCATTTTCAGCGCATTCTGACGCTGCTGCTGGCTTTTTCCATGCTGCTGACGATGACACTCCCGTCATCAGCTCATGCGGGGGAGGAAACGGAGGCTGACGGGAAAAGCTACGATCCGGAGGATTTTGTAAATAATGAAGTTCTCGCTTTTTATGAGGACGGGAGTACGGAGGTATACGGATACAGTTCGGACGAGACACTTGCGGACGGGATAGACGAGCTGACTTCGCAGGATGATATACTGTTTGTCCAGCCGAACTTTGAGTATACGACAGATGCCGTTTCCGCAAAGACAGCAGATGACGAGCTGTTTTCACAGCAGTGGGCGCTGTACAATGACGGGACTTTTGAGATGGAAAATGAGGAAAATGATTATCCGGTATACGATGATCCGTTCGGGCAGCCGTCGGGACCGGGAGAATGGATCAACCCGTGGCCGGATTTTTACGAAGGCTGGCCGGATTCCCTGTTTGACTGGTATCCGTGGTATCCGTTCGCAAATTCCTCTCAGGAGGATTCGTCCGTTCTGCATTCTGTGAGCGGCATCGATATCAATGCACAGGAAGCGTGGGAAATCTATGGAAACGCAGAGACGGAAAAAGAAGAGACCGTTATCGCGCTGATCGATACGGGAGTGGATACCGGTCATGAAGACTTCGGAGACGTCTTCTGGACGAATCAGGATGAAATTGCCGGAAACGGCATCGATGACGACGGAAACGGTTATATCGATGATGTGGAAGGCTGGAATTTCTACGACGGAAATAATATCATTTATACAGGCAGTGAGGACAGTCACGGCACCCACGGAGCAGGCAGTATCGCTGCCGCTTCCGGAAACGGGACAGGTATTTCCGGAATCGTCAGCGACGGCTCCGTAAAAATCATGGTTCTGAAAGCCCTGGGAGGAAGAGACGGCAGCGGCACGACGTCTTCTGTCATCCGGGCGATTCAGTATGCAGAGGCGAACGGCGCATCGATCTGTAATCTGAGCATGGGTACCGAGAGCTATGACCGTGCGCTGCGGCAGACGATAGAGGATTCCGATATGCTTTTCGTCATCTCCGCAGGAAATGACGGAAAGAATACAGATGAGTCGCCGTGTTATCCTGCCGGCTTCGGTCTGGATAATATCATTTCCGTAGCAAATCTGCGGCCGGACGGCGCACTGCATGCCACGTCAAATTACGGTCAGCTTAATGTGGACATCGCCGTGCCGGGAACCTGTATCCTGAGTCTGACGGCGGAAAATACCTACAGTTATATGACAGGCACCTCCATGTCAGCGCCGATTCTATCGGCAGCCGCTGCGATGCTGTCTTCTTATGCCGGCGGACTGTCCGCAGCGGAGATGAAGACGATCCTGCTTTCGACGGCGGATGCGCAGGAAAATCTGTCGGAATGCACGGTAACGGGCGGGCGTCTGAATGCGGGTGCGGCGCTGAGCTATGTGAGAGAACATTATGAGACTCTGACAGCGAAAGATCTGCCTTTCACCGATATGGAGAAGACGGACGGCGCTTACGAAGCGGTGCGGTATCTTTATGAAAACGGCATCATGCAGGGAACCTCCGCGACGACATTTTCACCGGATTCAGGGCTCGACAGGGCGATGGCCGTGACACTGCTCGGAAGACTGGCAAAAGCGGACCAAAAGGAGACAGATCTCTTTTCTGACGTGGAAAACGGTACGTGGTACAGCGGATATGTCGGCTGGGCAGCGGAAAACGGAATCGTTCTCGGATACGGAGACGGCCGTTTCGGTCCTTCCGATCCGGTGACGGCGGAGCAGTTCGGTCTGCTTCTGGAGCGTTATGCCGCCGGCCGGGGAGTTGTATTTGACAGCGGTCTTTCCGGAAATGTGACGCTGACGCGCAGAGGTGCGGCGCTGGCTTTTTATGATCTCTGCCAGGCGCTGGAAACGGCGGAAAGATAGCCGGCCGGAGCGCGGATTCCGGAAAAAAATATAGTATATACAAAAAAGAGATACGCTTTTTCTGTCCGGGAGGCAGGAGGACGTATCTCTTTT
>CALXIZ010000028.1 GCA_944388495.1 uncultured Clostridia bacterium | reverse complement strand
TGGGCAGCGGACAGGTGCGATGTGCTCACGGCATTCTTCCGGTTCCCGCACCGGCGACGGCGTTTATCCTTCAGCAGGTTCCGATCTACGGCGGAAATATCAGAGGAGAGCTGTGTACACCTACCGGTGCCGCACTGCTCAGACATTTTGCGTCGAGCTTCGGAGATATGCCGGTCATGAGGACGGAGTCTGTCGGCTACGGGATGGGAAAGAAAGACTTTGAAGCTGCAAACTGTATCCGCGCGATGCTGGGACAAAGCGAAGGAGTCTCTGAGAGAATCTGCGAACTGAGCTGCAATGTGGATGATATGACAGGGGAGGCTGTGGGTTTTGCCATGGGGCGCCTCTTTGAGGCCGGCGCTCTTGATGTATATACGGTGCCTGTCGGCATGAAAAAGAATCGTCCGGGTATTCTCATACATGTCATGTGCAGGGAAGATGACAGAGAGGCGATTGTCCGCGAGCTCTTTTCGAATACGACAACGATAGGCATACGGGAGCATAAATTGCTTCGCTATACACTGGAACGTCATACGGAAACGATCGATACGCCTTACGGTCCGGTACGGTGCAAGATTTCGGAAGGATACGGCACAGAGCGCAGAAAATATGAATATGAAGATCTGGCGCGTATTGCAGAGGAGAGAAAGATCAGTCTGGCGGAGGCAGAAGCTCTTGCGGATGAGAGAAAATAGTACGGCGCAGGATCCGGCCGGTTTACGGGGCGGATCAGATATCAACAGTGAGGAAAGAACGACATGACAGTCAAAGCTATCAGAAAAATTTCAGCGGTGCTGATGCTGCTTGTATTTTCTTTTTCTCTGGCTGCCTGCAGTGAAAGCACCGGCAGTGTGAGGGAAAAAACGTCGGAGAGCGGCAGCAGAACAGAAGAAAGCGTGGTGATCGCCGTCGATTCCGAACCGGAGACGCTGGATCCGACTCAGGGCTGGGGGCACGGGAACGCTCCCGTCGTGCAGAGCACGCTCGTAAACTATACGGCGGATCTGACTTTTGAAAACGATCTGGCTACCGATTATACTCTGTCTGAAGACGGGCTGACCTGGACATTTCATATCCGGGATGACGCTTATTTTACAGACGGAGAAAAGGTCACCGCTTCCGATATCGTTTTTACTCTGAAGACTGCCAGGGCGGCACAGGGATCTGTCGATCTGACTTATATGGAGGATGCGGCTGCCGTGGATGACAATACGGTCGTCATCACACTGTCAGAGCCGACATCTATCTTTCTGAATACACTGGCGTCTGTCGGCATCGTTCCGGAACATGCCTACGGGAAAAGCTACGGGCGCAGTCCTGTCGGCTCGGGACCGTATAAATTTGTCGAATGGCGGCCGCAGGAGCAGATCGTACTCGAAGCAAATGAGGACTATTATGGCAGAATTCCTTCGATAAAAAAAGTAACGATTGTGTTCATGTCCGAAGATGCCGCACTGGCTGCCGTGCGGGCGGGAGAGGTCGATGTGGCCTATTCTTCTGCCGTTCTCGGAAAAACACAGGTGGAAGGATATCACGTCGAGGCGCTCGCTTCCGCCGATAACCGCGGATTTACTCTGCCGGTGCTGCCGGATACAGGAAAGACGACGGAAAGCGGAGCTCCCGTCGGTAATAATGTGACCTGCAATCCGGAGATACGTCAGGCCGTCGCCTTTGCCATCGATCGTCAGCAGGTGGCTGAAACGGTTCTGAACGGTTTTGGACGGCCCGCGTATTCGGAAAATGACGGAATGCCGTGGAACAATCCCGAGTCTGCCATCGAAACGGATGTGGAATATGCCGAAAAGCTGCTGGCAGATGCCGGATGGAAAGACAGTGACGGAGACGGTATCGTGGAAAGGGACGGCCTGAAGGCGGAATTCTCCTGTATCTATCCTGCTGATGATCCGGTGCGCCAGGCTATCGCCATGGCGGCTGCCGAACAGGTGAGAGAAATCGGAATCAGAATCGATGTAGAAGGTACAAGCTGGGATGATATTTCAAAGCGCATGTTTTCCGAAGCGGTGATGATGGGATGGGGATCCTCCAGCCCGAATGAGACCTATTATCTGTATCGCTCCGAGGGCGCGCTTCTGGATGATTTTTACAATCCCGAGGGCTATCAGAGTGATGTGACTGACGGCTATCTGAATGCTGCGATGGAAGCTCTGACTGTCGAGGAGGCAAATGAAAACTGGAAAAAGGTACAGTGGGACGGTACGACGGGCACTTCGATGAAGGGAGAATGCCCGTGGATCTGGATTGTAAATCTGGATCATGTTACTTTTGTCCGAGACGGTCTGTCTATCGGTGATCAGCCGATTCACGGCCACGGTCATGGCCTGCCTCTGATCCGGAATCTTGAGGAGTGGGAATGGTCGCAGTAATCGGGTGAAATCATCTGAAATCGTTTTCTGTCAGACCAGGGAAAAGACAGGCAGCCGCCGTCATTTTACGGCCGCCTGTCCTTTTTTTCTTTTTGTGTATCCGCCTGAAAAGGCAGCGTCGGAAATCGCATAGGTAAAGGAGTTTTTTTATGAAAGAAACAGTGGGGCGTCTTACACGTATTTTTGTCACATACGGTATAAAAATGATTTTTCTGCTGCTGGCCGTCAGTATTATTTCATTTACTCTGGTCAGCATTTCA
>CALXIZ010000027.1 GCA_944388495.1 uncultured Clostridia bacterium | reverse complement strand
ATAGTGCAATTCTTTTTCACGGCGCGCATATCATTTTTCCTGCGGTATTCCGCAAAGTCAACGTCAACCAGCGAAACAATACTTCCGGAAGGCGCGCCCCCTTGAACGTCCGCAAGGCTCGACGCTTCCGGCAAAGCTTCGCCTTCGTCCTGCATATCAATTCCCATAAGCCCGATTGCGTCCCGTGCCATCTCGATTGCGTCTGGAACGTCCTTTCCCTGCGTGTTGATATTGAAATCCGGAATAAATACCACAATGAATTCTTTTCCCTGCGTCATCACGATAGGATAAGCACTTTTCATAGTAAGAATACCTCCTTCAAATTGTTTATATGAGCATCAAGGGCGACGGGCTTATTTCAACCCGCGCCGCTTGATGATTGCTTTTGCTAAATCTTCGTCAGTTTCTCTATGCCTTACCACGCTTTCTCTTTCTTTTCCTTTTACGTAAATATCGTGATTTGCACCGTGCCTTTTGAATTTCCAGCCGTTTTTTTCTAAAAGCTCGATAAGGTCTTTCGTTTTCATTTCCTGCCCTCCTTATATTATTTGTTATACGCCTTTTATACGTATTTTTCAATAGCTTTTGAAAAATATATGCGTATTTTGTACGCCCATAAATAGCAAAGGCGACGGAATAGCCCGCCGCTTTTCATCTGCGGTTCTTTTATTTCTTGACAGTACCTATGATCGGTGCTACTATAATCGTGTAAGACAACAGAAAGCGGAATCTGAATAACATGATCTTCAGGGCAGGGTGAAAGTCCCTACCGGCGGTAGAGCCCGCGAGCCGAAAGGCCGATCCGGTGAGATTCCGGAGCCGACAGTGAGAGTCTGGATGGGAGAAGGTGATCTGCAGTATTTCCTTTGCGTGCGAAAAGCCGCAGAGGTATGTGAGGATTTTTGACATGCTCTGAATCATAAGGATTCGGAGCATTTTATTATTATTCCGGAAAATCGATGGAAAACGCCGCACTCAGGAGGTGCGGCATGTACGGTGAAAGTATCATGAACGAACAGGAAAAAATCGACAGAGAATGGATGCGGCTGGCGCTGGAGCTGGCCGGAAGAGGAGCAGGACACGTGAGTCCGAATCCCATGGTCGGCGCCGTCATCGTAAAGGACGGAAAGCTGATCGGAGAGGGATGGCATGAGTACTGCGGCGGCCTGCATGCGGAGAGAAACGCGCTGGCTGACTGCAGAAAAAAAAGAAATGATCCGCAGGGAGCGACGATCTATGTGACGCTGGAGCCCTGCTGTCATTACGGAAAGACGCCTCCGTGCACCGAGGCGATTATGGAAAACGGCCTTTCGCGCGTGGTATTCGGCGCGTGGGATCCAAACCCTCTCGTGGCCGGAAAAGGCATTGATATTCTGAAGAAAGCCGGGATCGAAACAGAAGGTCCTGTCATGGAAGAGGAGTGCCGGGAAAAGAATAAAATTTTCTTTCATTATATTACTTCTGGCATGCCGTATGTCATCATGAAGTATGCGATGACATCCGACGGCAAGATCGCCTGTGAAACGGGAGATTCCCGATGGGTGACGGGTGAGACGGCACGCCGCCGCGTTCATAAGACACGACGGGCTGTGAGCGGAATCATGGCCGGCATCGGAACAGTCCTTTCGGATGACCCGATGCTGAACTGCAGACTCGAACAGGATCCGGTCGATCCGGTGAGAATTATATGTGACAGCGGCCTGCGGATTCCGGAGGATTCGCAGATTGTCAGGACAGCGGGGAAAATCAGGACGATCGTAGCTTATGTGCCGGAGCGTGCGGCGGAGTATGCGGCGGATCCGAAAGCGGCGGAAAAGGCGGCGGACGGGATGATCCCGGAAAAAAAAGCGGAGCGTCTGGCGGAATGCGGCGTGGAGCTGCTTCCTGTTTCCGCAGGCGAGGACGGCAGAGTCGATCTCCGGGAGCTGATGAGACTTCTCGGGGAAAGAAAAATCGACAGTATCCTGCTGGAAGGCGGCAGCGAGCTCAATTTTTCCGCTCTGAGAGCGGGGATCGTCACCGCCGTGCAGGTATATCTGGCTCCTAAACTCGTCGGCGGCGCCGGTGCAAAGACTCCGGTCGGAGGCGCGGGAATCGCGCGCATGGCGGATGCCGTGCAGCTGTCTTCTCCGAAAATGACGTTTCTCGGACAGGATATTCTGCTGGAATATGATGTTCTGCCGCAGGATACAGAAAGGAAGGGCAGCTGATGTTTACCGGAATCATAGAAGAGGTCGGAGAAATCGTGGCGGTAAAGCGGGGACAGGTATCGTCCAGGCTTTCCATACGCGGTGAAAAAATCTTTGATGACCTGAAGATCGGAGACAGTGTGGCGGTAAACGGCGTATGTCTGACAGCTACCGTCATTTCGGAGAAAGTATTCGAAGCCGACGTCATGGCGGAAACTCTCAGAAGGACAAACCTCGGAACATTTACGAACGGGACAAAGGTCAACCTCGAAAGAGCGATGGCGGCAGGAGGACGTTTCGGGGGGCATATCGTGTCGGGCCATATCGACGGTACCGGAAAAATCACGTCGATGAAAAGAGAGGAAAACGCCGTCTGGGTGCGCATCGATACCGCGGCTTCGATTCTGAAATATATCATCGAAAAAGGGTCGGTGGCAATCGACGGCATCAGTCTCACGGTGGCGGAGACAGGCCCGGGATATTTCAAGGTGTCTGTCATCCCTCATACGGGAGAAGAGACGACACTTCTTGCGAAGCGGCCGGGCAGCATCGTCAATCTCGAAAATGATGTAGTCGGAAAATATGTGGAACATCTGCTGCACTTTGACAGCGGAGACGATGCCGGAGCACCGGGAGGCATCAGCCTGAGCATGCTGTCAGAGAACGGATTTTTATAGACTTCGTATCCGGATGAAAATCTGCGGAAATCCGCTGCAGCGGGTGAACTGCGGGGCGGAGAGGAGAAGACGCCGGGATACGGAACACAGGACACGGAAAGAGGAGGAAGAAGAATGTTTCAGTTCAATACGATAGAAGAAGTAGTACAGGATCTGCGTGACGGAAAGCTGGTTATCGTCACTGACGATCCGGACAGAGAAAACGAGGGAGATCTGATCTGCGCCGCGGAATTTGCTACGAGATACAATGTGAACTTCATGGCGACCTATGCGAAAGGTCTGATCTGTATGCCGATGAGCACGGAGATGTGCGAAAAGCTCGGGCTTCCGCAGATGGTGGCGGATAATACGGACAATCACGCTACAGCTTTTACTGTTTCTATCGATCACGTCGATACGACGACGGGAATTTCCGCTGTAGAGCGTTCCTATACCGCGATGAAATGCGTGGAAGAAGGCGTAAAACCGGAAGATTTCAGAAGACCGGGACATATGTTCCCGCTGGAGGCAAAGGCAGGCGGCGTATTTGAACGGGGAGGCCATACGGAAGGTACGGTGGATCTGCTCCGCATCGCCGGTCTGAAGGAGGCGGGACTGTGCTGCGAGATCATGCGCGAAGACGGCGAGATGATGCGCACAAAAGAGCTGATCGAGTTTGCACAGCTGCATAATCTGAAGTTTACGACGATCAAAGCGCTTAAGGAATATCGCAGAGAGCATAATATATAAAAAGATACGGAAAAGGAGGTCTGCGTATGACGGATGATTTATGCAAAGCCGGGATCATGATCGAAGAGATGGCTAAGAAAGCGTCGGAAAAGGCGGAAGAACAGAACGCAGTGCCGGACGGCGGGCCGATTATGGAGCATGTGGTAGCGGCAAATCTGCCGACAAAATACGGGAACTTCAGAATTCACGGCTATGTCAACCGGCTGAACGGAGAGCATCACGTAGCTCTGGCGATGGGAGACGTGGGAGACGGAAATCCGGTACTCGTCCGGGTTCATTCCGAATGCCTGACGGGAGATGTTTTCGGCTCGGCAAAGTGCGACTGCGGAGATCAGTTTGACGCGGCGATGCGAATGATCGCTGCCGAAGGCCGGGGAATCATGATCTATCTGCGTCAGGAAGGCCGGGGCATCGGGCTGATCAACAAGCTGAAGGCCTATGCGCTTCAGGATCAGGGGATGGACACCGTGGAGGCGAATGTGGCTCTCGGATTTCCGCCCGATATGAGAGACTATACGGTCGGAGCCGAAATGCTGATCGATCTCGGCGCAAAAAAACTGAATCTGATGACGAATAATCCGGAGAAAATTTCCGGACTGGAAAAATACGGAATAGAAATCGTAAAGCGCGTGCCGATCGAGACGAAGCACAAAAGCGCCAGCGATGCATATATGAAGACGAAGAAAGTAAAGATGGGACATATCCTGAAAACATACTGAGAAGAAGGAGAAAGGAAAAATGGCAAATCAGATGGCAAATATTAATATAATCGAAGGAAAACTGGTAGCGGACGGGATTAAAGTAGGCATTGTCGCTTCCAGATTTAATGAATTTATCGTTTCAAAGCTTATCAGCGGAGCGTTGGACGGACTGATCCGCCACAATGTGAAGGAGGAGGATATCACACTGGCGTGGGTTCCGGGCGCATTTGAACTCCCTCTGACGGCACAGAAGATGGCAAAGTCAGGAAAGTATGATGCAGTCATCTGTCTGGGAGCTGTCATCCGCGGTGCGACATCTCATTACGATCTCGTCTGCAATGAAGCGGCCAAGGGCGTGGCTCAGGTCGGTCTGCAGACGGGTGTTCCTGTTCTGTTCGGCGTAGTTACGACGGAAAATATCGAACAGGCTATCGAACGCGCGGGCACGAAAGCGGGCAATAAAGGTTATGACTGTGCTCTGTCCGCTCTGGAAATGGTAAATCTTTTTCACAATCTGTAAGAATTTATAAGAAAAAGAGCGGAGTGCGATATCCGTCTGTGAACAGCAGACGGATATCGCACTCTGTCTGTTCCGGTGATCCCGCCGGAAAGCCGGTAAAGTCTGCAGGCTGAGAAAAAAGGCCGGAAAAGGAGAAAGGCCGAGAGAGTCCGAGAGCGGAGAACCGGCAGCGGAGAAAGGATGGAAGACGAAATGGATCCGAATAAAAAGAAAATGTATGACAAATCAGGTCCGCGGATCGCGGAGAATCTGAAAAAGCGCCACTTTGAGGCGTATTACTGTTCGACAGCAGAGGAAGCCTCTGAAAAGGCCATGGAACTGATTTCCGGGGAAGATGTCGTGTCCTGGGGCGGATCGATGACACTGACGGAACTGGGTATTCAGGAAAAACTGAAGCGGCGCGGCAATCCGGTAATCGACAGAGACACGGCGCAGTCTCCGGAAGAAAGAGAAGAACTGATGAGAAAAGCTCTCCTGTGCGATACCTTTCTCATGAGTGCAAACGCTCTGAGCGCGGACGGCATACTCGTGAACATCGACGGCACCGGAAACCGCGTCGCGGCGATGGTATACGGACCGAAAAGTGTCGTCGTCATTGCGGGGATGAATAAAGTCGCAAAGACAGCAGAGGAAGCCGTCTCAAGAGCGAGAAATGTGGCTGCTCCCATGAATGCTCAGCGTTTCTGTGACAGGATGACGACTGTCTGCACGGAAACGGGACAGTGCGGCGACTGCATCAGCGAACAGAGCATCTGTGCCTACATGCTGGTGACCAGAATTTCGCGTCCGGCGGGAAAGATCAAAGTGATCCTCGTCGGCGAAGATCTGGGAATGTAGCAGCCGGAAGCAGAAAAAAGGCGAAAAAGCCGGAAGTTTCATTTGAATAAAAGTGTAAAAGCGGGATAAAAAGCCGGCCGGCAGAAAAATGGCAGTATGGAGTTTGAAATTCTTCAGGAATTCTGTCAGATTCTGCCGACAGCACATGAACTGATGCGAATCTCTTTGTTTATCGTTTACAGAATACAGGTTATACTGATATTTCCGGAATGATCGTAAAAATATTCCGTGGATATATCATTTTTCCGCATCCGCGAATGTCAGTGTCACTTTGAAGAGGTCGCCGTCGACGGCGAGTTCAAAGGTGCCGCCCATGAGTTCGGTCAGGCTTTTTGCGATGGAAAGGCCGAGACCGCTGCCTTCGGTCGTCCGCGAGGAATCGCCGCGTACGAATCGTTCCAGAAGCTCGCTGCTGTCGGAGACGTTGAGCTGCTCTTTTGAGATATTGCGGAGTGTCAGAGTGGTACGGGCGCCGGAAGGGACGACGCTGAGATAGACGCGTGAGCCGGGCATCGCGTATTTGCTGATGTTGTTCATCAGATTGTCGAGTACGCGCCACAGATGACGGCCGTCAGCACGGATCTTCATGCCGTCCTCTGGCATATCGATGACCGCCTGCAGATGATTTGCCGCGAATCGTTCCGCGTATTCGCCGCTGATCTGGCGGACGATCTCGCAGAGATTGAATGTCTCTTTCGTCACTTTGATATTGCCGGTGGATGCCTTGGAGGCTTCGATGAGATCTTCGATCAGCTTTCTCAGGCGGGAAGCCTGACGGTCGAGCACCTCCACGTAGCCGTCAGCGGCGGGATTATGCAGATCTTCTTTTTTCAGAAGATCCACGTAATTGACGATGGAGGTCAGCGGCGTCTTGATGTCGTGAGAGACATTCGTGATCAGTTCTGTCTTCATACGTTCCGACTTCATGCGCTCTTCGACAGCCCGGTTCATTCCGTCGCCGATGGAATTCAGACATTCGGCGTGATGGCGGAATGGCCCGATCATGCCGTGTGTATCGATCTTTGTCTCGAAATCGCCCTCGTTCATATTTTTGACTCCCTTTTCCAGACGGCGCATCTGGGTGAGAAGCCAGAGAATACCGACGATCGCAGCGCCGTTGACGAGGAAGAGAAGGAAAATCCGTTCCTCAAAATACCATGCCATAGCTTCGATCATGAGATTGATGAGACCCCAGACAGCGATGAAGATGACGAAGAGCCACAGGCTTTTTACGGAATTGACGCCCCTCTTTATATTCCGTCCCAGAGCACGGGCTGACATGCAGATCACATTGTTGCGCAGCAGCGTATGTGCTTTGATCCGGGCGGCGATCGTCATGGCCCATGCGAGAATCATCGCGGTTACCGCAGCGATTATGCCGCAGAAGAGAGAGGTAAACAGCGGCAGATGTCTCCAGAAGAATGCGGAGAAGACGGTCACATTGCCGATCTCCATAGCGGCCGCGAAAAGTACGGCGGCGAGAATCAGCCAGATGACTGTCAGAAGATCGAACGGAATCCGGTCGATTTTTCTCAGTTCGATGACGGTGCCGTCTTTGTCAGGTCTGCGGCCGGACGCGATCATCAGCATGCAGAAGAGGACGACAAGCAGGATACAGGAGATAACAGCCAGCGGAACATACAGATTTCTGAAGTTAT
>CALXIZ010000026.1 GCA_944388495.1 uncultured Clostridia bacterium | reverse complement strand
GGTTGCATCCCGGTGCGTTGGCGAGCAGTTCCTTTACCTCTTCGATTTCGAACGGTTTTTCAAATTCGAGATTGATGCTCTCGCTGTGGCAGGAGAAGACAGGTACGCGGACCGTGGTGGCAGTGACGCGGATACTGTCGTCACCGAGAATCTTATGTGTCTCGTTGATCATCTTCATCTCTTCTTTAGTATATCCGTTATCGAGGAAAACGTCTATGTGAGGAAGACAGTTTCCTGCGATCGGATGCGGATAAGCGCTCATGATATCATTGCCCTTAAGACCCTCTTCCAGATCTTTGATTCCCTTGACTCCGGAGCCGGATACGGCCTGATAGGTAGAGTAAACGACTCTTCGGATCGTATATCTGTCATGAAGCGGTTTGAGCGGAACCATGGCCTGGATCGTGGAACAGTTCGGATTGGCGATGATGCCTTTGTTCCAGCTGATATCCTGCGGATTAACCTCCGGAACGATGAGCGGAACCTCTGGATCCATTCTCCATGCACTGCTGTTATCAACTACCGTGCACCCGTGTGCCGCAGCGATGGGAGCGAATTTCTCGCTCGCGGAACCGCCCGCGGAAAAGAGGGCGATATCGATCGGTTTGTCGAAGGAATGCTCTGTCAGTTCCTCCAGAACGTAATCCCTGCCCCGGAAGGAAACCGTTTTTCCTGCAGAACGGAAAGAAGACATAACGTACAGATTTTCGATCGGAAAATCTCTTTCTTCGAGCACTTTAAGGAAAGTGCGTCCGACGAGGCCGCTGGCCCCTACCACAGCAACATTAGGTTTTTTCATTGATAAATCCTCCAGTATGTTAAAATCCTTCTGCGACCGCTTCGCGGTTGACACCGCAGATAGTATACAGATTATAATTACTGATTATATACTTTTCCGCGCCGGATTGGAATACTATTATATGATATCCGGGGCATAAAATTTCGTATTTTATTCTTTTCTCAGTCTTTTCTGATATATCTGCAGTCGCTGCACAGCACAAAGTCGGATCCGTTGCTGCCGCTGCAGTGAGTCTCCGTCCATTCGCAGATGCCGTGAAGAAGCGGGATAATCGAAAATCCCTTTTCCGAAAGGCTGTATTCCACCCGAGGCGGGATTTCCTCGTACTGACGGCGATCCACGATACCGTCAGCCATCAGCTCTTTCAGAGTTGAAGTCAGCACGGCATCCGTAATGGTATGCATCTTTTTTTTCAGTTCTCCGTAGCGGAGACTGCCGATCTCGTAGAGAGCACAGATGACGCGCACTTTCCACTTTCCCCCGAAAATGCGGATTCCGTGTTCCAGCGGACAGCGCAGATCTTTTTCAAGTTTCGGACGGTACACGCAGCGCCGCCTCCTTTCCGGACTGTGTCGTTTTTATTCCTTCCGTATTCCGCCGCAGCCTTCGGCGGAAACAGTTGTGTGGCATATTCTGATTATACTGAACACGGGATAGTGGAATCAAGCCACTATGGAAAAAAAGAGTAACAAATAAATTTACAAAGTACTTCTTCTTTGCAAAAAAATCCAATATAATGATCTCAGATATATCGGCCGGACAGCCGTGAAAAACAGAAGCATTCTATCAGGGCGACAAAAGACAGGAGGAAACAGAGATATGACAGATGTAAGACAGATTTTAGCGGACTTTCAGAATGGCGTAGCGGGAATGCAGGAAGCAAATCCGGCGGCAGTCGGAGCCTTCATGGGTCTTCAGGATGCGACCTTCGGAGACAGCGCGATCTCAAATAAGACAAAAGAACTGATCAGTGTCGGCATTGCAGCCTATAACCGCTGTCAGTACTGTATCGTTGTCCATGTCTACAATGCTTATCAGGCGGGATGCACGAGACAGGAAATTCTCGACGCTGCGATGGTTGCCATCGGCGGCTTCGGAGCAGGCCCGAGCATGGCTTATTCCGCGACAGTTCTGCTGGATGCGGTCAATGAATTTGAAAAGGATTTTAAAGCTGCGGAATAGTGATATTTCCGGATCCTTCGGCGGATCTGCGTAATGTTTCGGAAAAACTGTTTCTCCTGCAGAGATCGGAACGGATTTCTGCAGGAGATTTTTCTTTCTGAAAAAGAGCTGTTATCGTACAATCCCTGAAATCTCCGTGCAAACAGAATCCGGATGTGATAAAATATATAAGATTTTTTGAAGGAAAATCCTTTTTTCTTTCGTGACGGAAAACAGATTCCGTTACGAATATTTTATGGAAAATTATGTATTTTTTTAGAGGAGGCGTTTTTGTCTTCTGCTGCAGACGTCTCCCTGTATATTCTGTTATTTCGGAGGACTGATGCGATGGCTGATTCAGGTACAAAAAAGAACGGATCGATATCCGTACAGAAAAAAAAATCATCGGCGACGGAAGGAAAAAAGCGGGGGCGTCCTCCGTCATCTGCCGGAAAAAATACCTCTGCAAAGAGAGGCCGGCCAAAGGGAAGTACAGGAGAAAAGTCCGCCTCTGCGGCCGCTGCGATAAAGAAATCTTCAGGATCGCGGCTTAGAGATGAGATTACGGCTGTCCTGCTGACCGCGCTGGGAATTTTTCTGCTGATGGCGATGATGACGGATGCAGCGGGAAAATTCGGCCTGTTACTGGCGCAGGTTCTGAAAGGACTGTTCGGATTCGGAGCCTATATCCTGCCTTTTTACGTTATTTTATGCGCTGTTCTGCTGCTCACCAACCGGATGACACATATCAATGCCAGAAGTACATTTCTGCTTCTGCTCATCTATTTTGATATCGTGACAGTGAATTCTGTTTTTTTTGATGCGGTGGAGGCGCAGACGTTTGGTGTGTCCTATCTGAAAAATATGTATCTTGCGGGAATTTCTCTCGACAGTGCCGGAGCGGTCGGAATGACTGCGGGATGGCTGGCTGTGAAGGCGGTCGGAAAGACAGGCCTTCTGATCGCGTGCGCGGCAGTGCTTCTCATCTGCTGCATGCTTCTGATCAACAGTTCCATATCGGGAATCCTCGATCGGCGCCGTGAGAAAAAATATCAGGCTGCAGTGGAACGGGCGGCTCAAAGAGAAGCGGAAGAGGCTGCCGCAATGGAAAGACAGCAGATGCAGATGCAGATACGGCAGGCAGAATCGGAAGCTGCGCTCCAAAAGGAGAGCAGAAAAAAAAGACGCGGAAAGAAAACGGAAAAAGACGCGCTGTCCGGCGAAGAGTTTCTGCCCGGCGGTGCTTATCTGCAGGATGCGGCAGCCGGCACATCAGGCGGCGGAGAGGACGCATTCCGGGATCTGAGAATACGCAGCACGGATCTGTTTCAGGATGAGATTTCCGACGGCGGACAGTGGCCGTCTCTGACAGAAAACAAGCGGCACATCATCGAATATATGAACGATGACAATCTGTTTGAGCGGGCTGAGGAAGAGGAGGACAAAGCGGAAGAATCTTTATCCGCATCCGCAGAGCAGAGTTTCGGCTCTCTGTCGGAATCCTCTCTTTTTGCTTCCGGTTTTTCCGATTTTTCCGAGAAACAGCCTGTACAGGAAAGTGCGGAGCCGGAGTCAGAGCCTCAGAGGAGCCGGGCGCAGGACCGGAATCCGGATGAAGCTGATGAAGCTGTCCCGCCGGAAAGGCGCGGAGAAGATTCTTCAGGGAATCTTTCCGAAGGCACAGGAAAAGAAAACGCGCCGGCGGGAGGCGGAAATACAGGTATGCACGGAAGCGCTGCGCAAAATAAGATGTCGAAGTCGGAGACGGCGGCGGCTATCTCGGCCGGAGCGGCAGAAGTGGCGGAGCAGGCACGGCAGGCGCCGGAAAAAAAACAGTACAGGCTTCCTCCGCTGAGCCTCCTGAACAGGGTGAAGAGAGAGGAAAACAGAAGCCAGCGTTTCGAGCTGGCGGCACGGGCACAGAAGCTTGAAACGGTGCTGCACGATTTCGGCGTCAGCGCCAGAGTAGAAAATGAAAAAAAGGGGCCATCCGTGAC
>CALXIZ010000025.1 GCA_944388495.1 uncultured Clostridia bacterium | reverse complement strand
GAGAAGTCCGGAAGCCGTCGAAGAAATGAACAAACGGAACCTTTCCCTTGATGGAAGCGAGATGTGCGACACTGGCCAGGTCGATGATTTCCTGTACCGATGCCGACGCCAGCATAGCAAAACCGGTCTGTCTCGTAGCCATGACATCGGAATGGTCTCCGAAAATACTGAGTGCCTGCGTGGAAATCGCTCTCGCAGAAACGTGAAATACCGTCGGGAGAAGTTCACCGGCAATTTTATACATATTAGGTATCATCAGAAGGAGACCCTGGGAAGCCGTATAGGTGGTAGTCAGCGCACCGGACGCCAGAGAACCGTGAACCGCTCCGGCAGCTCCGCCTTCAGACTGCATCTCAACGACCTTTACCTTCTGGCCGAATATATTTTCTCTGCCGTTTGCGGACCATTCATCTGTAACTTCCGCCATCGTGGATGACGGAGTAATCGGATAAATTGCCGCAACTTCTGTAAATGCATAAGAAACATGTGCGGCAGCCGTATTGCCGTCCATTGTCTTCATTGTTTTCTGTGACATGTTGTTCTCCTTTAATTCTTTATTTCATCAAACCTGTCTTTTCCTCGCGGTTTCGCAGGTATATTTTAATATGATAAAGCAACTTAAACGGCAAGTCAATTTTGTTCAACAAGTATACATTATTCAAATTCGCAGTTCTGCATCTCTGTCAGGCTCTCCACAATACGGATGATCTGCTCCGGTGTCTCGTCGTAAATATAAATTCTCGCTGACGGCAGTCTTTTCAGGGCCGGATTCCTCTGAAGTCTCTGAAAGAGTGTTCTTCTGTCAAAAGATCTGTGAGAAAGAATCTCCATCCGGCATGTACTGCAGTCACAGATCAGAGGAAAATCAGCTCCCTTCCTGTCTCTGAGAAAATAGTTTCCCTGCCTGCAATAATAATGCCGGCCGTCTTTTCCGCTGTCTGACAGACTCTTGCAGGCCGTTTCATCATCTCTCATCCCGACCGCACAGTGTTCCGTATACATGACCGGTATTCTGCCGTAAGCCAGAATTTCCAGAGCCGCCGCACCTTCGGGAGACCGGCCGGAAACAGACACTGCGATTTCTTCGAGATCTCCGTCGGGCAGTTCATTCGAAAGCATGACACGGCTCAGCCCGCCGGACAGCGAGGCAAAGACAGAAAGGTCATTCGAAAGGTTCAGACTTTCATCTCCGAAACAGAGAATGTTTTTTTCCTGAAAGAGCGATTTCTGACCTGCGTGAGCGAGCATTACCGCCTTTATCCTGCCGCTGCGTCCCAGTTCTTCCAAAAGAGCGGCATCCCGTTCCAGTTTTTCGGATTTCAGATTTTTCGTGATCGCAGGCAGATAAGGTACGATATGCGCTGCGGGAGACAGTTTTTTCGCTTCCTCCAGAAAAAGTGACGGGTCTGCCAGAAACCTGTGCAGCGGAATGATAATATCCAGTTCCGCTTCCGCTTCTTCCCGTTTTCCTTCTGACTTTATCTTTTTCCGCTGCTCTTCCGCGGCCGTCCGCAAAAACATGACGGCTTTCTTTTCATTCTCATCCGTATCGAAAAAATACAGAGAGATCCGGCGATCCGCCTGATCTTCTTTTCTTTCTGTCGCTTTTGCGGCCGGATCTTCCGGTTTCGGCGGTATCTGAC
Organism: uncultured Clostridia bacterium; assembly: GCA_944388495.1. Lineage (GTDB taxonomy): Bacteria > Bacillota > Clostridia > Peptostreptococcales > Anaerovoracaceae > Alangreenwoodia. Next base: position 6,699 of record CALXIZ010000025.1, on the reverse strand, counting down.
ATTCCTGCAGACGGTACGAAGCGGCAAATTCATTTTCTTTTCCCCGTGTCTCCGTGTCTTTCATCCGCTGCAGGCGCTGCCGCGTCAGATTTTCCAGAGCCTTTCTGCGCAGAGTATTGAGAACAGATGCCGGAACCATGGGCGAACCGGTGATCGAAACACTGCATTGATTCAGGTAATACGGTGTGCCTCCTGTTTTTTCCGCCTGCCTGATTACATCTGTTTTCCGGAGTACTTTTTTTACGGCGCGCTCTGCCGCAGAGTCTGATCTTACCTCTGCGACGGCAGATATTCCGTTTTTTTCCGCACGCCACAGAGGAGCGGCGGCGCGAAGCAGGACAGGTTCTCCCTCCTGTATCCGGACTGTGATATCGACGGGAATCCGGCCCTGAATTTTCTGCCAGCTCTGTTCCGCGTTTTTTTTCAGTTCTCTGTCACTGATTTTAAAAATACGGCTTCCGGGTCTTATTCTTCCGTCTATATCGCCGATGGTAACAGTCTGTCCCTTCTGAGCCTTTTTCTGCATATTTCCTCTGTCATTCAGATAAGTCACGATATTTCCGTATCTTTTTTCGCCGTCGCGTATCTCTACCCCGTCTCCGACGGAAAGATCCCCGCTGAGTCTGACGACGATATGCCGTTTCCGCGGGTCGCAGGAGATAACAGTGCCGAGAGGAATTCCCCGGTGTTTCGGAAGATCACATGACATGAGAGCCGCTCCGCTGTCCCCGTAAAAATAGGAATCTGTCATTCCTCCCCTGTTAAAAACGGTACAGAGCTGTTCGTATTCTTTTTCTGTCACCCGGGACGGCCCTCCCTCTGCCAGCAGATCGAGATGTCTGCGGTAAATTCCGGTAACTACAGCCACATATTCCGGCGATTTCATTCGTCCTTCGATTTTCAGAGATGACACTCCCGTCTCTGCGATCTCCTGCAGGTGGCCGAGCAGACAGAGATCCGCCGGGCTGAGCAGGTATTTTCCGCTCTGTCCGCCGATTTCATCAAAAGAACCGTTTTTTCTCCGCATCAGAGTATACGGAAGCCTGCACGGCTGAGCGCAGGTACCCCTGTTTCCGCTTCTGCCGCCGATCACATAACTCAGATGACACTGACCGGAATAGGAAATACAGATTGCTCCGTGAGCGAAAATTTCGATCTCGGCATCTGTCTGCGCGCAGATTCCGGCGATTTCAGAAAGGGAAAGTTCTCTTGCGAGTATGACTCGCTGAAATCCTGCCTGTACGGCTTCTCTGACACCGCGTGAATCATATACTGTTCCCTGTGTACTCAGGTGCAAAGCGATATCCGGCAGTTCTTCTCTCAGCCTGGCCGCCAGACCTCTGTCCTGCAGAATCAGGGCGTCTGCTCCCCAGCTGCGGCAGCTGCGGGCGAAAGACACTGCTTCCTCCGTTTCACAGCTGCGCAGCAGGGTATTCAGAGCAATGTGTACACGCACTCCGTGTTCGTGAGCGAATGCGACAGCCTCCTGCAGATCGCTGTCACTGAAATTGTCCGCATTTATTCTGGCGTTAAACGAAGTACCGCTCAGATAAACTGCATCCGCTCCGTTAGCGACAGCAGCACGCAGCTGTTCTTTTCCGCCTGCGGGAACAAGCAGCTCCGGGACAGAAATCTTTCCTGTATTTTTTTTCTTTTCTTTTTCCTTCATATTTTTCCTGATCTGTTATTCTGATCGTTTTCTTTTTTCAGATTCTTCATTCCGAAAAAAAGACAGGACTGAGCCTGTCTTTTCTGTCACTTTTCTTCTGTTTTGTCGGCCGGCTTTTTCGGCTTCCTGACTTTTTCCCTCCGTTCCTTTTCCGGATTTATGAAATAAGTCTCCAGCAGTCTCGCCGCCGTATATTTTGCCGCATCCGCCTTCATAGCCAGAGACAGAATGAGGATAAAAATTTCCATCCGCTGATCGTCTGCAATATCTGTCTCTTCCAGCTTTTTCTTTATCTCGTCGATATCCGAGTCAACCTGCCGGCTCAAAGCTGCCACAGCGTCTTCATTGATGCTGCAGGCCGTGTTATAAAGCAGGGTCGGATCAATATGGTCTTCGAAATCCGAACGGTGATTTTCCACCAGCGGTTTCATGAGAAGCTCAATCTCCTCTATCTTGAAAATACCCTTCAGATAAATAATCATCGCCAGCATGACCATATGGGATTTCGTATATTTTTTTCCTTCCGGACGCGGAATCAGATCATTTTTCGTATAATTATTGATCATCGCCTTGGTGATAACGCCTTTATCTCCGGACAGATCAAGATTTTCAAACTGTTTTTTAAAAAACATCTCCGCCTGATCGATATAAAGATCGAGCCCCGGAATTTTGTCTTCCGGAATAATCGCCGAGTTCTGCAGTTTTTTCAGCTGACTTTTAATATATTCCTCATATCTCATTTTCTTTCCTTTCCGGCAGGGCAGCCTCCGACTCTTTTAATTGTCCGTATGATTAGATTATATGGTTGATAAAACCATATGTCAAGATGAGAGCTACAGTGACGGTGTATTTCTCTTCGGAGGACGCTCGCCGTAATACTGATAAAAACACGTCTCGATCCTGCCGTTATACAGTTTTCTCCTTCTGTCCGGCCGGCGGGGCAGGAGTTCCTCTTCAAGCCTTTTATCCGCCGTGATCATGTATGCGGACAGTGTTTTATCATTTTCCAGCATGTTCTTAAGATGGGAATAAATACTTCCGAGTTTCTTTTTATCTCCGATTCGTTCTCCATAAGGCGGATTTCCGATTATCACCGCATAAGGCTCCTCGATCCTCAGCTTTTCAAACGGCTTCACCGAAAAAGAGATACAATCCTCCACTCCCGCCTCCTCCGCATTTTCTCTGGCTGCGGCGACGGCTCTCCGGTCGATATCCGATGCCGCGATCCGAACCTCTTTCTCATAGTCGATCGCCTCATATGCCGCCTTTTTTTCTTCCTTCCAGAGTTCAGGAGGAATGCTCTCCCATTCCTGAGATGCAAACGTTCTGCCGAGTCCCGGCGCAATATTTCTCATATACAGTGCCGCTTCCACAGCGATCGTTCCCGAACCGCAGAAGGGATCTACGAGCAGTCGCGAGGAATTCCAGAAGCTCAGCTGAACCAGAGCGGCCGCCAGAGTCTCCTTGATCGGCGCCTCCACCGTCCTGATCCGGTATCCTCTCTTGTGAAGTCCGGCACCGCTGGTGTCGATCGTCAGAGTCGCCCGGTCGCGCAGAATCGTCACCTTGACGGTGTACGCAGCGCCCGTCTCCGGAAAAGTATCCATGGCGTAATATTGTGCCAGACGTTCGACGATAGCCTTTTTTACAGTCTTCTGGCAGGCCGGCTCGCTGCGCAGCGCGGATTTTACCGTCGTGCAGTTTACAGTAAAACGCCCGTCAGGCGGTATCCATTCCTCCCACGGCAGCGCCTTTGTCTGCTGAAACAGATCTTCCGACGTCGGAACATCGAATTCTCCCATTTTCAGCAGCACCCGGTCTGCACATCTCAGACGGAGATTGGAGCGCACAATGCCCCTCTCATCCGAGAGATATGTGATTTTTGCATCCTCTGAACGAAGGACTCTGTAACCCAGATTTTCTATTTCCCGCTTCACGACAGCCTCCAGGCCGAAGGTTGCCGTAGCGATCAGTTCTATTTTTGACAATTCTGTTCTCCGTACCGCAGCTGTATCTACTCTCCAAATATAACTTTCGCCAGCGTTTTTCCGACACCGCTGTTTTCGTTTGTATCCGTGACACAATCCGCAGCTTCTTTCAGTTCCTCAACAGCATTGCCGACTGCCACACCCAGTCCGGCATACCGGATCATGCCCACATCATTTTTATTGTCTCCGAAGCTTATAATCTCCTCCGGCCGAATGCCGCGCATTTCAGCATATCTCGCAAGCGCAGCGCCTTTATCCACACCGGGAGCGGAGATTTCGTAATTGTCACTGAAAGAACTCGTCACGGCGATGTCACGGCGATCCGCGAAAAGATCGGTGAATTTCTTCGCATCTTCTTTTCTGATACATCTTACACTGATCTTATATACCGGATCTCTTGCGGCCGCTCCGGCCGGATCGGAAATTTCCAGCATCGGAAAACGTTCGTCTTCCGGAAGCTTTTCATTCAACGACCGGATTGCACTGCCTTCGTTCAGAAACTTTCTCGTATAAAAAGCTTCTTTGGAATAAAAATGATAGTGCAGACCGTTCTGATCGAGAATATCGAAGATTTCGGCACAAAGTCCGGGATTCATCGGCGTCCCGAACAGCTCCCTGCGGCTTCTCCATTCCATCGTAATCGCACCGTTCGATGCGATAATCGGTGTATTGAGATCCAGAAACTTTGCATAAGGCCGTGCGGAACCGAAAATCCTTCCGGTGCAGAGCATAAAATCGATTCCCGCATCGCGGACCCGGCGGATCATTTCCTTATTATATTCTGTGATTCTGAATTCGCTGTCGATCAGCGTCGCGTCGATGTCGCTCACTATTAACTTGTACAAATCCGCTCCTTTCCTACGGGCAGATATCAGAAAAAAGGCTGTCCCGCGCAGGATGACAGCCTTTTGAAAAAATCTGATTTCTTTACTCCATCACTTTGTTATCCATACGCTTGGAAGAAATTGCGCTCATATGGGAAAGAGCCAGTCCTGTTCCCACTGCAACGCAGCTCTTCGGCTCTTCAGCGATGCTGACAGGAATTTTGGTCTTGTCCTCAATCCGCTTGTCGATGCCGTACATCAGAGCGCCGCCTCCCGTAATCATGATGCCGGAACTGCTGATATCAGCTGCGATTTCCGGCGGTGTGCGCTCGAGAACGGAGTGAACCGCCTCACAGATTACCGTCAGAGGTTCATTCAGCGCATCGTACATTTCCTCTGACGTTACAGTCACTGATACCGGCAGTCCGGAAACCATATCACGGCCTCTGCATTCCATCGTAACCGACTGTTCCCGAGGAAAGGCCGTTCCGATATTCATCTTCAGCGCTTCCGCCGTACGTTCTCCGATGAAAATTTTATGCTCTTTTCTCATATATTTGATGATCGCATCATCAAACTTGTCTCCCGCCACTTTGACAGACGCATTGGCTACGATACCTCCCAGAGAGATGACTGCGATGTCTGTCGTGCCTCCGCCGATGTCGATGACCATCACACCGTCCGGTTTTGTAATATCAAGGCCTGCTCCGATAGCCGCCGCAATCGGTTCCTCCATCAGGAAGACTTCCTTGCCTCCCGCCATTTCCGCGGCTTCGCTGACGGCGCGCTTTTCCACTTCGGTGACGCCGCTCGGGACGCAGACCATGATGCGCGGCTTAAAAAATCTTCCGGAACCGCAGGTCTTGCGGATAAAATATTTCAGCATGCGTTCCGTAATGTCGTAATCCGAGATCACACCGTCTTTCAGCGGTCTGACGGCGATGATATTGCTCGGCGTTCTTCCCAGCATGAGGCGCGCTTCTTCTCCTACGGCAAGAATTTCATTTGTATCTTTGTTGAGCGCTACGACGGAAGGCTCGTTGAGCACGATGCCTTTTCCCTGTATATAAATCAGTACATTCGCTGTACCAAGATCGATTCCCACTTCTAATGCCATTTTCTTCTCCTTTGACTGATCCCAACTCGCTTTATTTTTATCATACCCTGTGAAGGCTTATGTAATCTGCCATCTGATCGGTTTCATCCCGTTTTCCAGCAGAAATTCGTCTGCTCTTGAAAAATGACCGCAGCCGAAAAAACCGTTGCGGGCGGACAGCGGACTCGGATGCGCTGCCGCCAGGATGAGATGCTGCGGATTTGTAATCAGCGAAGCCTTTGATTTGGCGTTTCCGCCCCACAGCATGAATACGATCGGCTTTTCCCGCTGATTGAGGTGACGGATAACCGTGTCGGTAAAGATTTCCCATCCCTGTCCCTTGTGGGAGTTGGCCTGTCCTTCCCGCACGGTCAGCACGGTATTCAGAAGCAGCACGCCCTGCTGCGCCCACTCTGTCAGACACCCGTGAGACGGAATGGTGCATCCCATATCGTCCGCCAGTTCCCGGAAGATATTCTTCAGAGAGGGAGGAAGCGGTACTCCTTTTTTCACGGAAAAACACATCCCGTGCGCCTGCCCCGGCCCGTGATACGGATCCTGTCCCAGAATGACCACCTTCACCTTATGATACGGTGTAGCCTTCAATGCATTAAATATATCATACATCGAGGGATAAATGACTCTGCCGGCATATTCTTTTTTTAAAAATTCTCTTAATTTCAGATAATATTCCTTTTCGAATTCGCCTTCGAGTACCTGATCCCAGTCATTTCCAATATTAACCATTTTATATCTTTCTTCTTTAACGACTGTATGCGAAGACGAAAGCGTCTTTCCGACGATTCCGCCCTCTTTCCGCGTTCCTGCGGCTGTACACTTTTATGCCATTTTCGCTTCGATAAGTGCTGCAATCTTCCTCGCATCCTGATCGATCTGCTCCGTATCGCTGCCTTCTATCATGACACGGACAAGAGGTTCCGTACCCGACGGACGGATCAGAACGCGCCCGTCGCCTTTCATTTTTTCTTCGGTCTCTTCGATCAGACGGCATATCTCTTCATCTTCTTTATACATCTCCTTCTTCTGACCGCTGACCTTCGCATTGATGAGCACCTGCGGGAAGATCGGCATTTCCTCCGCCAGTTCCGAGAGGGGACGGCC
>CALXIZ010000024.1 GCA_944388495.1 uncultured Clostridia bacterium | reverse complement strand
GGCGGCGGTGGCGGCGGCTCCGCTGCGACGGCGGAATATACCGTGACATTCGATTCGGACGGCGGTTCGTCTGTCGATTCTCAAACTGTGAAATCCGGACAGAAGGCAGTATGCCCGGATGATCCGGAAAAAGAAGGTTACGAGTTCGGCGGCTGGTATACGGACGAAGAACTGACAGAGGAATATGACTTCGATGCGGTGGTGAGAAAATCCGTGACGCTTTACGCGAAGTGGACAGAGGTGGCAGAAGAGCCGGAAGATCCTGCGGATCCGCAGGATCCGGACACTTCCGATGTGCCGGAAAATCCTGACCCGCAGCCGACAGTCTCCTTTGAGGACGTATCAGATGATTCCTGGTATGCGGAATATGTCGGCGCTCTGGCGGCCGAGGGAATCGTAAACGGAAAGACGCAGACGGAATTTGCACCGGATGATGCGATTACGAGAGCGGAATTCGTCAAGATTATCGTGGGTATCGCAGGCGCAGACGTTTCGGCGGCTGCAGGCGGCTCCTTCAGCGATGTGGCATCCGGATCGTGGTATGCTCCGTACGTGGCATGGGCTGCCGAAAACGGCATCGTTACCGGAAGCGGCGGAAAATTCAGCCCGAACAGTCAGATCACGAGACAGGATATGGCCGTCATGATCATGAGATATGTCAATCAGGTATCCGGCGGCGAACTGGATCTCGTCAATGAACCGGCCGCTTTTGCGGATGAAGAGCAGATTTCCTCTTATGCGGCAGAGGCTGTATCCGTCATGCAGCAGGCCGGCATCATCAGCGGCAGGGGCGGCAACAACTTCGCTCCGAAGGACAGCGCCACCAGAGCGGAAGCGTGCAAGATGCTGTATATGGTGATGGAACAGATCGGATAGATCCGGCGGCGGATCCATGCGGCAGAAGAATGACAGATCAGGAAGGCAGATGAAGCAGATGAAAATGATGAGCATCGGAAAGAAAGCCGGCGCGGTGCTTCTGGCCGCGCTGCTGACGGCGGCCTGTGTACCGGCGGCCGTCTTCGCGGATACCGCTTCAGGTGCGGCCCGCGCGGAGAGCTTCAGCATCCGCACTTACAACGAGACGAGAACAGAGGACGATCAGAATATTGAGGTGACGGTTCGTTTCGACCGGGAAATTGAGGTCCTCGGGGGAGCGGAAGCCGACGTATCCGTAAAGATCGCCGGTTCCCCTCTCGACCAGGCTCCGAATACCGAAAACGGAGAGAGCAACCGGACACTGTCGGTGACGGCGGATCCGGAGGAGAGCAGAAATCTGATTATAACTGTGGGAAGTAAGTAAGGATCTCAGTTTGTCAAGCAGACAAATGCGTCGATACAGATTCAGGCGTCGGAGAGCGGCATAACGCATATTCTGACGGCTGACAGCGGCGAGCCCGCCGATCTGCGTTATATCAAAACGGTCATTCCGTGCGGACTTACTCTCGACACAATATCCTCGGCCGCCGGCAGCGTGCAGGACGGGACGGTGGCTTCGGAGGCATCCGTGACAAAGCAGGTAACCCACAGAGCCAATGTCCGCAGCATGGTATATGTCCGCCTGATGAAAGACGGAGAATCCGTTCTGCCGGAAAGCAGCTTTGATCATGAAGGATCCTATGTCATTCACGCTCATGCGTTTATCGAAACGGCTTCGGGAGATACGATGATTCCGGAACTGACAGAAGCGGACTATGCGAAACTGATCGCGGAGGGTTTTGAGACCAGCGTGAAAAATCTGCCGGATATCGCATCACGGTATACGATGACACAGGATGGTGATAAAATTATTCTGACGGATCATTCTCCTGAAGACGGGGAGACGCTGGATATTCAGATTTACGCCTGGCCTTATGACGGCAGCGTCGTATCCGACGCGCCTTCCGGCGACGATACAGACGGCGCGCTGTTTGAAGATGTAACCGGCTGGGAGAAGGAGTATGTCTATTATCTTGTGGACAGAGGCATCGTACAGGGACGTACGGAGACACTCTTTGAGCCTCTTGCCAATGTGACGAGAGCGGAATTCGTGAAAATGCTGGCGGCGGCAGCCGGTACGAAAACCCCGGGAGACGGAGAAACTCCGTTTTCTGATGTTTCCCCTGATGCCTGGTATGCGCCGTATGTGGCCTGGGCTTACGAAAACGGTCTGGTAAACGGTTTCGGAGGAAAATTCAGTCCGTCGGATAATATCACAAAGCAGGATATGGCCGTCATGCTGCAGCGTTACGCGCAGACGGCAGGCATACAGATTCCGGACATGGAAGCCGGCGTCACATTTGATGATGACGCGGCGATTTCCTCCTATGCGAAGGAGGCTGTATACGAGCTGCAGAAGGCCGGTATCGTCAGCGGAGATATCAACGGACGGTTCTACCCGAAGAGCAGCGCGACGAGAGCCCAGGCGGCAAAGATGCTTGCGGTATTTCTTCAGGTTACCGGCTGACTGCCGGATGAATATGGAATGAATGCGGGCTGACGGAGGAAGCTGACGGAGGAAAACGGGATGCCGCAGCCCGGACACAGGGGTGGAAAACAGCCGCGGCATTCATACAGAAAAGACAGGAAGTGAAAATCAGATGACAGAGACAGAACTGTATACAAAACTGAGAGAAGAATTTAAAAAAATCATGGCGGAGCATAACCTGGAAGTGGGCGAGATCAGAATACGTTCGATGGCGCTCTCCCCTGAGGAGGCGATCGGGATTACCGAGAGAAAGGACTATCCGATTCTCGACGGCAGCGAAGTCATGCTGCAGGCGGAATATGAGGGCTGCCTGGGGCAGGCCTTTACCTCCGCGCCGGCGGCTTACGCCGGAAGTCTGCAGGAGATCATCGACGGCGATATCATCGGCGACAGTCATGCCAGAGCGCTTTTTATCGCTTCCATGAATGCGGTCATGCGCTATCTCGGTCTGGCTGACCGGACGGTTCACTGCAAAAATCAGGGCCCGGAGCTGTGCGCGAAGCAGATGGTTCCGTATATAAAGGAACACTACGGTTCGCCGAAAATTCTGCAGGTCGGTTATCAGCCGGCGATCTTTCAGAATCTGGCGGAAAATTTTGAGATGCGCATTCTCGATCTGAATCCGGCAAACGTCGGGACGGAAAAATACGGTGTGCGCGTCGGCCACGGCACCGACGATTTTGATGAGTATGTAAAATGGGCGGATCTCATCGTCTGTACCGGCAGTACGATCTGCAACGGTTCCGTCGTCTCTTATCTGAATCTCGATAAAGAAGTGATCTTCTACGGAACGACGCTGGCGGGAGCGGCTGCGGTTCTCGGCCTTCCGAGAGTCTGCTTTGAGTCGGAATAAAAAATACCGGAAAGAGAACCGGACAGGAGAGGAATACATTCAGGGTCACATCCCGGCTCTTTTCTGTGATAAAATGAGAGCACAGTATTATGAGGACATGGAACAGAACATGCAAGTGCACGGAAAGGAGCAGGGAAGATGACAGAAAAATATCAGGGGCAGCATCAGCCGGCGGCCGGAAAGCTGGGATTCGGTCTGATGCGTCTGCCGCTGCTGGATCCGAACGATGACGCCAGCATCGATATCGAACAGACAAAGAAGATGGTGGATGTTTTCCTGGAGAAGGGCTTCACCTATTTTGATACCGCCTGGATGTACTGCGGATTTGCAAGCGAGGGCGCGACAAAAGAGATCCTGACAGACCGTTATCCGAGAGACCGTTATACGCTGGCGACGAAGCTGCACTCAGCCTATATCAGAACAAAAGAGGACAGAGACCGGATCTTTGAGGAGCAGAGAAAAAAGACGGGCGTGGAGTATTTCGACTATTATCTGCTGCACGATGTGGGTCATGATAATTACGGAAAGTTCACCGACCTCGACTGTTTCCGCTGGCTCGAAGAAAAAAAGAAGCAGGGGCTGGTGAAAAAGATCGGATTTTCCAGCCATGACAGTGCTGACTTTCTGGACCGCATTCTGACGGAGCATCCGGAGATGGAGTTTGTACAGCTTCAGATAAATTATATCGACTGGGAAAACGAAGGGATTCAGTCGCGGAAATGTTACGAGACGGCGGTAAAGCACGGAAAACCTGTCATCGTCATGGAGCCTGTCAAGGGCGGGACGCTGGCCGATGTACCGCCGGAGGTGGAAAAAATTCTGAAGGATTACCATCCGGATATGTCGGTGCCGTCCTGGGCGGTTCGCTTTGCGGCAAGTCTGGAGAATGTACCGGTCGTGCTGAGCGGCATGAGCAATATGGAGCAGATGATCGACAACACCTCTTTCATGTCGGATTTTGTTCCTCTGAATGAAGAGGAAAGGCAGGTGATCGGAAAAGTGGTGGAAAAGATCAATGAGAGCATCGCCATCCGGTGTACAGGCTGTTCCTACTGTACGCCGGGCTGTCCGGCAAACATTCCGATTCCGAAATATTTCTCGCTTTATAACGCGGATCTGCAGGAGACGGCGGACAAAATCTGGAAGCCTCAGGAGGAATATTACAGCCGCCTGACGAAAACGTTCGGAAAGGCGAGCGACTGCATTTCCTGCGGACAGTGCGAGGAAGCATGTCCGCAGCATCTGCCGGTCATCAGCCTTCTGGAAAAGGTGGCCCGCTATTTTGAAAAATAATCAGATGTGAAAAATAATCAGCGTGAATCCCGGGAATAAAAACCGGGGGAAAAGCCGTTCTCTTCGGCTCTTCCCCCCGGTTTCCGACTTTTATCATGACAGCTTTCTGATCAGTTTTTTTATCTTTTTTTTGCAGTCACCGCAGGCTTTGCCTGCTTTTGTCATTTTTTTGACTTCTTTGAAGGAAGAGGCTCCCTGCTCTACGGCATCGGCCACATCTCCTTTTGTAACGTGATAACAGGAACAGATCACTTTTTTGCGGTTCATTTTTTTCTCCTTATTTTATTTCTATTTTTCTGATGCCGCGAATGCTGCGGCGGAAATGTCTCCCGGTACGGCGCCGGATTCTGCGCCGGAATGCCCTGAGGATCTGCGTTTTGAACCGGATTTTTCCGGAACGGGATCCCATTCAAAGTTTTCCGTGCCGGCGCCGATTTCAAAGTGATATCTGACGATACCGAGTCCGACTTCAGCATAAGGACCTCCTGTAGCTTCGGCACGAACCGAATGAGGGCCTGTCAGGACGAGCCGGAATTTCTGCAGGTTCATCGCCGTGGGAGCGAGCATGGCGCAGTTCATTCCTTCTCTGAACCAGTCCGGCATATCTCCCTGGACGCTGCACAGTTCCGAATGCGTTCTGCTCTTGTGGGAGAGTCCCCGGGACGTGCCGTAGCCGACGGCGAGGACACAGACGAGCTTTTCTCCCCGCGCGGGACGGAAATGTTTTTTCACCCTGCGTCTGCTGAATGTGAGCGCGACCCAGCAGGTATTGAGCCCGAGCATCTGAGCGCGGATGGCGATCCGCTCTCCGTAGTATCCGATCCTCTCGCAGAGATCGTCTGATTTTTTCCCTGCGAGTACGATATAGTTTCTGACATTGCTGAATTTTCCGTAATGTGCCATAAAGCTGTCAAAAGCGCCGGGTTCTTCTGTTATGAGCTGTATGCGAAGATCTCCTTCCGCGCTGCAGCGGGCGATTTCGCTCTGAAGTTCCTCCAGTGTTTTTTGTTCGATTTTTCTGTCGTAATATTCTCTTACCGCATGACGGTTTAAAATAGCTTCTTTTTCATTCATATCTTCTGCCTCCGTTCTTTACGGACCGCATTTTCCGGCCGTTTCCGGTAGTCTTCCCTTCTTTCTGAGAAATTTTTCTCAATGATTGTACTATTTTATCACGTTCCGCAGCGCTGAATGTGACGAAGCGGCGAAATCTGCGCGAAGTTTGACGTTTGACTGAGATTTGACAAACCAGGGGTTTTGACATAAAAT
>CALXIZ010000023.1 GCA_944388495.1 uncultured Clostridia bacterium | reverse complement strand
CGTGACACACTGCAGGAGCGCTGCCGCTCCAACGGATACCGTATTCTGTGCGGCACATCCTGCACGGGAATCACACCTGCCGGCCGCGGCGCCCGCTTTCTGGTCACAGCCGGAAAACAGACCTTCGCCGCAGAAAACGTCCTCGTCACCACCGGCGGAGCTTCTGTGCCGTCCACAGGATCGGACGGCACTTTCCTCGATATTCTGAAATCGGCCGGTATCCCTGCGGATCCGCTCCGTCCCGCGCTGACCCCTGTCTTCGTACAGGACTACCCTTTTACGGAATTATCCGGTATTTCCTTCGAATCCTGCAGCATCGCCCTCTGCAGTAGAGACGGCAGGGAAAAAGCGAAGCGCACCGGTCCGCTGCTTTTCACTCACCGCGGCTTTTCCGGTCCCGCTGTGCTGGATATGAGCCGTTTCGCACAGACCGGAGATACGATGCGCATCTCCTATCTGCCCGGAATCCCGCAGGACAGACTTGCGGCGGAATTTACCCGCCGGGCCTCCGTCTCGCCGTCAGAAAATATGAAACTCGTCTCGGACGCACTCGGAAAAGAAGGCCATTCTCTTCCGCACCGTTTTCTTCAGCTTCAGCTGCTCCGCGCCGGCACAGATCCGGCGGCAAATGCGGCAGAAACCGGAAAAAAGACGTGGCGCACAGTAGCCGGCATTCTGACCTCGGATACCTACTCGGTCAGCGGAACGGGAGGATTTGCGGGCTCGATGGCTACCCGCGGCGGCGTATCACTCTCAGCCGTCCGCATGAAAACGATGGAATCGGAACAATATCCCGGACTTTACTTCGCAGGAGAAGTACTGAATGTGGACGGTGCCACCGGAGGATATAACCTTCAGTTCGCCTTTTCCTCCGCAGCATGTGCCGTCTCCGCCATATTCGGTCACGCCTCCTCGTAGGCCCTGACGCGCAGCTTTGCTCCCAGCCGCCCGCAGATTTCCCGGCAGTGCTCCTGCTGCTGCGGCGTCGTCACTTTATCCACTACAGTCATGACGACTTCCGGGACATATTTTGTGCAGTCCGCCGTAAATTTCTTCATCGCTTCATAAGACTGCGCGCCGAATTTCGGCCGCACGACCGCCAGATATTCCTCCGGACTGTCGGTATTGAGGCTGACGGAGACGGTGTCGATCAGACCTTCGAGGCGGCGGGCCGTCGGCTCTCCCCAGATCAGATCGGACAGGCCGTTCGTATTGATGCGGATACGGACGGACGGATATTCTCTTTTCAGAAATTCCGCCACTCTGAGAAGATCATCCAGCCGTTCCGTCGGTTCCCCGTATCCGCAGAAAACGACTTCCTCATATTCTGTCAGATTCCACTCCGACAGACTCCGGCAGATCTCCTCCACAGAAGGCTCCCGTTCGAGCCAGAGACTGTCCGATCCGTAGACGCTGTCTCCGTTGTTTCTGAGGCAGAACGTACACGAACAGGGACATCTGTTTGTCATATTGACATAAATTCCGTTTTTTACCTGATATGTAATCGTCATATTTTCTCCTTTCCGCCGCCGCGATCACCGGCCGGCGCCGCCATCATCAGCCGCCGGTTCGGGACAGCCGTTACCGGCTCAGTACGCGCTCCTTCAGATGCATCCTGTCAAAGCTTTTTCCCGCAGCGATGTAGATCAGAGCGCTGAGAGCCGTCTGTATCAGATAACCGGGAATGCCGGCCAGAGGCGCCGCCATATTTCCGGTGACCAGACTCTCATAAAAATAATACCCTCCGGCGCAGAGCAGAAGCGACGGCAGCAGAGCAATATAATTTCTGCGGCACAGAATTTCCTTCGTTTTTGCCGTAAAACAGAACGCGGTGAGTGACTTGATCACGACCGTCCCCGGCGCCCATACCGCATATCCGGAAAGAACATCAGCCAGCCCCGCGCCGATCGCTCCGGCCGCCGCCGCATATCCCGGCGGCAGCATAGAAGCGGCGAGAAACAGAATCGCGTCTCCTATGTGAACGTAGCCTGTCCAGTGAGGAATATGCAGAAACGCGGTGAAGACATAAATGAGCGCCGCATACACCGCTGTCAGCGTAAGATATCCTGTCCCGGATAATCTTCTGTTTTTTGCCGCAGATATTGTCCTGTTCTGCATTCCGGCCTCCGCCCGGCTTTCCGCTCTGCATTTTGTCTGACCTTTCATTTCGCACCTCCCAGCTCCCACAGAAATTCCTCAAAGCATATTCCGTCTGTCTCCGGGATTCCCAGCTCGATCGTTCTCCTCAGCGTCTTTGCGATGAAAGCCGACGCATGATGTACAGACTCGGCAAAGTCCCGGCCGTTCACAGCATCGGCGGCGATGATCGAGGAGAAGACGTCTCCCGTTCCCGACCGGAATCCTCCGACTTTGTGCTCTCGCACCATGATAGGGATACTGTCTTTTTCAAATACATAGTTCAGCAGGTCGCATCCTTCCGAGAGACCGGAGATGACGATTTTATCCGGTCCCATGTCCGACAGATCTCCTGCGATTCCGTACAGTTCCTCCTCCGAAAAATCCTCCCTGTAGGAACGTCCCGTCAGAATGCAGGCTTCCGTCAGATTCGGCGTCAGAATATCGGCAAAGCGTACCAGTTCGTGCATGTTTTCCGCCAGCGCCTCGCTGTAGGTCGGATAGAGCTTTCCGTAATCTCCCATCACCGGATCGACGAGGGCGATACAGTTTTCCGTGTGGAAGGACTGAAAAAAGCGGCTGACAATCTCGATCTGACGCTGAGATCCCAGGAAACCCGTCATGATGCCGTCAAACCTCAGATTCAGTTTTTTCCATTCTTCCGCATACGGTTCCATATATTCCGTACAGTCTTTGAGAAAAAAGCTTTCAAATCCCGTATGATTGGAAAAAAGCGCCGTCGGCAGCGGGCAACACTGTATCTTCATCGCGGAGATGACCGGCAGACATACTGCGACAGAGCAGCGCCCGAAACCCGAAAAATCATTGATCACCGCGATCTTTTTCTGCCTGTTATGCCTGTCTTTTTCCGTCCCGTCCTTCGGTCTGCTTTCCGCTTTGCTGTCTGATCCGTCATCCGTCTTTACTGTCTTCATCTTCCTGCCTTCTTTCTTCCCGCTTTCTCCGACGCCCCGTTTCGGTATATGATCTCTGAGACCTCCGCCGCATATTTTCTGTTTTTTGTTCCGCGGACGGATGACGTCATGCCGCTATCTTAGAACTGATCTGACATTATTGAAATATCCAGTTTGTAAAAAAAACATATGGTCAGAGATGCTTTCCTTTGCGCCGTTTCCGGTTCAGCCCGCACAGAAGCATCATGACGGCGCCACAAAGACAGAGGAGCCGCGGAGAAAAGGCTATTCTCCGCGGCTCCTCTGCAGTTTTTCATATATATCCGGCCATACACGCGGCCGAAGATCAGTGATGATCCCTGTCACTTTCAAATTTCAGAACCTCACCGCTGTAAGCGTCGATTTCATATTCATATTCACTGTTTCCGGAACGGAACTCTATCTCGTAGATCTGCGTCCCGTGATCCGAATCGAGCCAGGACTGATAGCCGTAAATATCGGCTTCCGTCAGTCCCGCATGGCTGAGAGCCGCATTCATCGCCGCCGTACCGTCGATCATGCCGGATTCCGCCGAAGCTCCGCCCTGCTGAGTGCCGGCGGCACCTGATGTACCCGGCTGCGTTCCGTTCTGAGAGGAAGAACCGCCCTGTCCCGCATTCGCCAGAGGTTCTCTTTCAAACTGGCGTATCTCGTGCCCGAAAGCCGTCACTTCATATTCATATTTTGCATCCTGTGTCCAGAAGGAAACATCGCATACCGGTGTCAGCCCTTCGAGCTCCAGATCCGAATGAAGGCCGCTGACTTCCGCCTCCGTCACCCCTGCGTGCCGCAGAGCCGCCGTCTCTGCGCCCGATTTCTGCGATACGGCAGCGACGCCGAATATCACTGCGATACAGACCAGTATTATGATGACGATTGCGATTATTTTCAGCGGACTCTTCTTTTTCTTTGCCTTTTCCGCCGCCTGACCGGCGCTGTCCGGGCCTGGCGCCGTTCCGCCCGCGCCGTCTCCGGCTGTATTCTGATTCTGCATTTCCTTTTCGTCCATTTTCCGTCTCCTTTCTGCCCCTGCCCCGTCCGATTTTAACACATTTAAATCATTTTTTCAATAATCATTCCCCTCCTGATCAGTATACTGCCCGCTTTCTGAGCTGTGTTGCCGTTTTTCATCCCATTTTTTTGATCTCCCTTCTCAGCCGGCTGATAATCTTTTTTTCCAGACGCGATATATAGGACTGGGAAATCCCCATATAATCCGCCACCTCCTTCTGCGTCATCTCATAGCCGTTGAGCAGGCCGAAGCGCATCTCCACGATTCTTTTTTCCCTCTGGTCCAGCTTGCGCAGCGCACTGTTCAGCAGACTGCGGTTCACCTCCTCCTCGATGTGATCGAAGATGACATCCTCCTCCGTTCCCAGGATATCCGACAGGAGAAGCTCATTTCCGTCCCAGTCCACATTCAGAGGCTCATCAAATGAAACCTCTGACTTTGTCCTTCCGGTCCGCCGCAGATACATCAGAATCTCATTTTCGATACAGCGCGAAGCATAAGTGGCCAGTTTTATATTCTTTGAAGGATCAAAGGTATTGACGGCTTTGATCAGTCCGATCGTCCCTATGGAAATCAGATCCTCCACATTGGTGCCGCCGCTGTCAAACCGCCTGGCGATATAGACGACGAGACGCAGATTATGTTCGATCAGAGTGCTTCTGGCTTCCGCATCATTGTCGGCGAGACGCGCGGCCAGAGCCCGTTCTTCCTCCGGCGAAAGCGGAGGAGGCAGAACATCGCTGCCTCCGATATAAAAGATGCCCTGTCCGAATTCGCTCCGGCTCCCGTCCGTGCCGAACAGTTTTTCCCGTATCCTCTCCAGCCGGAAACGGATCTCCCCCAGCCAGAGACTCAGAGAATCCCCCATGATTTCAAATATGTTTCTCATTTTTCACCGTACTCCCTTCATATAACATCTCCGGCTGAACGAGAACAGTAAAATTTTCCTCCGCCTCTCCGGGAGAAAAATTTCCGTCGTAAAGGCCGAGAAAAGCGTCCTTCAGGCATATTTTCCGATATCCGAATACACCTCCCCTTCCGATTATCAGACTGTCACATCTTACCGCCATGATCACACCGTTCCCGCCGACACTCTGAAAAGGCACCGCCCGGATCCGGTCCCCCGCCGACTCGTCCGCGAGAAGATCGCCCCAGCGCTCCCGTGCCGCCGCTTCGCAGATCAGGGATACCGGACGGCCTGAAACCGGCTCTCTCAGGAAATTGGCCGAATCCACCCTGCCCGTGCAGTGCAGTTTTTCTCCCATGATGTCGATGATAAGCCGGACAGTCTCATCAGCCTGTTCACTCCTCTGCCTCACAAATCTCAGCACGAAAACGGCCGGAAACATTCCGGCCGCTCCTCCCAGGAGCACGACGAGATAGCTCTGCGCACCTATGTATACGAAGCCGTTATTTACCGCTCCGCCCGCCTCCGACAGATACAGAACGGCCATCGCCGCCCCTCCCAGAAGAAAGCTGACACAGTAAAAAACCGCTCCGACTCTGATAAAAACGCGCACGGGAAGAGGAGAAAAGGCGACTGCTGTTACCGTCGCCACAAACACCATCTCATAAATCAGCGTCATGGCTGCGGACAGGTTCCATAAGATCACAAAGGAAAAAAGTCCGCACACAGCCGCTCCCAGACACAGTCTCGGCCATCCCGGCTTTCTGCCGCAGATGCAGGCTGTCAGCCACAGAATTCCCAGACCTGCGATAAAATTTTCCGCAAAGAGATATTCCGCGTATATCGTCACCGGCATCCCACCTTTCCACAGCTCTCAGTATAGAACCGCTGCAGGGCGGATTCTGTCACATCTGCCCGTCGAAATAAAAAAACGCCACCTGCGATATGCCGGTGACGTCTGATATATATCTATTCTGTTATATTTATGCTAAAGCCGCCTTTGCCGTCTCTACCAGAGCGGAGAAACCTGCAGCGTCGTGGATTGCCATTTCAGAGAGCATCTTGCGGTTGATTTCGATGCCGGACTTTTTCAGACCGTTCATGAACTGGCTGTAGGACATGCCGTTCATTCTCGCTGCCGCGTTGATTCTCGTGATCCAGAGCTTTCTGAAATCTCTCTTGCGGTGCTTTCTTCCGATATATGCGGAACGCAGGGATCTCATCACTGCCGGGTTAGCAGCTCTGAATACCTTGCTCTTCTGTCCGTAAAATCCCTTGGACAGCTTTAAAATCTTCTTATGCTTTTTCTTTGCGTTTACTGCCTTCTTTACTCTTGCCATTTCGATTCTACCTCCTCACCGTTTTTCTACACATTCAGTACCGACTTGATTCTCTTCTGATCCGCGCTCGTCAGAGTAGTACCTTTTCTGAGATTTCTCTTTCTCTTCTGGCTCTTCTTCGTGAGGATATGGCTCTTATAAGCCTTATGTCTCGTAACCTTTCCGGAACCGGTTACTTTGAATCTCTTCATAGCCCCTCTGTGGGATTTCATCTTAGCCATTTTATCTGTCCTCCTGATTTAAACTGAAATTAATGATTTTTCGGTGCTAAAACCATCGTCATATTTCTGCCTTCGAGCAGCGGTTTCTTCTCTACTACACCCACTTCAGAAACGGCTTCCGCGAACGTCTCCATGACCTTCTGGCCCGTACTCGCATAGCCTTTTTCTCTGCCCTTGAAGCGCAGGCTCACCTTCACCTTGTCGCCGTCTTTGAGAAACTTGGCGGCATTGTTCGCCTTCACCTGCAGGTCGTGTCCCTCGATAAACGTGCTGACACGGATCTCCTTAAGCTGACTGACCTTCTGCTTCTTTCTGGCTTCTTTTTCTTTTTTCTGAAGCTCGTAACGGTATTTTCCGTAGTCGAGTATTTTGCATACCGGCGGCTTCGCAGACGGAGCGACGTTTACCAGATCAAGCTTCTTCTCCGCAGCGATCTTCAAAGCCTGAGAAGTCGGCATGATGCCGAGCTGTGATCCGTCGGTATCGATAACTCTGACTTCTTTTTCACGGATTTCTTCGTTGATCTGATTTTCTTTACTGCTAATGTTCAAGCACCTCCTAAATATTTGCCAGCACAAAAAAACGGATAAATTCTTATCCGCTTCAAAAAATCGAAAATTTCTTCTTGCCCTTTATTTTCGTTTTCTATTGACCCGTACAGCCTCGGTGCTGCAGGGTGAGAAGCGGACTACTTCTTCTTTCTTTTACCTCATATAGTATATTCATCCGCCGAAGCGGTGTCAAGGGAAATTTTTCTCCTCTGCGTCTTTTCTTCTTTTTCCATACAGAACGAATGTTTATATTTTTCTGTTTTTTCTCTTTATTTTATGATAAAATGTTCGTAATCGTTATGTCAAAAAGAACCTGCAGAAAATTCTGATGCGAACGACTGCAGACAGGAGGATCCGCCATGGGCAGAAAAGCACTACCCACCGATGAAATGAATCTGACAGAAAGAGAGCACAGAATTCTCGATTTCATGAAAAAAAAGACTGCAGAAAGGGGCTATCCGCCTACTGTGCGCGAGCTGTGCGAAGCGCTCTGCGTCAAATCCACGTCCACGATACATAAAGATCTGTCCTCCCTCGAAAAAAAAGGCTTTATTCATCGCGATCCGGCAAAGCCGAGAGCCATCGGGATCATCGGACAGGACGAAGCCGGGAGCCTGTCCGGATCTTCAGACAGCACTCCTCCGGCTTCCGATGAGAAAAAGACAGATTCCGCCTCCGGCCGTTCCGATGTCACGGATGTGCCTGTGATCGGTCAGGTGGCTGCGGGAACACCGATTCTCGCCAGAGAAAATATCACCGATATGTTCCCCGTTCCGAACCGCTATATCCGGGATGACGAAAAATATTTTGTGCTGACCGTCAAAGGAGAGAGCATGATAGAAGCCGGTATTCTCAACGGCGATTATATCCTCGTCAGGCAGCAGAATACGGCGCAGAACGGTCAGATCGTCGTCGCAATGGTGGACGGATTTGAGAGTGAAGCCACGGTCAAGACTTTCTACAGGGAAAACGACCATATCCGCCTGCAGCCGGCCAACTCCGCCATGAGTCCCATTCTGGTGCGGGATGTAAAAATTCTGGGTATCGTCAGCGGCGTCTTCCGCTATCTGAGCTGATACCGGCTGCGAACGAAAAAATGCCGCGGAAAATCAGATCGCTTTCATCTGATTTTCCGCGGCGCTTTTCTTTTTTGTCTGAAAAAGATCATTCCGTTTTTTCTGCTTCTCTGTCAGTCTTCTTCCGGTTCTTCTCCGAACAGAGCCGCAAATTTCATATCCGGCCATACAGCTTTCAGAGTATCATACGTCGCTGCTCCGGTCACACGGTCATAAGCCGTGAAGTAGGACGGATTTCCGCACAGCTTCGTTCCGGCGCCGCTCAGCCGGCTCACCTCGATACAGGCCGCACTCATCTTTCCGGCGAACTGACGGTGTTCGCGGATTCCTCTTCCGAGCAGCCTTCCGTATCTGAGAGCATGATCGTCATCCGCCGGAATCCATCCGTCACAGAGCTTGAAAATGGCCCACCGCTGATGCTCCAGAGCGGCCAGTTCAAATCTCATCGCTTTTATTTTTCCGTTTATCTCCTCTTCCGAAGCGTCGTGAAGAGCGGGATAACGCTCACCGCTGTAGATCGGATCATTTTCCTTCTTTTCCACAAATCCGAGATCGCGCATCTTATACTTCAGATGAACCGCACTGGCGCACAGCATGCGCTTCGTCGATACCGGCATACAGGTCCGCGGCTGATCCGGATCTTCTCCGCTGTGTGCGCTTTCCGCCTCCGGACGGAATTCCTCGGGGAACAGGACGCGCGCCAGCTTCTCAAAATCGGTGTCAAGCATCGTATCCGCGCGGTAAATATCGCGCTCCATGCCGAAAGGAATCAGCCGGAGCTCATCATTGCCCGGATCCGCCGGATGTCCCTCCACCTTCAGCTCCGGCACGAGATCCGCGATGACATCGTCACGGATCAGTACATAGATATCCGGAAGCTTCGTAACGGGATTTTTTCCTCCGGTGAGATAATTCTCATGGAGAATATGCTTGCGGATGAAATGCGCCCGGACATACATCGCCGTCCGCAGAGTCTTTTCATCATCTCCCTCATCGACGATGATATAGTTCGAAGCCAGACACTTGTCGAGAGCCAGCTCCAGCTCCTCGCTGTCCGTATCCGCCTGAAAATAAAGCGTTCTCGTCAGCTTGAGCGGAAGATACAGTTCCGGTGTGATCAGGCGGCGCTCCTGCATCGCCAGATTTTCCTGCGTCATCTGTGTAAAAAGTCCCGGATTGCGCAGCTTCATCTCTGTCTCAGACGCACGGGCGTCCGGTCCGATGATATGCAGTTTCATGATATATGATTTCATTCTGCCGCACCACTGGACGGTCTTCTGCAGAGCCGGTATCGCTTCTCCGCCGCCGATCAGCGTCACGGAGAGCTCCTCCGCGCCGAAACGGTCCGGCGACTCGTACAGAGGATGATCCCACATGAGCTTCTGCGCCGTCACTTCCAGCGGATCGATGAGGCTGAGCTCCACGCCGGCCGGATCGATGGAATCGAGCGCCGTTCTTGCCACTTCGGAGGAGGAAAAGACAAAGACCTGCACCTGCAGATCCTCCGACTGCAGACGTTCCTCCTCTTTTCTGCAGTAATTCAGGAAAGACACGGCATCCCTGAGATTTTTCCATTCATCGCCGCCGATAAAATAGACTGCAATCTCGTCGCCTTCCTGCCTTCCTGAAAATACCTCCTCAAAGGATTCGAAACAGACCGCTCTGCTGCCGTCTCTTTTTTCAAGATCTTCTGCCAGAAAAGCCGATTTTCTGTTTTTTTCCGAAAAAAGATTTATCTTCAAATCATTTCACCTGCTTTCCAGACGGAATCTCCGGCTTTCTGCCGTCAGAGCAGCTGTCCCGGGAAAGTCCGCAGCTGCTGCAGTTTCCGCTGCAGCCGTTTGCATCCGCTCCGTGGTCGCTCATTTTCGCCATCGCAAAAAGCAGACCTCCGATGATACAGACTCCGATCAGAATTCCGATAATACCCGTCATATCCGTCATCCCCTTTATTCTTCGATATGTTCCATACCGTTTTTCAGTATTTTCTCCACATGCTCGTCGGCCAGCGAGTAGATCGCTTCCTTGCCGACTTTTTTTGATTTTACCAGTTTGCTCTGCTTCAGTATCCGCAGATGATGCGACACTGCGGGAGAATTCATGTCGAGAAGCGACGCCATATCACATACACACAGTTCCGCATTCAGCAGATAATACAGGATTTTGATCCTCGTCTTATCCGAAAAAATCTTGTACAGATCGGCCAGATCCATCAGCTTGTCGTCATCCGGCATACACATTCTGACGCCGTCGACAAGTTCTTCGTGTACATGCGTCTGTTCGCAGATTTCCGCCTCCGCCGCCCGTCCTTTTTCTTCTGACATCTGAATCCCTCCTTTTCCTGCCGTCATCTTTCCGGAACTTTCCGCTGTACTCTATTGTATCATTTTTCAGGGCGGCATTAAACTCGGAAATCTCAGAAAAAGAGAAGGGATCTGTGATGCCGCGCCGAAGATACCGCTCCGGCGTGCATTTGCCGGATAACAGAAAACCGCAGAGAGGATTTTTTCCTCTCTGCGGCAGTCTCGTCTCCGACTTCGTTTCCGCGGCCGGATCGCCTCCTGTAAACTCCCGGCGGTTCTGCGCTCTCAGCGCAGGATCGTACAGTCAGGCTCCACTTTTCTGCACTCACGGACAACCTGATCCATGATACTTTCAAATTTTTCATCATCCGCATCGATCGTCAGCTTCTGCGTCATAAAGCTCACCGTCGCATCGTTGACTCCGTCGATCTTCCTGATCGCCGTTTCCATTTTCATCGCGCAGTTCGCGCAGTCGAGATCCTGCATTTTAAACTTTTTCTTCATGGCTTTTCTCCCTTATTTCTGTTTTGGCTTCTTTTGGCTCCGCCCTTTCGTCTGCCGGATGTTTCTTCCCGCAGTGATGTCCGGCTTCTTAAAACATTTAAGCAATCGTTTAATCGTTTTTCTGATTTTATTATATCCCGGATTTTTTCTCTGTCAACCTGAAACATCTTTTTCCCGGCCTTTTTTCCGAAAAAATAAAAGGGACTGCGAAGATACAGGAATCTTTCCCGTCCGCAGTCTCTTTTTATGTAATATAATTCAGAATATATCTGTATCGTGTCAGTTCACAGACCTGATATACGATAATCCCTGTCTCAGCTTCTTTTCTCCCGTATCAGAAAAAACGGAGAGGATCATGAATTTGAGGTCGGAAGATATGGTCTCAGTATGCCCGCGACATTCGGAATCGGCATCGTCTGCAGCCATACTTTTCCCGGACCTGTGATGACTGTGTTGAAGAGGCCTTCGCCGCCCAGCAGTTTGTTTTTCAGTCCCGGAACCGTCCTGATATCGATGCTGCAGCTGTCTGTCATCGCCGCCAGATGTCCGGTATCGACGATGATCTGCTGTCCGCTCTGCAGCTCATATTCGACCACATGTCCGTCGAATTCCGCAAACACCGTTCCCTGTCCGGAGACTCTCTGCAGGATAAAACCCTCTCCTCCGAACAGACCTGCTCCGATCTTTTTGCTGAAGTGAACAGAAAGGCTGACTCCCGCTTCTCCCGCCAGAAAAGCGCTTTTCTGAAAGATCATTTCCCGTCCCGGCGCGATATCAAAAGCGCGGATCGAACCCGGAAAGCTGGACGCGAAAGCGATCATGCCTTCCCCTTTTGCCGTGTAGATATTCTGAAATATCTTTTCACCCGCAAACATCCGTCCCAGAGCCCTGCCGGCGCCGCCGCCCGCCGTCGTATCCATCTGCATATTCGGAGACATCCAGGACATGGCTCCGCCTTCTGTAATCATCTTTTCACCGTCGTTCAGATAGCAGATCACGACCGGAAGAGTCTCTCCTCTGATCTCGTAACGCATAATTGTTTCTCCTTTCTCTGCTTTCGGAAAGAAAATCAGATCCTTTCCGCCAGTTCCTGTGCCCGACGCACCGCTTCACTCAGACGTGCCTGTACGTCCGCTCCTCCTATATCCAGACACTCCGCCGCGACCGCCGAAAATTCTCCGATACCCCAGACGCCGCACATGCCCCTGAGATAATCGCCGCCGTAATCGTTTCCGGCCACCGGACCGCCGGCCGTCGTCAGATATACCAGATGATCCGCCCGGCAGAGACCTCTCTGCTGTCCGTCTTCTCCGTACCCGAACGTCACATTGAGAGCGGAGACGTGTTCGATATAGATCCTCAGAAGAGCCGGAAAAGACATCTCCCAGTAAGGAGCCGCTATCACGATCAGATCCGCCTGCGCAAATTTCTCCGCTTCCAGAAATTCTTCCGCACCCTGCGGAAAATCCGCTTCCGTCTCCGCACTTCTTCCGGCATACATATCGCTCAGAGCATTTCTCCTGCGCACCGTGTCCGGATCCAGCGGTCTGAGTCCGAGCCGGGTCAGATCTCTTTCCTCCGTCTCCGCCTGCGGATGTTTTTTAAGATAAGCGTCGAGAAAAGCTCTCGCCAGCTTTTCCGTCCGCGATTCCTCATGTACGGTGATACAGCAGTTGACAAACAGAATTTTCTGCCTGTCAGACCGTACCCCGTCCGTATCCTGCTGTTCTGTCATGTATTTTTCCTCTTTCATATTTTCTTCACTGCTCTGTCTTTTCGCACTGTACGGATGCAGCCGTTTTCAGACCGCTGCATTCCGTTTTCCGCGCACTTTTCCGCCCGTCTCCGGCGCCGCTCTATCTGCTCGCCAGCAGCTTGCGGAACGCGGCATCCAGCCCGTCGAGCGACAGCTCAAACATCGGCACCTCTTTGCGCACCAGCCCGATCGTCGCGCTTCCGTAGGCGTAGGCCCACTCGCGCTTCGGAATCGGGTTCAGCCAGACCATATGCGGATAGCGCTTACGAATGCGCTGAATCCACTGAAGTCCCGTCTCTTTGTTATATTCGTGGCGCGGATAGGACGCTCCGCCCGGTGACAGAAGCTCGGAAGGCGCCATGGCCGCGTCACCGACGACGATGACTTTATATTCCGTATCGATCGTATTCAGCACCCTCATCGTATCGATGCGATGCCTTCTGTTGCAGCTCGGATTCGTAAAAAGATCCTGGTAAAAGCAGTTGTGAAAATAATATACTCTCAGATCCTTGAAATGATTCGATTTATGTGCGGCCTGAAACAGCTGGCTGCACAGCTTGCTGTACATCCGCATGGAGCCGTCCGAATCAAACAGCAGGAGCACTTTTACCGTATTTTTGCGCGGACGCGCAAAGACAAGTTCGAGATTTCCCGCATTGTCACACGTCTTCTGAATCGTGGCGTCGATATCGAGTTCCGTCTTCGGGCCCTCGTCCTTTGCGGAAAACTGACGCAGTTTTCTGAATGCCATCTGAAAGCTGCGGATATCCAGCATATTGTCTTCGCGGAAGTCCCGGAAATTACGCTCTCCGGCCACCTGAACCGCGGAACGGTGCCTGCTTTCGCCTCCGATGCGGATCCCGGCCGGATTGTAGCCTCCGTGGCCGAAGGGGGACGTTCCTCCCGTGCCGATCCAGTATCCGCCGCCGTGATGTTCCTCTTTCTGTTCTTTCAGGCGCTCCTCAAGCATCTTCTGCAGCTCCTCGAAGTCGTGAACCTTGAGATTCTGCATGACTCTTTCGAGCATATGTGCCGGGATTTCGTATTCGTTTTCCAGCCAGTCCCAGACTTCCTCCGGTATGTCCTCCACATGCTCCACACCGCGGAAAAACTCCGCAAAGGCCAGATCGAATTTATCGTATTCCGTCTCGCTCTTGATGAGGACCGCACGGCACAGATAATAAAACGAAGTCAGGCTGGACTGGGCCAGTCCCTGATCCAGCGCCTCCATCAGAGCCATCCACTCGTTCAGAGAAACCTTCAGGCCGCGTTTTCTCAGCAGGTAGAAAAATTCTATAAACATGATTTTCTCCTCAATGCATCTTCAATGCTTTTTTCTCCTCGCAGCGCGCAGCGCTTTTATCTGAAGCGGCCTCTTCCTCTCTTGTACGATTCGAATGCGTCTATATCCTGATTTTTCTTGAGCAGCGTTCCGATAAACGGGAACTGTTTATTAATCTGATCCGGCTCGATGCCGCCCAGCATGAGAGCCTGAAGCCAGTCCAGAAGCTCCGATGTGCTCGGCTTCTTCTGAATCTCATTCATGGAACGGATCCAGTAAAAAGCCTCCATCGCCTGATCGAGCAGATGCTTGTCCAGATCCTTATAATGAACGCCGACGATCTCTCTCATCTTCGGAGCGAGAGGAAATTCGATGTAGTGGAAGATGCATCTTCTCAGGAATGCGTCAGGCAGTTCCTTTTCCGCATTGGAAGTGATGATGACGATAGGACGGTGCTTCGCTTTCACCGTCTCTTTTGTCTCATTGATATAAAATTCCATCTTGTCGAGCTCCCATAAGAGGTCATTCGGGAATTCCAGATCCGCCTTGTCGATCTCATCGATCAGAAGAACCACCTGCTTTTCCGACCTGAAAGCCTCACCCATCTTTCCGAGCTTGATGTACTTCGAAATGTCGCCGACATCTCCCTCGCCGAACTGGCTGTCGTAGAGACGCTGCACCGTATCGTAGACATAAAGGCCGTCCTGTGCCTTGGTCGTGGACTTGATATTCCAGATGATCAGATCCATATCGAGAGATTCGGCGATCGCCTCCGCGAGCATCGTCTTTCCCGTACCCGGTTCTCCCTTGATGAGCAGCGGCTTTTTCAGAGCCATCGCCACATTGACGGAATTCATCAGATCATCGGAAGCGACATAATTTGAGCTGCCGGTAAATCCATTTAACATTTTTCTTTTCCTCCTGTCAGTCTGTATTTTTCTGCATTATTTTTATATTATTTCTGTATTTTCTGCTGAATCTGCAGTTTCGTACGATTTTTTTTATATTTCACGTTACCACATCATATTTTCGCGTTCGCGTTTTGCTCCGGTACCCGCCGCATTCTGCCGCCGTCGCCTTCAGTCCGCCCGGGCCGAAGACGGGCAGGATGCGGCTGCCGCGATCCGGTTTCCGGCCGCAGCCGTCTGTCAGAGATTCATGATCGCAGGCACCATCACGGGAATGATACAGGTGAGAACAAATCCCGATGTGAAGCTGTAAACAGCCACGGTGCTGTTTGTCGATCTTTCCACCAGAGGAAGACATGTATCCATCGAAGCGGCGCCTGCCGGCGCGCAGGCTTCGAGATAGCCTATATACTTCGCCGTCACGGGAATCAGGATGACCGCAATGATCTCCCGCATGACATTTGACAGAAAGGATACGGCTCCCAGCTCGGCGGAATGCTCCGAAATGAGCACGGGGGCCAGAGAGTACCAGCCGAGTCCCGCCGCCACCGCGGATGATTCTTTCAGCGTAAGTCCCGTGATCAGAGAAGCGGCTGCAGCTCCCGCAAAGGTTCCCAGAAGAACCAGCACCGGAACAGCCAGAATCCTCAGTCCGCTTCTGCGGATATCTTTTATCACAGTTCCCTGTCTTCCGATATCGATTCCCACCAGAAAAAGAAGCAGACACAGACCTGCTGTCAGAATATGTCCGGCATTGTCGATGAAGACATCCGGCATGAAAAAGCAGCCGGATACCATTCCGGCGAAAACGGCCGCAATAATAATACCTGTCATCTCCGGCCACCTCCTGTCTCTTCTCCGTGTTTCCGGCCGCGCCCCCGGGCTGCGGTGCGGATGCCTCTCCGGTCAAGCCCCATCAGCTTTCTTCCTGCAAAGACAAACACAACGCTCCCCGCCACAGCCAGGATGCTGATCAGAAACGCCTGCATTCCCAGCGTCGCCAGCGACGATAAAACTCTCCGGTCCGCGCCGACGGTGACACCCATGGTGAAAATCAGCAGTACCAGAGCCGCCGTCTGCAGACGCCCGATCCAGGGATAATTTCTGCCGGGCTTCAGGAGCTTCGCTCCGGTGAAAATGCCTCCCGCAATAAATATGAGATAAAGCGCCAGTGAAGATAGCATAAAAATAAACTCCTATTCTTTTAAAAGAGCACGATCACAGTCATTATATATCCTATCGTAAACATTTGTCATGCTTTTTATACAATTACCCGGATTTTCCCGCCTGCGCACATCTTTTTCGCAGAGCGCACCGGCCTGCATATACACTGTTCCGATAATATTTATCACAAAATCGTAAAAAAATTGTAAATTGTTGTTGCAAATTCTTCAGCTACAGTGTATTATATGCAAGTAGCGGATTTTTGTTCCATACGGCCGGGAGTGCAGTGGCCGGGCGGGAAGTAGCGGATTTGTCTCATCCCTGCACCGCGATATACTGTCGGCAGAAAAAATCCGGTTTTTATGAAATTTATGCTTGACACGATACGGTTTAGATGCTATCATGTCATTCGGACGCGTTAAGGAAAAGCTTTTTCGCGGTTCAGTTTCATATGTGCGGCGGGATAGCTCAGGTGGCTAGAGCGTCCGGTTCATACCCGGAAGGTCGTAGGTTCGATCCCTATTCCCGCTACCATTTTCGGGCGTTTAGCTCAGCTGGGAGAGCGTCTGCCTTACAAGCAGGATGTCATAGGTTCGATCCCTATAACGCCCACCATTCGTTGCGGATATGGATTCGTATCCGTGACGCATTATAAGATGCTGCGGTCCGGTAGTTCAGTTGGTTAGAATGCCAGCCTGTCACGCTGGAGGTCGACGGTTCGAGCCCGTTCCGGATCGCCATTTTTATTTTTAATATCGATCTGGTGGGTGTCGTCAAGTGGTTAAGACCCAGGGTTGTGGCTCCTGTATACGTGAGTTCGAATCTCACCATCCACCCCATCTTTATTAAAAGTTCTTTCATATCATGACGCAGGGGTATCGCCAAGCGGTAAGGCAATGGATTCTGATTCCATCATGCGTAGGTTCGAATCCTACTACCCCCGCCATTATTCCGGAACGTTTCCTGACCTTCAGGAAACGTTCCTCTTGAGACGGCGACATAGCCAAGTGGTAAGGCAGAGGTCTGCAAAACCTTTATTCCCCGGTTCAAATCCGGGTGTCGCCTCCAGAAACCGAGTCGGAATGAAAATTCCGGCTTTTTTTATTACGCAGGAA
>CALXIZ010000022.1 GCA_944388495.1 uncultured Clostridia bacterium | reverse complement strand
AAAGCCATCAGATTTTTTACGCGCGAAAGCCGGTAGCGCAGCATGGAAAGATATCTTCTGTCTACATCCTGTCCTCTGCGGATTCTCTGCACCTGTATCAGCGCTGCCGCTTCATAGTGCTGAACTTTCCTCTCCATCCGCACATCGCTGCCCTTCAGTATGATATTATAGACGATATTAAAAACAAGCATGCTCAGACATACGATTCCGTAACCGTACAGTAATATTTCACTTCCCAAAGCACACTACACCCCCTTGCTGTGAACTGACCATGATCCGAAGCGGCGCCGTCCTGCCGTCCTGCCTCAGAATTCCCGAAAAACGGAGAGGAGCTATAACAGGTATCGCCGGTTCTGAACGATTCTCCTGCATTTCTACCGGTCCGCAGATGCCCAGTAGTCCTTCAGAATATAATAAGACTCCTTCAGGCGCTCGTGATATGTCACCGTCTTTCCCCAGCCTTCCAGCTCAAACGGCTCCATTTCGATCCTATGTCCGGAGTAGTCCTGTGATGATGCAAGACCGACATACATCTCCTCAATATGAAGATTTTCCACTCCGTAATGTTCATAGTAATCATCATGAATCATCATCTCGGAAGGATTTGAGAAATTCAGAAGCTGCCACGGCAGCCGTATCTCCACTCCGCCGTCCTTTGTGAAGATAAAATCCGCCAGAGAATCAAAGTTCCTGCTTTCCGGATTGGCATTGCCGTAGCGAAGAAGACCCGTCTCATACGTTTCCGCATTGGATTCCCAGTTGCCGGTCAGCAGAGGTGTCGCCGTCTGAAGCAGCAGATTGATCCTTTTGAACACAGACGTGCCTGTATCCGGAACATCCAGATAAGGATCCTCATTCTGCGTCTCATTCATATACATGGCCCGGAGCACTTCATACCGCTCCTGAACAGTTACCCTGCTTTCGGAACGTCCGTTGATGCAGATCACAAAATCACAGTCTCTCGTAAACGAAAGGTCATAATTCTGACAATAGGTGCTTCCCGTCTTCGGCGTAGTATCGATCGGGATATAAAGAACATCCTTTTGCGGATCAAAGTCCTGCATGTCGATGTAAAAGTAAAGAAACTTTTCGTCGTATTTTATGGAAAGCGTGCCTTCATCATTCTTCAGTACGACATCTTCCTTCTTCCATTCAGACGTATCGCCGTCGACATAACAGACGCTCTCTTTCCCTCCCGGATCGAAGGCCAGCAGGCCGAAATACTGCTCGTTCGTCTGATAATCGCTCCAGTACGGCGTATTGTCCAGATCGACGGCATGCATCGTATTCCACGTCCGCTTGAACCACTCATCCTGCCATGTAAACACACAGCTGCCGGCACAGCCCGCATCCATGATATCCTCATAACATTCGATCAGCGCCCGGCCCTGTTCATCTTCCGACATGTGACCCTGGTTTCTTCCGGTATTCTGATCGCGCTGTGCCATTCCTCTTCCGGTCGAAACGCCGTATTCAGAGATGACGACGGGAATATCGTGATGGCGGTTCAGCATTTTAAGATAAGCGTAATAGGTGTTGGCTCTTCCGCTGCTGTCATAATAGTCTGTCTTCTCATCTCCCGTCAGCGCCTCCTGATAAAAAGTGCCGTTATCCGCCTGCTGAGACGGAAATGTGATATCCCCCATATCCGAAGCCGTATTTTCCGAAAAATCCACCGGATGAAGAATATAATTCATATAATCCGGATAATACGGATAGACATGGTAGGAGGCAAAATATCCCGAAATAAAAGCGTCCGTAGTTTTGATATGATCGACGTCCACATATGCGCATTTCATAAAAAAGCTGGTTACATTATCCGTATATATGAACGGATCTGTCGTCGGCCAGTTGGAAAACGCCACCAGTCTCTGCTGCTTGTATCTTTCCGACTCATATTCAATCATTTTGTCGCCCGTCTGACACAGCATGGCCTCAAAAGGCGATGCATCCTCTGTCGTATACATATACTTTCCGGTGTAATGATCTTTTTCCGGATATGTTTCATCTGTATAAGCTACCGTCAGATCTTCCCATTCCACGCCGATAATATAGCCGATCACCCAGGAAGAGACATCTTTGCGATAGCTTCCCGAGCCGAGTCCGTATCCCAGCGAAAGACTCTTTTTTCCGTGCAGAATATCCACCACGCTTCTGCAGTCATCCATCAGAGTCTGCATAAATTCATCATCATAGGCGCTGCGGTGGGAATTCAGAACATAATCGTTGACCCATACGCCGTGTATCAGATAAAGAGGTTCTTTTCCCTGCTCCTCCTGCCGGGTGTTATATTCATAAAATGCATTATAAAAGTCCTCCTGCAGAATCGTATAGACACGGATCGTATTGGCTCCCATTTCCCGGATCTGTTCGAACCACCTCAGATAAGTCTCTTCATCGATCGCATAGTCGGTCGCCCACTGTCCCGGAATGCCGACTCCCATATTGACTCCCCGGATTTCGAAGGGCTCATATTCCCCGTCCTTTTCCATATAAATCGTATCCTCGTCCGTCTTCATAAAGGTAGTGACAGGAGCATCCGGCCGAAAATCGATATAAATTCCCAGATGATAATAAGCATAATTAAGGACAAAGAGAAGCACGACCGCCGCACACATTCCGATTACAAATTTCTTTACCATAAGCGCTGCTTCTCTCTCCCTTCCGTTTTATTCTGCTTCTCATCCTTTTCCGATACGGCTGCCGTATCAGTGATTGAACTTCTTATTTTTCGACAGATGACTGTACTGCCGGAGAATTTCGATATGCTCGTCCATCCATTCGCCTCTCTCATGACAGAAATCGCGCATCTGCTCTATCGCTTCCTCATGACTGCGTGGATTCCGTTCCGCCGGCTGAATCATATCTTCATCAAACGCGTATCCCCATACTCTGAAATTGCGCTCTGCGGCTGGGCCGAGATATTCCGCCGCGGCATCGATGTATTCATCGATATACTCGTCGCTCAGACAGGTCTTTCTCAGTTCACGATAGCGTTCGATGATATTTTCCGTAAAATCCTCATCCTTGCACAGCATATAAAACCAGACATTATCCTGCATCTCGAAATGCTGAGGCTGTACTACAGAATATGTATAATTGTCACAGGCGGAATTGAAATCCCAGATGCACATTTTGTACTTTCCTCCGATATCTTTATAAAGATAGGTGGACAGACTTCCCGCATCATAATTGCACACAAATTCATTTATAATAAAGTAATCCACGAAAGACTGTACATCGATCCAGTTCTGGTATCCGTAATTTTCCGTGTCGTAATCGAAAGAATAGAGCGCTTTTTCAAAATCCGAGAGATCCTGTTCGATATCATCCGCCATGCTTTTCGTAAGCGACCCGGATTTCGGATATTTGATATCGATTTTCATATCATTAATCTGACCGATACGATAAGTATAATATGTAAAATTATAGATATTTTTCCTCTGATCTGTGCTGCCCCGGTCCAGCCGCAGCACATACCCCGTCGTATTCGAGTCGTCCACAGGTTTTGAAACATTGACACGGCAGTCCTCACCGTTGGTGATCGTCTCTGTCATCACATAGAGCCCCTGATATTCTCCGTCGATCACGACTTCGCAGAATCTCACATTCGGCGCATAATCCATGAATTCTCCTGCGATATTGTACCACATGTAATTGCGTATCAGACTCTTGTCGAGATAAGGACCATGGAGCGCCCACTCGTAGTGAGACGGCATACCCATCACCTCATGATCGGCATACGTCCCGTCTTCACCTGTAAAGCGGAGCAGATAACTCTTCTTATCAAAATAACGCGAGGAATTTCCCCGCACGCGGATAAGCGCCTGGCTTTTCACGTCCGGCGTATCCGAGATATGATGATTCCTGCTTTCATCATCCATAATCGAAATTTCAGCGGAAAGCATGGACTCCCCCGAAGACGTCAGTGTAAAACTCTCTTCGTTATCGGAATCATAGGAGGATTCCAGAGGTACTCCCGGTATTTCTCTTCCTCCGGTGTCGATCACCACCAGCGGCAGATGCGTGCACAGTTCCGTTCCGTCGCAGTCACAGCCTGCATCAGGCTGACGCGATGTGAGATGCTGATGTATTCTGTTGACATGATTATCGTCATCCACAGCACTGATTGCTATCGTACAGAAAAAGACACAGATCATTCCCACGATGCCCAGAACCTTATATTTCACTGCATCTGCCCTCCCTTCCGTTTCTCGTTATGCAGAGGAAATATGTGCGCATCCTGCTCAGCTGCTGATTTCGTCGTTCTGAGATACCAGGTTGAAGTATTCGATGTTTCCGACGGCATATACAGCATCCGTAATGGTCTGTCCGTCTCTCTTGTATCTTTCGAGCGTTCTTCTGCTCAGCTCATAGATAAACTCCACGCTGTCTTCTGTCGTATTTTTCACACGGAGATTCGCTTTTTTCGCATAATACTGGAAGATCAGCGCTTCTATTTTTTCTTCATTGACACGCGCCGTTCTGATGATCAGAAGTATCCTGTTGTCGTTTCTGATGCGTCCGAAGATCAGCAGGATGATAAAGACAAAGGCACTGCCGATGGCTGCCACGGTATAGTCTCCGGAGCCGCAGCAGATGCCTACCACGACGGTCCAGAAGATATAGATCGTATCTCTGGAATCCTTGATCGCCGTACGGAAACGGACGATGGAAAGAGCGCCGACCATACCGAGAGACAGCGCGATATTATTTCCGATAACGATCATGACAGTGGTGGTAATCAGCGTCATCGCCACCAGTGAAACATTGAATTTTTTGCTGTAAATGCTGCCGTCGTGCGAAAGCCAGTAGGATATAAAGATAAAAGCAGCGATAACAGTCGCCGCGACCAGCCGGAGAACGACAGCCTGTGTCGTCAGATTGCCGTCCGACTGCAGAAGATCTGCAAGATATTGTCTCATATTACTCTCCCATTCTGTAATGACTGCCCCGGAAATAAAGCTCTGCAAAGATCCGGGTCTTTTTCTTCGTTTTTGTCCGCCTGACGTATTTTTCTGATCTTCATCCCTGTTCTACAGGCGGTATCTCAGTCCGGCGCTTCTGGCCAGACAGTACTTGCTGATGGTGGTTTCCGAGCGGTTGATCGTATTTACCATCGATTTTATGTAGCTCAGCAGAAAGCCGTTATACTTCACCTCCAGCACCGCGTTGAAGGGATCGAGGACGGGATACATGTTCAGCTTCGGCGAAAACAGGTCCCAGCAGGATTCCGTGGCGACGATCTGATGATCCATGGTGACGCGGATTCGGTTTTCCTTCGCGATATACGCCTTTCTGCGATATTCGACGATAGTCTTCGGCCGATAGCAGAAACCGTGCAGAAGTCCGTAGCATTCCGCGGCAAACGGCTCGGAATAGCCGAACAGCACGGAATAATCACCCGCGATCAGGCGCTCGGCATCCTCCCTCTTCATGTTCATGGAGCGCTTTTTCTGATACTGCCCTTCCTTCTGCTTGATTTCCAGTTTCGCGAACGCCGCTCCGGGCTCATAGATCCGCAGGCGTATCTTCCGCCTCAGAAGAATCCCTTCTATCTTATCGTAATAGTCCCTGTCGTCCGGCGTATCAAAATAAAGAGAACGGATACGATAACCCAGCGGACCGTTATGAGAATCCTCCATCATGACTCTGCTGAGAAGTCCGCACAGCTTCTGACCGTCAGGTTCTGTGATAAGATATTTTTTTTCCTGTCTCAGTACTTCATTCATACATTTTCTCCGGATTTTTCTCCAAAAAAAGAAAACTGCCGTATTTTGCCTCTGCGCCTCCATGACGGACCGCAGGCGCATTATGAGGAAAATATAACAAATTTTTTATTAAGTGTTTTTTATAACAAAACCACCACCCATATATTCTTTATCTTTTATTTATACACTAATCTTCCTGTCACTTCAATCCATATGTCAAAATTTGCTCCGTATTTTCCTGTCCGCGTGATCCGCTTCTTCCGTTTTTTTCCTCTGTTTCATGCGTTTTTCTTTTCTTTTTCCCGACACGGCAGCGGAAAAACGCCCGGATCCGGAACGGAAAAGCACAACACCGCGCGGCCCTTCGGCCGCGCGGTGTATCTGTATGCCGTTTTGTCTTCCCGCTCATTCAGGTTTCATGCAGCGTATGCCCATTCCTCTGTTCCGTCAGGATCACTGTCCGGACGAAGCGAAAATCCGTCTTCTGTAAAAATCGACGCATCCATTTCCTTCGGACCGCCCTCCGGCAGGATGAGATCGATGTCACACTGATCGAAAATCTGTGTCTGAATGTCGATACCCGGAGCCACCTCCTCCAGAATCATTCCGTCTTTCGTACAGCGTATGACGCAGCGCTCCGTGATGAAGAGGAAACTGTCGTGATTCTTCAGATATTCCGCCGCCACAAAGGAAATCTTTACACAGTGATCGATAAATTTTCTGTACTTTCCTTCCTGCAGGATGCGGATTTCACCGTCTTTCACCTCTGTCTGCAGACCTGCAGCTGTAAAGGTTCCCATGAAAATCACCTTTTTCGATGTCGTCGAGATATCGGTAAATCCTCCGATTCCCGATATCTTACCGTTGAGGTGGCTCGTATTCATATTTCCGCTCCGGTCCACCTCGCTCAGGCCGAAGAATCCTACATCCAGATTTCCGCCGTCAAAGTAGGAAAAATGCATTCCGTGATCACAGAAAGCCTCGGGATTCCAGTGACAGCCGAAATCTCTGCCGGCAGCCGGGACGCCTCCGATGACTCCCGTCTCGGAGATCATCGTCACGCTGCCGCCCTGTCCGCATTCTTCGAGAATCGAAGGAATATTCTGAGGCATGCCGATGCCGAAATTCACTCTGTCTCCCGGAGAAATTTCCATCGCCGCGCGTCGCGCGATCACTTTTTTATGATCGAGCGGCATCACACGTTCCGCACGCGTCAGATCCGCCTTCTCATCGCCGGTAAAAGAATAATTATAATCCGCGCTGTGCCATCTTCCCGTCGTCTGCGGAACATCTTCAGGATGTCCGGCTTTGACGATATAGTCCACGTAAATCCCCGGAACCTTTACCATGCGCGGATGCAGTCCGTAGACCTCCGTCACCTCTTCCACCTGACAGATGACGATGCCGCCGCTCGCTTTCACAGCCTGTGCCACCGAGAGCATCTCCGTATCGATCGGCTCTTTTTCCGTGCTGATATTTCCGTGTTCATCCGCTCTCGTTCCCCGCAGAAGAGCGACATTCATTCCCGGCGATTTGTAGAAAAGATATTCCTCTCCTCTGAAATCAGGAATATACTCCACGAGATCCTCGCCTTCCGCTTCTGTCAGCTTATTGCACTTCCCGCCGCCGTACCGCGGATCCATGAACGTCCCCAGACCGATCTTCGTCAGCACACCCGGCATTCCGCGCCCGACCGCCTGAAAGAGCTGAAGAATCGGGCCCATCGGAAACATATATCCCTGAACCTTCTCCTCCGCGACACATTTTCCGAGAACCGGACATACTGCCAGATAGGAAGAGATCGAGCGCTTCAGCATCCCCGGAACACACCATGCGCTTTCGCCGAACTCATCCTCGGCAAAAGTTCCCATGCCGGCCGCTCTCAGAGTCGTGATGCCGGCCGGATGCCCTTCTTCAAGGAAACGCTGCTTCACCGCTGCCACAATTTCATTCGGAAATCCTACCAGACTGTCCGGAGCAAAGACGATCACATCATTATCGTGAATCAGACCTGCAGCCTGCTGCGCTGTAATAAACCTTGCCATACATCACACCTCTTTTCCTTACCTGCTGTCATACACGTATTACGTTGTATGTTATACTTGTCACGTCTATATATGTTATACATAATATATGCACACAGA
The DNA here is from genome assembly GCA_944388495.1 of uncultured Clostridia bacterium. Taxonomy (GTDB): domain Bacteria; phylum Bacillota; class Clostridia; order Peptostreptococcales; family Anaerovoracaceae; genus Alangreenwoodia. Next base: position 22,223 of record CALXIZ010000022.1, on the reverse strand, counting down.
TAAGTCAAGGCTTTTTTGTAAAACTTTCATTTTCCGGAACAGAAATTTCATGCACCGGCAAAAATCTCCGACGAAGTCCTATTCCCATTCCTTCCAGACTTCCGGACAGTACCCGACAGTAGCCTTCCGGCCGTTTCTCACAACAGGCGTGCGGATGACTTTCTGATTTTCCAGTACCTTATCCTCCTTCATACCGTCCGGTGTACAGTCGATCAGCGCCAGAAGCGCTTTATCCTTACATTTTCTGTCGATGAGGTTTTCCATGCCGCCGGCGGCAGCCGCCACACTACGAAATTCTCCGCCGCTCATTCCTTTTTCTTTCATATCGATAAACTGATACCGGATATTCCTTTCTTTGAAATACCGCTCGGCTTTTTTCGTGTCAAAACACTTGCGGGTGCCGAAAATCTGAATATTCATCTGTTTTTTTCCTCCTCCAGTTCCGCAAATTTTGCGCGCATCGTCGGATTGTTTTTCGTCAGACGTTTGATCGTCAGATTTTCCGCCTTGTCATTCGCCAGCCGCAGATTATTCTCCGACGAAAGAAGCGCTTCCTTTGTTTTCTGCAGATGGTCGATCGTCTTATCGATTTCCTGGATCGCCTTCTGGAATTTTTCGCTGGCCAGCCGGTAATTTCTGGCGAATTTATCCTTGAAATCATTCATGTCCTCTTCAAAATGAGAGATATCGATATTCTGATTCCGGATCACCTCCAGTTCCTTTTTATACTGCAGGGAGTTCATCGCCGCATTTCGCAGAAGAGTGATCATCGGAATGAAAAACTGCGGACGGATGACGTACATTTTCGGATAACGGTGAGAAACATCGACAATGCCGGAATTATAAAGCTCGCTTTCCGCCTCCAGCAGCGTCACCAGCACGGCGTATTCGCAGTTTTTCTCTCTGCGGTCCTTGTCCAGCTCCCTGAAAAAGTCTTCGTTTTTCTTTTTCGTCGCTGTCGTATCGGCTTCATTTTTCATCTCAAACATGATCGATATGAATTCCGTGCCTTCTTCGTCGCTCTCGCGGTAAATATAATCTCCCTTGCTTCCCGTCCGCGCGTCGTTATCCTTTTCAAAATACGCATTCTGAAAACCCGTGGCCCGCAGGCGGTTAAACTCGATCTCGCAGTGCTGCTCCAGACTTTCCCCTATCATCTTTGTGGACATCCTGGCCTTGAAATCCCGGTAATATGCGATCTGCTCGTCCTTCATCCTCAGTCTTTCCTCATAGCTCTCTTTCAGAGATTTTTCTCTGAGCTGACTCTCTTTTTCACCGGTCTCGATCTTTCCCGTCAGGACATAAATCTGCTCTCTGCTCTCCGCGATTTCCCTTTCCTTTTCCTGTACAGCCTCGCTCACCGCCAGCTGCCTGTCCTTCTCTCCGGAATCCAGCTTCGCCTTCAGCTGCGCGATCTCCATGTCTCTTTTCACGATCTCATCGTGAAAAGCCTGCTCCGTCTCCGCTTTCGCCAGCCGGACCAGCGATTCCTTCTCCGACTGAAACTGCGCCTGACGGTCGTTCACCTCTTTTTCAAACTCCTTATCTCTGACCTGCTTGACGATCGCCGCATATCCCGATTCGTCCACCTGAAACACTTCGCCGCATTTCGGACATTTTATTTCCTGCATAAAGTCTTTCTCCCTCTTATATCATTGCGTCTATTATCCGCTGTGAAAATATATTTATATTCTGCCGCAGTGATCCGCCCGCCGCATCATGCCATAAAACCCCGCAGGCCGGCCTGCGGAACGCAGACGGCCGACAGGTTTCTGCCGCCGTTTTCCGCTTTGTCTATTGTATCATCCGTAAGAGAGGATGTGGGGGGAAAATACTCTGTGGAAATTTTTCTTCAGAATTTTGACACAGATATCCGCTCCCGATATCTTACGATCAGGATATGGAATGTATCTGCCACCATCATCATCAATACAATGATCAGAAGGATAATCACAGGATTGCTCTCATAAGATTCTGCAAATCTTCCGTGCAGTATATCATAGACGGCTGTTTTCAGCCCGCAGAACGGGCATTCGTGCCCGGCTGTCCATTCTTCAGATTATTTGCCTGAAATTCACTCATGGTTATGATCCCCTCTCCATATTTATACGTATCACAGTTATTATAAACTACTTTTGTAATTATATAAAACTATTTTTGAAGGATATTATAATTACTGTTCCTTTTTATAAAATGTTTTATGGAGGTAACACAATGGATAAGTTAGTGATAAACAGCCGGAAATTTTCCGGAAAGACACAGGTAGTTTCCGTCAGATTTCCCGCCGATCTCGTGGAAAGTCTGGACAGCATCTGTACGAAGACCGACCGTTCGAGAAACGAACTCATCGTCATGATGGTAGACTTCGCTCTGAAACATATCGAAGTAGTGGACGAATAATACACAGAAGAGAGATAAAAAAGAGATAAGAGAGGCGGAAGACAAACAGCGCAGAAACCGGAGAATACCCTCATTCTGTCATCAGCCGGCGGCCGCCGCAGATCATTCAAAAACAGCAAAAGGCTCCTGAAAAACTCCGTTTTACGGAATTCTCAGAAGCCTTACGCTCCTTTTAAATTATGAGATTGCGTTTCTTTTCTATTTTCCTGCCATCTGCTTTGCTACTTCTTCTGCAAAGTTTTCTTCTTTCTTTTCGATGCCTTCGCCTACTTCATAGCGAACCATGCCGACGACTGCAACATCCTTGCCGATTTCCTTCGCGCAGTTCTTTACATACTGTGCTACGGTCAGATCATTGTCCTTGACAAACTTCTGATCGAGGAGGCAGGTCTCTTTGAGCTCTTTCTTGAGACGGCCGATAACCATCTTTTCCACGATGTCAGCCGGCTTGCCTTCGTTGAGAGCCTGCTGAACGAGGATCTTCTTTTCACTTTCGATGAATTCAGGATCCACATCGTCTTCGCTGACATACTGAGGATTCATGGAAGCGACCTGCATCGCAACATCCTTGCCCATTACCGTCACTTCCTCTGCGGAAGCATCTGTCTTCAGCGTTACGATAACGCAGATCTTACCGCCGCCGTGAACGTAGCCGATGTTTACCGTACCCGGCTCGGCGATCTTCTTGAATCTTCTGATATTCATATTTTCGCCGATCTTGGAGATCTTGCTGTTGAGTGCATCCTGAACGGTGCCTTCGCCTTCATAAGGAAGAGCCATGAAAGCATCCATGTCAGCCGCATCGTTTTTCAGAGCGAGCTCTGCGAGCTTATCTACAAAATCGATGAATTCTTCGTTCTTTGCGACGAAGTCCGTCTCGGAATTGACTTCGATGATCGCCGCCTGACTGCTGTCTTCATTAAAGCTGATGCCGACAAGACCCTGAGCAGCGATTCTGCCAGCCTTCTTTGCAGCCTTGGAAAGTCCCTTTTCTCTGAGAACCTCCACTGCCTTGTCCATATCGCCGTCAGCTTCTACCAGAGCTTTTTTGCAGTCCATCATACCTGCTCCCGTCATCTCACGGAGCTCTTTTACCATAGCCGCTGTTACTGCCATTTTCGAATTCCTCCTAAAAATCTCGACTTACGCTTCTGCCTGTTCTTCGTCCTGAACTTCAGCTGCCGCTTCTTCTGCAGCTTCCTCTGCTTCCTCGGAAGGCTCGGAATCATCCATGGATTCGCCCTGCTTTCCTTCAATTACAGCGTCTGCCATCTTGGATGTGATCAGTCTTACCGCTCTGATCGCATCGTCATTTGCAGGGATTACATAATCGACGTCATCCGGATCGCAGTTCGTATCTACGATGCCGACTACCGGAATGCCGAGAATCTTCGCTTCCTTGACCGCGATCTTTTCCTTCTTCGGATCTACTACGAACATGGCTACCGGCATGCCCTTCATATCCTTGATGCCGCCGAGGAACTTTTCAAGCTTTGCTTCCTGAGCTCTCAGCTTGATGACTTCCTTCTTTGTAAGAGCCTCAAACGTGCCGTCTTCTTCCATGGCCTTGATGTCGTTGAGTCTCTTGATTCTCGTAGCGATCGTCTTATAGTTTGTGAGCATTCCGCCCAGCCATCTTTCATTTACATAATACATGCCGCATCTCGTCGCTTCTTCGCGGATCGCCGCATGTGCCTGCTTCTTCGTTCCTACGAAAAGGATCGGTCTTCCTGTAGCAGCTGCCTGCATCATGAAGTTGTAAGCCGCTTCGATCATCTTTACTGTCTTCTGCAGGTCGATGATATAGATGCCGTTTCTTTCCGTAAAGATATACGGAGCCATCTTAGGGTTCCATCTTCTGGTCTGGTGTCCGAAATGTACACCTGCTTCGAGTAACTGTTTCATCGAAATAACTGACATAATTCTTTCCTCCTGGTTTTTCGATACCTCCGCCCCATTCATCCCCGAATGCTGCTGAAAACGTCAGTTTCTGTTCAAATTCCAGCACCGGCAACGAGTCATGGGACGTGCGAATTGCGCATGTCAGATCACATGCGCTATATATTTTACAGCATCCGCATTATATTTTCAATGTTTTTTTCTGATTCTCCGTCATATGTTGCACAAAATTTTTCACTCTTCCGCGGTACGCGCGGCTCACCGATATGCGCTGCTGATCGTCCATGAGGATATAGTCCGTCCCTGAACGTATCACGTGGCGGAAATTGACGATAAAGCTGCCGTGACATCTGCAGAAAGTCTGTCCGAGCTGCTCTTCAAATTCGTCGAGCCTTCCGCTGTGGACATACTCCCCCTTTTCTGTGACGAGGACGATGCCGCCGCGCGATTTATATATGTAAAGAACGGACCCGCATGTCAGATAAAAATATTTCCTGTTGAATCTGAGAACGAGAAGCTTCTGATCTCCTGCAGCGGACGCAGCGGCATGCCGTTTCAGATCCGAAAGAATCTCTTTCAGCGCAGAGACCTCTGCCGGTTTTTTCAGCAGACGGAAGTATCCGTATTCCAGCACGGAAAAAGGCAGATATTCCTGTGCTGTCATCAGCACAATCTGAACACGCGGACTGATCGTCTGTATCTGCCGCGCCGTATCTGCCGCTTCCGCAGAATTTTTCATCTCCGGAAAAACGGAAAGAAATACGGCATCATAACGGCACGGATTTTTCCGGAACAGATCATTCGCAGAAAGAGCGCTGCCGGCATACTCTGCCGAAATATTTTCCTCTCCGCAGGCTGCCAGGCATTCCATAAAATGTTTTCTGTCGTCTCCGCGCTCCGCGACCAGTAAATTCAGCAATGCATTATCCTCCCTTCATGTCCGGCTCAGTATTCCGTACTCTGATTACCATTATACCGTCCGTTTTATTACATGAAAAGGATTTTTTAACATTTTTTTACTTTTATCAGGATCCGGAAAATCCGACTGTTACGGCCGCAAAGATCGGAGCTGTATTTTTTACTCTTTCAGAGCAGGATCTCTGACTCCGTTGGCGGCAAAAGCCTTCGCCCGGTCGATGCAGGTTCCGCAGACTCCGCAAGGCCGTTCTCCGCCTTCGTAGCAGCTCCATGTCATCTCATACGGAACCCCGAGCTCCAGACCTTTTTTTACGACATCCGCTTTTGTCAGTCCAACGAAAGGCGCTTCGATGCGCAGCAGATGCCCGCTTCCTTCGATCACAGCCCGGTTCATCGCATCCTGAAAGGCCTGACTGCAGTCGGGATAAGCATTGCCGGCAGCGTCGTCGCCGTGCGCTCCGTACAGTATGACGCTGCATTCCCGTGAAAGAGCGATACTGGCGGCAGAGGCCAGAAAAAGTCCGTTGCGGAAAGGAACGTAGGTCGAGACAGGCCGTCCTCCGGTGTGAGAGATCTGCTCCGCATAAGATTCCTTCGGTATTTCGCATTCGGACTGTTTCAGAAGAGAAGAATTGCTGTAGCCGAAAATCGGCGTCAGATCCAGCTCCATCAGCTCTACTCCGTAATAAGCGGCTATTTTTTTCGCCGCTTCGATCTCTTTTTCGTGTTTCTGCCCGTAGCGGACAGACAGCGCCGTCACGTTTTCCTTTCCGCAGCGGCTGACTGCCAGCCCCAGGCATGTCGTGCTGTCCACGCCTCCGCTGAACAGGACAAGCGCTTTTTCCTGTCTTTTCTCTGTCATTCGGATAGCCTCCTCTATCTTTTCTCACCTTTCTTTTCCGCGCAGAACGATTCATATTCCGCTTTTCTCAGACTTACCTTCTGTCCCGACGAGTAAATTTTCAGACTTTCCTGCTCTTTCAGCAGTCTGTAAGCGATCTCATTATCTTTGACGACAAATCCGTCCATTTCGTCGACGCCGTAGCGGAAAAGCACGGGCGACAGAACAGAAGCGGGACCCACCATGCCGATAAATGCGCCCTCGGCCAGCTCCAGAAGACGCGGCAGCGATTTATCGATGACCGTCAGCGGCCCGAGAAATACAAAATCGCTTCCCGGAATCAGATATTCCGCCGCCTGATCCGGATAATCCCCGGGATCCGGATAGGAACCTTCTATGATCGAGAGATCACATACCGGTTCGAAGAGATTGCTCAGATACGGAAAATGACCCACAACCGTCACTTTCTTCCCGCGGACTGCTTTCTGATATGTGATAAACGGATCCGCCGTCCTGTCCTCGGAATAAAGACTGTCTGTCAGCAGAATCCCGTTTTCCCGCGCCCGCTCCTGTGAGTTGTAATATGCGTTGACGGCTGCCTGACCGATCGCCGCTTCCGTCATATTCCATGATCGTATTCCCTCCGCCAGCTGACGCAGAGTCAGATTCTTCTTGTTGCCCGGCTCAAGCATGGGGCGCGTATCAAATTCATCCATAAACTCGCCCAGTCCCATGCCGCCGCGGCTTACGACGATCGCCGTATAGTGTGTGCAGATCAGATCGTCCACCGGGGCGTCCTCCGGTATTTCCGCGATCAGATCATCATACAGACGATCATAATCTATCTTTTTCCTCTTTTCTTCCATCTCGGTTTTCCTTTCCGGATTTCTGTCTCTTTATTACTATACAAAATGCCGATCCGCCGGCATTGCCGGAATAACATCAGCCCGCATCCCGCTCACGCTTCATCCGAAGAGGCAGCCGCAGGGACCGCAAAATGTCCGGGAATGATCTGCTCTCCCGCACGCAGCATGCTGCGGATGCGCATGATCGTGTCGTCCAGCTCTTCGATCACCGACAGGCTGGCGCGCTCCTCTTCTGTCGTCTCCATCACCTTTGCGATGCCGCCGTTGCGGATGACGATCCGCTTTGACGCGCTGAGCGCCAGCATCGGATCATGAGTGGAAATAAATACGATCTTATCCTGACGCGTCAGAATGGAAATCGCCTGTCTGCGATCGATTCCCGCGTTTTCGATCTCGTCGATCAGAATGACCGGCGAGGAACTCATATAGGCCGTATCAGCGATCATCAGTGCGCGCGACTGCCCTCCGGAAAGCTGTGTCACCTTCGTCGAGATATCGAAGGCTTCGCCCGCCAGATCATTGGCGCAGGCGTAGCACTGCTCCGCCACCGACTCCGGATCCTCACAGAAGCGGCTTTTGGCGTGCATCTGCAGAAAATCTCTCACGCTCAGATCCATGACAAAATTCATGTTCTGCGAAAGCTGTGCCACGAGCCTGCCCTCCAGCTCAAACCGCGTCTCCTCATCAGGAAATTCTCCGTTGATCCTGATTCTGCGTCCCGTAGGCGTATCTCCCTGCGCCATGCATTCGATATCGCCGAGCAGACGGCTCTTTCCCGATCCGGTAGGCCCCACGATACTGATGACCTCTCCCGGCTTTACCGTCAGCTCCGCTTTTTCCGGCATACCGTTTTTATCATGTCCGCCGACAATCGTAATCTCCCGGATAAGTGCCGTCTCCTCCTGCGGCGATGTCAGAGCCTCCATAAACTCACAGAACTGCTCCAGGACGCCGTCGGTATCTGTCCCCAGTTCCTGCAGCCACTCCGGATCACTCTTTTCCAGCGCATCTGCCATCGGTACATCTTCCGCCAGAGCAGACAGATTCATATTGTCAAAAAAATCTCCGGAAATCGGATAAAGCTTTCTGATCTCTCCGACGCTCTTCTTTTCCGCCAGATCATAAAAATCTGTCATGCTTCGACACCGCCTTTCTCCGCGGGCTCTTCTATTTCTTCCGTATCCTTATAAAAAACGGACGGTGTAAATGTCATTTTTTTCATCATGCCGTTCTGAAATTCCTCTCCGATCCGTGTCTCGCCCGTGCAGTAAGAGCATACAGACGCCGGCGTCGTAAACCGCAGATGCATATCGCTGAGTGTCGTGATATCGACGGCGCGGCTGAGATGCTTCGCCAGCATAAAGGAGCCCTGTCCGGTGATACCGTTGACAAACAGAATCCTTGCCCCCGTATTCACCTGACGGACGTTGAATTTAAAAACTTCCCGTTCCGCCTGAGAAACAATATCTCCCTTTGTGATCACCACATAATCAGCAAATTTGAGCATCGGACCGATCTTTCTCGGCGTATTGACGCCCGACAGATTGTCGATGACACAGACTGCCGGAATCTCGCTGATATGAGGGGAACAGCGGTTACAGAGACCGGCGCTTTCCGTGATCAGCATTTCAAAACCGCTTTTCACGCCCCATCTGACCGCATCTTCGATATTACTGATAAAAAAGTGGTCCGGACAGACCTTTCCCGAAAATCCGATTTCCACCGGTATTCCTGCCTCTTTATACCGGATCTGATCAAAAGAAGTCAGACAGTCGAATTTGACGACACCGATTTTTTCCATTCCGCTTTCACGAAGTGAATCGATCAGTTTCAGAATCACCGACGTCTTGCCGGAAGATGGCGGCCCGGAAACGGTAATCAGCTTCATTCCTCTTTCCTCCTTATGTTCTCTTCCGATTTGATTTAACCAGTTATAACAGATTACACCATATTATAACACAGCTTTTCCCGTCTTTTCTGCAGGTATAAAATTTCCGTCCGGAGCGTATACAGAGAAATCATGTCCGGCTTTTCTTTCAGAATATCTGTTCTTTTTTCTTTCCGGTTGCAATTTCATGAAATGTCTGTTAAAATCTCTTTGTCTGTTGAAAGATTTCCGACAGAGCTCCGGAGGTGAAGTACAGTATGTGGAATATCTGTGACAGCCTGATCGCTTCTGTCGACGGCAGTATCAGAATAAAGGATTTTGCGGTCGGCACCTACTGGACGGCAGTCCTGACAGAGGACGGTTTTCTCGGACTGGCGCCTTCTGTCTACGAGCGTTATCAGCGCTTTCCCTTTACCGCAGACCCGAAGCCCGGCATGCCGCTTTCCGAAGCTGCTGCAGGCCTTCGATCCTGGAATTATGCAGAGGCTTCCCTGGCTCTGGCTGCTGTCAATGCCTTTCATAACCGGCCTGAGCGCATTCCTGCGCAGGCGGAGGTATATCCCGGCGGCAGACGCAGCAGAGGTGCGTTTCTGAAATTCTGCGAGGCACATACGAAGGATAAGCATACGCTCTTCTCCGAGCCGATGTACGAGCGCGATGAGCTTCACAGCGTTCCCGGAAGAATCGATATTCTCCGCAGAAATCAGGACCGGACTTACCGCGACTACATCTATACGGCATACCGTGAGCTGATACCGCAGTGCGATCAGATCGTGATCAGCGGCCGTTCCCTGGTCGATAAAATCGCAGGTCCCGTACTCGTCCGTGCGGAAGAGTACGGAAAGAAAAGAATCCTGTGGGGTATGGACATTCCGCTGTGCACCTCGCTCTTCGATGAAGGGATTTCGCAGATCACCGGTTTTGTCGTCGACGATGCGGAAAAGGTTCTCCGGCTCGTCAAGCGCGCGGCAACACGCGATGATCTCATCCGGTTCGGTCATTTCGTATCGGTCAGCAGATAAGGCAGTTATATGCGCCCGTATTTCAATGGATAGAAAGCAGGACTCCGACTCCTGAGATTGGGGTTCGACTCCCCGCGGGCGTACCATCAAAGCCCCGTGATTTTTCGTGATCACGGGGCTTTTTCTTTTCTCATTTTTTCATCTCTGCTCGTTTTTTTCATTTTTTCGGAATTTATCACTTTTTATCGCCGTTTTCCGGGATGCGGTTTTCTGAAATGTACCGGAAAAATCCGGGAAACCGGTTATTTTTTCATTTATTTCAATTCAGAGGTTGCTTATTACATAATTTTACATTATCCTGAAAATGGTAATTATTTCAGTATCAGGGCTCAAAGGAAAATAATATGAAAACGAATAATACGACAAAGAAACATGCAGAAAAAACATACCGGAGCGAACACTTCTCCTGCGCTCTGTGCGGAGGCAGAGACATCAGCAGCGGCATCATCTTCAGAGGCCGCTGCATCTGCGGGCGGTGCGCGGAATATATACGCTCCGAAGAAGCGGAAGCGGCGGAAGAAAAGGAAGTCTACGGCAGCGCAGAGGACGGGGCATACGCAGACAGTCGGAAAGATAACAGTAAAAAGGACAGATGAGAAAAAGCGGAAAACAGCCGGAGTCCGGCACTCCGGTTTTTCCGCTTATCTCATCGTTTTTCCGGCCGCTCATCCGGCGGCAGGCGGAGTCCGGCTGCTCTGCATACTTTCAGAAATTCTCCCGGAGGTTCCCGAAAGAATTCCATATATTTTCCCGTCACAGGATGGATAAATCCCAGCGTCTGCGCATGAAGCATCTGCGACCGGGCCCCGTAAGGATTTTTTCCCGGTCCGTATACACGGTCTCCGAGGAGAGGATGATTTATAGATGCCATATGAACCCGGATCTGATGCGTTCTGCCCGTCTCCAGACGGCATTCGATCAGAGAAAATCCCTGAGAAAAGTCAAGCTGGCGATAATGCGTCACCGCACGCCGCCCCTCTCCGGCAGGTACGACGGCCATCTTCAGGCGGTTCATCCGGTCACGTCCGATCGGCGCATCCACCGTTCCCTCCTCTTCACGAAAACGGTGGTATGCCACTGCCAGATAAGAACGCGTCATGGAATGTTCCTTCAGCTGCTCCGAGAGTCCTCTGTGAGCCTGATCCGTCTTTGCCACTGCCAGCAGTCCGCTCGTGTCCTTATCGATTCTGTGTACGATCCCCGGGCGGATCACTCCGTTGATCGACGAGAGATTTTCTCCGCAGTGGTGCAGCAGTGCATTGACAAGCGTTCCGGAATCGTTTCCGGCCGCCGGATGGACGACCATTCCTTTCGGCTTGTTTACCACCAGCAGAAAATCATCTTCATAGACGATATCCAGAGGAATATCCTCCGCACAGACGTCGAGAGCGCGGGGAGGCGGAATTTTTACGGTTACTTCATCCCCTTCCCGCAGTCTGCAGTTTTTTGCTGTCTTTTTCCGGCCTGTCACACTGACACTGCCGTCTCCGATGAGATGCTGAAGATAGCTTCTCGTCATGTCCTCCAGCTTTTCCGCAAGATAAGCGTCCAGACGCATTCCGGCATCCTGCGCCTCCACCGTGAGCCGGCATTCCTCCGGTATTTTTTCACACATATCTTTTCACGCCCCTGTTTTTGTTTTTCAGGCCGGCTTCCGCCGCGCCGCACAGGGACTATAAAACAGACATAAAATAGTCTCCGTACGGCATGCGGAAGCAGCTTTAAAGCGATTTTTTAAATTTACGTTCAAACAGTACATAGATAAGAATCATAGCACATCCCGCCACCACGCAGATATCGGCAAAATTGAAAATATAAGACCAGATGCGGAATTCAAAGAAGTCGACCACATAGCCGAGCCGTATCCGGTCGATGATATTGCCGATTCCTCCTCCGATGATCAGAGCAGCGGCACACAGAGGAAACGGATGTATTTTTCTGCGGAACAGAAAAAGAAAAAGACTCAATGCTGCCATAAAAACGGATGTGATGATGATGACGGCAGTCTGTTTTCCCGCCAGCATCCCCAAAGCGATTCCTTCGTTCGGTATGCAGTGAATATAGAAGAAATTTTCGATCACCGGAACAGAATTCATCATCCCCAGACCGCTTACCACAACATATTTCAGAATCTGATCGACTGCCACAGCAGCGATAATCAGACAGAGATAAATCATAGACTGCCTCTCCTTTTGTCGCGAGTTTCCCGGCAGACAGCAGACACCCGGTTTCGCTCCGCCTTTTCGGTCCGCAGGGCCGCCGGGAAGAGAAACTGCATGCAGGAAAACCGGGCACTTCAAAATAACCGGGACGTGCGCCCCTGCACTGCACGTCCCGGTCTTCTCTCAAAAATAACTTTTATAATAAGCCGGATCATCTGTGCGGACAGCCGGCGGCTCTGACACATCCGTCCAGTAACCGCAGCGTATCTCACACAATATCTACACAGAAATAATGATCATCGCGAGTATCCGGCATACGGTCTCTATAACGATAATAGCGATCAGCGGTGAAAAATCAATCCCTATTGTATAGGCAAATCTCATCGTAAGTTTCCGGAACGGACGGACAAACGGATCCACGATCATGCAGACCACATTGTAAAACTTCGCCACGCCGGCCGGAAAGACATTGACAAACCAGCTCATAATCGCCTGCAGACAGATGAGCATGATGATGACATTGCCGAAACCGATGATAACCCTTGCAAGAAAAACCGCTCCCATAAACGGCCCGCCTTACTTGCGCCACGGGCTCTGATTCAGAGGAATCCCCGCTCTTCCCTGATCCGGCGCCGCTGACATGACATCCACATTTTCCGGTGCAAAGACAAAGATATTGTTCGCGATTTTCTGTACGTTGCCGTCCAGCGCATACGTCGCTCCGCTGAGAAAATCGAAGATTTTTCTCGCTGTCTCGTTTTCGAGCTTCTCCAGGTTGAGAATCACCGGCTTTTTACTCTTGAGATTGTCCACCAGGCGCGGACACTCGTCAAAGCTCTTCGGTTCGGTTACGACGAGCTTGAACTGTTTTCTGACCGTACTGTTCTGCATGCTTATCACCTTGCTGTCGCGGTGTTCCATCTTAGGCTGAACGAATGTATTGCTGCGGTTGGCATAGACAGCCTGTGTTCTTCTCGCATCACCGACCACCGCAGGCGCAGGCGCCGCAGAGGTGACAGAAGGCGTCACGACTTTGATTTCCTCCTCTTCCTCATCCTCGACACCGATGAGCACTTTAAACTTATTGAATAATCCGTCTCCCATGAGAGATACCTCCTGTAAAAGTTTCCGTCGGGGAATTTTCCCCTTTCTCCCCGCAAGGGTCCGGCCGGCGGCAGCCACCCAAAACCCGAAATTTCCTGCCGGCAGCAGAAGTGCTCCGGCTTTTCCGTCCGCAACGCGGACCGAAAAATCTGCTCAGATATCTGCCAGGATCTGATTCTGCCTTAACTGCTTCCGTTTCCTGTTTCAATGATAGTCCCGTGCTCCGAAAATCGCGGTTCCCACGCGTATCGCCGTGGAGCCTTCTTCGACGGCAATCCGCCGGTCATTTGACATTCCCATGGAAAGATACTGAAAGTCGAGCCTCGGATGATCGACTTCAGCGGCGATCCGGTCATACAGATGACGCATCTGACGGAAATACGGCCTTACCTCTTCGGGATTCTCCGCATAAGGAGCCACTGTCATAAGCCCTCTGATACGTATATGTTCACAGCTTCCGAGAATTTCCGAAACCAGTGTCTCCGCCGCCTCCGTTCCGACACCGAACTTCGCCTCATCGCCGGCCGCGTTGACCTCCACGAGGATGTCCATCATCATGCCGTGCTGCGCCGCCCGCCTGTCGATTTCTTCCGCCAGCTTAAGCGAATCCACCGAATGAATCAGAGAGACTTTATCGATTATATATTTTACCTTATTTGTCTGCAGATGTCCAATCATATGCCATCTGACAGGAAGAACTTTATCGTATTTATCCAGGATTTCCTGAACTCTGTTTTCTCCGATGTCGGTAACTCCTGCGCGTATCGCTTCATTTATCTCTTCCGCGCTGCGCGTCTTCGTCACAGCTATCAGCAGGACGTCCTCCGGCTTTCTGCCGGATTTTTCCGCCGCCTGTGCCTTTTCCTTCCGGATTTCTTCGATATTTTCCGCTATCGTTCCCATTTTTCTGCGTCTCCGCCTCCTCTCCCGGCCTGTCTTCCGACAGCTGCCGGATTATCATCATACTGAAGAAAAACCGTAAAGTATTTTCATTATCATATTTTTACGGCCTTTCGATTTCATCATACGGTTCCACCGTGCTTACGCGTTCGCTTTCTCCTGTCGCTTCATCGTATTCATAGTAGTATCCGGATTCCACAAGAGAATACTCCCCGTCTGTCGCTTTCACCTTTACCGGTACAAAGCTGCTGTCTCCCGTCACATCCAGAACATAAACTCCCGCCTTTCCGTCTTCGCTGGTGATAAAGGAATTGCGGATCATCAGACCGCTGTAATCCGACGTGACCACTTCTGTCTGAACCTTTCTCAGAGAAGCGATGTCATCATAATAAGTGTCAAACTTCATGATGACCATGATTTCGCCTTCGTTTTCCGAAACGCGTTCCACACTTCCGGCCGCATCTCCGTCAGGAAGTCGCAGTGTGATGCTGTTTCCCTCCGAATATTTTCCCAGATCCTCCCCGTCGATCCATATGACCGCATACCAGGCGCTGTTGTCCACGATTTTAAACAGCGGCTCTCCGTAACGCGTTTTTTCCCGCTTCACATCCTCCGACGATGTCCCGATCTCTTCCATGGCGGAATGATCCAGCAGCGTCATCGTATACGGGTTCAGTTCACTCTCATAACCGTCGAGACGGTAGCTCACAATTCCCGGCTTCGGTACGACATAATTTTCCGGTATGACGCCGAGTCCGGAGATGACACCGTTTCCCGCATCTTCTCCTTTCTCGTCCAGAGTCCCGAGACGGGACAGATATCGCTGAATCTGTGCCTGCTGTGCCTTTTTCGCATCTTCCGCCTGTTCTTCCGATTCCGAGACGGCCGCATACGCTGTTCTCAGACTGCTCATGACATTTGAAAACAGACTGCTGTCAATGTCGAGCAGCGTCTCTCCCGACGCAAACCTTTCCGCACGCTCGCCGAAAACGCCGAGCGACGCATCGCTGCTCACAGCGGCCGGCGATATCGTCAGAACTTCCGTTCCGCCGCGTACCAGCTCTCCCTCGCCGAACAGATAATCGATATCTCCCTCCGAATTCGAGAAGTACAGCGTCTCATTTTTCACGATATAACAGGTCACATTTTCTTCCACCTTCAGTTCCCCGTACTCCACCGTCATCGTCCGCTTCAGCGCCCCCGAAATCGTCGGGTATGCATAGACGATAAAAATCAGAATGATGACGACGAGAAGATAGACAGGGATGATCAGACGCTTCATATTTTTTTTCTTCTTTTTTCTGACCGTATTTCCGCCGTTTTCCGGCATGTTCTTTTCCGATTTGTCTCCGGCCAAAACAGTACCTCCGTCCGTTCCGCAGTTTCGTTCTTTTCCGATTCTTTTTCTTTTCAGTCCCGGAACTTCTGCAGGATTTTTCTTTCATCCTTGTCGAGCTTTCTGTTTTCCTTCAGAAAAGCCTGCCAGAGATCGGGTCTTCTCTCCTTCGTAATCTCACACGATTTTTCAAATTTCCACAGGTGAATCTGCCTGTGATTTCCCGACAGAAGAACATCCGGCACCTCCATATCCTCGTAAATCCGCGGCTTTGTATACTGCGGATATTCGATCAGGCCCGAATAGACGGATTCCTCTTCATGAGATGCTTCATTTCCCAGTACAGAAGGAATCAGGCGGGCCACGGCGTCAATGACGACAAGAGCCGCCAGCTCTCCTCCGGTCAGGATATAATCTCCGATAGAGATCTCTTCCGGTTTCCAGTATTCGATGATTCTTTCATCGATGCCTTCATAATGACCGCACAGAAATACGAGCTCCTGTTCCCGCGACAGATCCGAAATCAGCTGTTTGTCCAGTTTACGTCCCCTCGGCGACATATATAAAATGCGCTTCCGCTCCGCATTTACGGAGCGCAGCGCGTCAAATACCGGCTGCGCGGACATTACCATTCCCGCGCCTCCGCCGAAGGGAGTATCGTCTGTTTTCCTGTGCTTATTCTGCGTAAAGTCGCGGATATTGACCACGTTCACGCTCAGTATTCCGTTTTTCGCAGCTCTCCCCAGCATGCTCGCACCCACGACGGGTACGATCATTTCCGGAAAAAGCGTAAGTACGTCGATATCCACGTATTCAGACCTCCTCCTGGTCTCCGAAAAGCCCTTCGATCGGTTTTATTTTCATTATACCACGATTTATATCTATATCTGTAACAAATTCCTTCACCGCAGGCACGAAATACTTTTTACCGTCAATATGCTCGATCTCATAAAGATCCTGCGCCGAGTTCTGTATCACATCGCTGACCCTGCCGATCCGTTTTCCGTTCTGATCCTGCGCTTCAAGGCCGATCAGATCGAAAATATAGTACTCATCCTCTCCCAGCTCGCGCAGATCCTTCTTATCGATCTCCAGGAAACGGTCTCTCAGCGCTTCCGCAGCGTTGCGGTCGTTCACTCCCCGGAATTTGATGATGACTGTATTCTTATGATAGCGGATTTTTTCCGGCTCAAGCCGGTCTTCTCCCGCAAAGACGCTGTCCAGCTCCTCGAAACGTTCCGGATAATCCGTATACGGATACACTCTGACTTCGCCGCGTATTCCGACAGCGCTCACGATCTTTCCCACTTTGATTCTGTCCATATGGTTTTCTCTTTCGTCCGGTTTTTTTTCAGTATGTTTTTTCTTCAGTATATCAAGAAACGCAGACCCCGCGGAGCCTGCGTTCTGCATGTCCGTTCAGGATTACTGAACGATTTCGACAACTACTTTTTTATTTTCTTTCGTCGCTGCGGCGCGTACTACGGTTCTGAGTGCACGGGCGATCCGTCCCTGCTTGCCGATCACCTTTCCCATATCCTGCGGTGCGACTTTCAGCTGAATCGTAATTCCCTGCTTTTCCTCCGTCTCCGTCACGAAGACGTCTTCCGGATGATCCACGAGCGACTTCGCGATCGTCTCGACTAATTGTACCACGCTTTTCACCACTCTTACTCTACGATGCCGGATTTTTTCAGAAGGCTTCTTACTGTATCGGTCGGCTGCGCACCGTTTCCGAGCCACTTCTTCGCTTTTTCCGCATCGATGCTGATTTCGCCCGGATCCTTGAGAGGATCATAATAACCGATCTCTTCGATAAATCTTCCGTCTCTCGGTGCGCGGGAGTCCGCAACGACAACTCTGTAAAAAGGCTTTTTCTTTGCGCCCATTCTCTTTAATCTGATTTTAACTGCCATTTCTTCTACCTCCTGAATTATACAGGACATTTCCTCATCGGAAACGCCGTATTCATTAAATTAATATTTTGACCTTTTATCTTAAACTCTTTTTTCGAGCAGATCACAACTGTCTGCGGCTCACTTCAGCTCCGAATCATCCGGCTTCTGTGCCCTGTGACACTCCGGAACAGAGCATACGCCTGAAGAGACCGCTTAACGGTACTTTCTCTTTTTCATCCTGCGCGCTGTCTGCTTCGGAGATTTTGTCATCTGTTTCATCACCTTGCAGGCTTCGTCATACCGCTTGATCAGCGTATTGATCTGCGATACGCTGCATCCGGAACCCGCTGCGATGCGCTTTCTCCTGCTGGCATTGAGAATTTTCGGATCACGGCGCTCTTCTTTTGTCATGGAATTGATGATCGCTTCCATGCGCACGAATTCCTGCTGTGATTTTTCCATCTCCTCATCGCTCGGCTTTTTGCCTCCCATGCCGGGAAGCATGTCTATGATCTTTCCGAGACCGCCCATCTTTTTGATCTGACCCATCTGATCCAGAAAATCCTGAAGCGTAAATTCGTTTTTGCGGATTTTCCGTTCCAGGTCCTCAGCCTGCTGTTCGTCATAATTTTCCTGAGCCTTTTCGATCAGGCTGAGCATATCGCCCATGCCGAGAATTCTGGAAGCCATCCGGTCCGGATAGAAAGGCTCCAGCGCGTCGAACTTTTCACCCATGCCGACAAACTTGATCGGTTTGCCTGTGACAGCCTTGACGGACAGTGCCGCACCGCCTCTGGAATCGCCGTCGAGCTTCGTCATGATGATACCGTCGATGCCGACGGCGCTGCTGAAGCCCTCCGCCGCTGTCACCGCATCCTGTCCGGTGAGCGCGTCGACGACGAGAAGAATCTCATGCGGCTTTACCGTATCGCGTATGACGACCAGCTCCTGCATCAGCTCCTCATCGATATGCAGACGGCCGGAAGTGTCGACGATCAGAACATCATAGCCCTTGTATTCCGCTTCCTTCGCCGCTTTCTGTGCGATGATCTCCGGGTGCTTTTCCTCCCGGTCCGTGTAGACCGGCACTCCGACTTTCTCCGCCACGATTTCCAGCTGATCGATAGCGGCCGGACGATAGACGTCGCAGGCTGCCAGCATCGGCTTTTTGCCGTTTTTCAGAAGATAAGACGCCAGCTTTCCCGCCGTCGTCGTCTTACCGGTACCCTGCAGACCCACGAGCATGAGGACTGTGAAACCTTTCGGCGAATATGTCAGCTTGCTGTTTGTTCCGCCCATGACCGCCGTCAGCTCTTCATCGACGATTTTGATGATCTGCTGAGCCGGAGTCAGACTCTGAAGGACATCCGCACCGAGACACTTTTCCTTCACGCGTGCCACGAAATCCTTGACGATTCTGAAATTGACGTCCGCCTCCAAAAGAGCCAGCTTCACTTCGCGCATGGCGTCATTCACATCGGCTTCCGTAATAACGCCTTTTCCCTTCAGTTTTTTAAAGACACCCTGCAGTTTTTCCGAAAGACCTTCGAATGCCATGAGTTACCTCCTCTTTGTCCCGCCGCATGACTCCCGCCGCTTCTGTGCATCCTGTCCGACGCGGACTTCTGTCAGTCTTCGATGCGGGCGAGAATTTTCTTGACCGCTCCGAGCTCCGAAATCAGACCGGCGTCGTCTTTATGTGTATCGATAATATGGTCGACTGCCGCCGCGGCTTTCGCAATCTCCTCTTCGCGGCGCCGGAATCTTTTCGCAAGACCCAGCTTTTCCTCATAGCCGCGAAGCGACCGCTCCGACCTGGAGACAGTATCATGTACCGCCTGACGGCTGATGCCCGTCTCACCCGCGATCTCGGCCAGTGTATAGTTGTCTTCAAAATACAGCCGGCATATGCGCTTCTGATGCGGCGTCAGAAGCTCCGAATAAAAATCGTACAGCAGCCCGACTTCAAACAGCTTATCGATCATAGTCACCTTCTTTGTTTTGTCACTATGACAGACTACCACAGGGCGAAAAGAGTGTCAAGCATTTTTACTTGACACTCTTTTTCCTGCCGGCTCCGACGGACGCCGTCCTTTTTTCCGTTCCGGTATGAACCGCGGTATTCTGTCATTGCGTCATTGCGTCAGTACATCATATACAGCGGCTGCGGGCTGCTGTATTCCTCGATCAGATTTATCACGCTTTCCGCCTCGGAAGCGCTTTCCTGTCCGCTCTTTTCTTCTGACGACAGCGGCATTCCTAATATTTTATCGAGGAGCGTCTCCTTCGGAGAGTACTGAATGGAAACAAAGCTGCACTGCAGTTCCTCCTCTTCGCTCATGTAGCGGACGGCTTCATCGTAAGTGCAGATTCTGTCGATCAGGCCGTTTTCCAGCGCCTGTGCGGCGGTATAGACTCTGCCGTCTCCCAGCTCGCGCACTCTTTCCTCGCTGAGATCACGCCCCTCCGCCACGATAGTGACAAATCTGCCGTACATCTCATCTACCATCGACTGATAGATCGCTCTCTGATCTTCTGTCAGATCCTCATATCCGCTTCCCGAAGCTTTGTTTTCTCCGGATTTTATGATATCCGCCTGTATTCCAAGCTTTTCCAGAAGCTTTTCCGCTGAGATGACCGGCCCTATATAGACGCCGATCGAGCCGGTCTGCGTATTGCGGTTTGCACAGATGCAGTCGGCGTCCGCCGAAATATAGTAGGCGCCGGACGCCGCAGTCTCTGCAAAGTAGACGTAAAAAGGCCGTCCTGTCGTTTCCTTATATTCCTTCAGCTTCAGGTAAAGTTCGTCCGACTGATAGACGGATCCTCCCGGAGAGTTGACGTATACAAGAAGCCCTCTGTTCTGACTGTCCCGCATGAGTTCCCCGATACGGGACAGCAGCCAGTTATGCTGGTAGCTGTCCTGTGTGGATGCCGACGAGGAGGACCGGATCGTACCCTCCACGTGAAGTACCGCCACATACGGATCTCCGCCGCCGTAATCCGTTCCGGAAAAACCCGACAGGCAATACTGCAGTATTCCCGTGAGAATTACGGCCGCTGCAAGTATGATGACGACGAGCATCCATCGGTTTCTTTTTTTTCTTCCGGACGATCTGCGTTTTTCTGCAGAATCCGCATCCTCCGTCATGTCTGGTGATATCTGATCCGCTGATACCGGATCTTTTTTTTCCGCTTTTTCTGTCTCTTCCGCTTCCGGCGATTCGCCTTCTTTCTTTATAAATTCGATTTCCTGCATGTTTTTCCCTTTCCGCTTCTGATTCTGTAACGCCGTGATACCGCATCAGGCTGCATTTTTTCCCGGATTCTTCGACAGAATATGTCTCAGGATGATGATCGCCGCGATGACGATAAGTACCATGATACTGATAGAAGCCAGTATCGCCTGATATCCTCCGAAAACAGCGGAAATCAGACTGCCCAGCAGCGGCCCGAAGATGCCTGCGAGATTCTGGAATGTGCCGATCCAGCCGAAGAGAGCTCCTCTTCCTTCCGGCGACGTGCTCTCCGACAGAGCCGCCGTGATGATCGGTTCGATGGCTCCGATGACGAAGTAATACATCGCATATCCGGCGACAAAGAAGATGAGCGAAAAGTCCGGAATCAGAAGAAGAGAAATCGGCAGGCAGATCACGGCATACAGAAAGATCAGCTTCATCTTATCGTACCGGTCTGCGATTCTCACCAGTGTCACGGACGAGACCGCTGTGGCGATACAGATACATCCGTTGATAATGCCCGTGATGCCGGAAGCCCATTCCAGCGTTCCGCGCACCTGCTCCACATACAGCGCCAGAAACGGTGTAAACACGAAACGGCACATGCGCTGGAGAAACAGAACGGCAAACAGGCCGATGACCAGAGGCGTAAAGGTCCGCACAGCGATGCCTTTTCTGCGGTTTTCCTCTTTTTTCAGCTGTTTTTCCCGCTTTCTCTGTTCCACCAGGGCTTCTCCGTATGTCGACGGATCCTCCACGGTGACTTTGATGACGATCACCGTAGCGAAGAGCATCATCGCTGCCGAAAGGAAAAAGCAGCTGCGGTAGCCGATCAGCTCAGCCAGCAGTCCTCCGAGCACCGGCCCGATGGAATAACCGATAAAATTGGAAGCTGACAGCAGCCCGAGAGATGAACTCATATGTTCTTCCGGTGTATTGGATGATACAAATGCCATGGAAGCTGTAATCGTTCCCGTAAAAAGGCCCTGGAGCAGACGGAGTACGAGAAACGGCCCGACGCTGCTTACCATGCCCATGAGAAACATGATGACCGTAGCGCAGCCGCAGGCCCGTATCAGCATGGATTTTCTGCCTTTTCTGTCAGACAGAGCTCCCCATACCGGCGAAGAAACCGCCATGCCGACCGCCGGCAGCGTATTGGCGAGACTGACCACGAAATCCAGCTTTGTCCCGACTTCCATTCCCATCTCCTGGAAATAAAAAGCGATGAACGGCATGACCAGACCGAATCCCACCATACAGCATATCTGCGTTACTACAAGTGTGTACAGATTTTTACGCCATTGTTCCATAATTAACTCACCTCATTTCCGGGCACTGCCCGTTTTGCTTATTGATTTTTTATAATTTCATATTTTTCTCTACTCTTTTTTCCTGTCTGTCTTCTCAATTTATATATATCACAGATGCAGCGCATTATAAATACCGGTATATACCGGCGCTTTTCCGCCGTTTCGCCCTCTCCGGCATCACGGATCCTGAAAAAGTGCGCCGCAGGCGTCATCCTCATGGCAGTCTCTGCATCCGTGCGGTATAATCTTTACTGTAAACACAAAATACGGAGGTTACCATGAACAGAACAATATCTGCAGACGGCAGAACGCTCTGCCGTTTTGACACCGTCATCGACCGCAGAAACAGCGATTCGATCAAGTATGCTCCTTCCTCAGACTCCGGAAAGCCCGAAAATCTGCTGCCTCTGTGGGTTGCCGACATGGATTTCCGCGCT